>CAZWZH010000072.1:0-32768 GCA_964638775.1 uncultured Pseudomonadales bacterium
GAGGGGGAGGGGGATGGGGAGGGGGATGGGGATGTCCAGCGTCACGGACTCGAGCCGGCAGAAAGGCCGCTGATCCATGCCGGAAACGGGCCCTACGCTTTCCAGGAGGCCATGGAAGAATCGCCAAGCGGGTTTCCCGTGCGGCGGCGCTCCCCGGGCGGGCCTGTGTCGGGCAATGCGCGAACGGCGTCGCGGGGTGTCTGGCCGCGGAGGGCCTTGCGGACGCAGGCGGCAAGAAGCTTGAGGTCCGTCCAGGGTCCCATGTTGGCAATATAGACGCAATCGTAACGGATCTTCACGTGTGGGGAGGCGTGATAGCCGCACCGGGCCTGAGCCAGGCCGGCAATGCCGGGAGCTATGCTCAGGCGTCGTTGGAATCTCGGTATTCGCCGCGTGATTCGGCGAACCAGGCCGGGCCGTTCGGGGCGCGGCCCCACCAGGCTCATCTCCCCGCGAACAACGTTGACGACCTGTGGGAACTCGTCGATGTGATAGCGCCGCAGCAGCGCCCCGACCCGGGTTGTGCGGTGGTCGTTGTGGGCGGCCAGAACCGGCCCTGTGAATCGCTCGGCGCTTTCGACCATCGTTCGGAACTTCACTATGTCAAACTCCTTGCCGTAGCGTCCGACGCGACGCTGCGAATGCAGGACCGGTCCACCGTCCTCAATCCGGATGGCAAGTGCCACCAGCAGCAACAACGGCAACCAGACCGGCGCCAGCAGGATCGCCACGAGTGCCAGTACAGTCAGGTCGAAGGGCCGCTTGTAGCGGTTGCAGGGTCGCGCCCAATCGGCGTCTACGTCGTACGTTCGGAAACGAGGCATCGAACCAATCTAGATGAGCCGAAGGCGGGATTTTAGCCGCACCTGTTCATGAATCAACTACTGCGGCCGTCGTCGGGCAGGAGCCCCAGCGCCACGGCGCGCCGTACCGCATCATGTCGCCGGCCGACGTCCAGTTTTCTGAAGATCTTGCGCAGGTGGTACCGGACTCCGGCCCGGGACAGACCGAGCGCACGGGCGATCTCCTTGTCGTTGTGCGCGCCCAGCAGACGCAGGACGGCCATCTCGCGCCCGTCGAGCCGGACCGAAGGTGCGGTTGCGGCACCGGCCTTGGCGAGGAGCCGGCGTACGGGAGAGGCCAGCCGGCTGCCGGGGTCGGCATCGAGCAGCCGGCGGAGAGTGGCCGCAGCGCAGTCACCGGCGTTCAGAAGCGGTGCGGCGTAGTCCGTGCTGGCGTAGTGGCCCACGTACTCGGCGGCGGCGGCCAGCGCGCCCTCCCGGTCGCTCGCGGCGTGCCGAACGCGCACTAGCAGCGCTAGGGCACGGACGACGGTTCGTCGCAGACCGAGCCCCGTGGCGGTTTCCTCCAGCGCCTCCGCCAATTCCCCGGCCTCCCGCGCTCGACCGCCGGCGGCCAGCAGCCGGACCCGAGCACACGCGACCGCTTCCATGTAGCGCCAGCCGCGGAGGTCGATCCGCAGGCACTCGGCGTCGACTTCGGGCAGGCCCGCCGCGCGCCACGTGTCTTCGGCTTCCGCTATCCGACCCGCGTCCGAGAGCATTGCGGCGCGGTGCGCGGCGAGGAAGCCGACGAGGTGGGCGAGACCGAGCCCGTTTGCGCGTTCGGCGAGGTCGTCGGCCACCGCGAGTCCGGCGTCGGTGCCGCCCGCCTGCAACTCCATTGCGATCGCAAGTTCGGCCGCGACCGGGTAGCGCGTCAAGCTGTTGCCGCCGCGGAACACTTCCCGCGCCATGGCGCAATGGTCGTCAAAGTCGACGCCGCGGTTGCGCTCGAACGCCAATTCGCGCGACATCAGTTCGGTGAACGATGCCAGCTTCGGATCCTTGAGGAACTCCGCATGAGCCGTGCGCCGGGCTTTGGCGTAGAGCCTGCGCGCCTCTCGCACCCGGCCGCGGGCCATGGCCAACTCGCCCAGCAGGGAATCGGCGAACATGCCCAGATAGGCGGACCGGCCGGCCACAAGCTCGCGCGTCCGACGGGCGCAGTCGGCGGCTGCGTCGAACCGGGCGACGAATCCGAGGTGGCCGGCCATCCCGTACAGAATCGCGCCCCGGACCACGCGGGGCGTGGTAGGCAGGGCGCTGATGCGAGCGGCGTCCGTCCACGCCCGCTCGACGTCGGCATCGGAGCTGGGGAGCGCTCCGTCCATCTTCAGGATACCCGCGGCGAGCAGACGGTCGACGTCGAACGCGGCATCCTGGGTGGTCGAGGACGTCGCCTGCAGAAAGACGCGCTGCGCGTCGCGATAGCAGCCTCGATAGTGGAGCGCGACGCAACGGAACAGCGCCAGGCGCGGCCGTCCGGCGACGGCCCGGTCGGTGAGCAGCCGGTCGGCGGCCACGAGCCGGTCGTTGCCGGCGCCAAGCCACCACTGCAAGCCGCCGGCCTCAAGCAGCACGGCGCCCGCGAGGCGCGCGTCCCCCGCCTCGGCGGCCTGGCGCATGGCCTCGACGGTGGCGCCTCGGCGGGCCAGTGCGGCGGCAATGCGGCACCGGACACGGCGCGTCCGGCCGGGGCGCTCGCGGCGCATGGTCTCGGCGCCGTGTTCGCGCAGGAGCGGATGCAGGCGGTAGACCGTGGCGCGTGGGGTGCCGACCGGCTGTAACAGGCCGGCGAGACCGGGCAGTGCAACGATCCGGTCGAAGACGCCCGGCTTCTCGAACACCTCCTCGGCGAGGTCGCGGTCGACCCAGTCGAACAGGCTGAGATCCAGGACGGCTTCGCGGTCCGCGGCGGGAAAGGCGCGCCAGAACCGGGCTGCGATCCAACTGCCGATAGCGTCGCGTAGGGCGGTTGCTTCCGCGGCCGCTGGCTCCGGGGAGACGTTGCGCCGCATGCGCAGGGCGATGGGCCAACCGCCAGACTCGGCGGCGACTGCGGCGAGGTGGCGGCGCGACAGGGCAAGGCCGAAAAACCGGGCGATGTCAGACCGGGAGAACCGCAGGTCATCGGCGGTGAGGATCTCGGTGTCCAGAAGCGCGCGCGCGGTGACGAGCCCACGCGGAAGCGATCGGTAAGCCAGTGCGACGTGCAGGCACGGGGGCGCCCGCTCGATGAGGGCGTCGAGGACGGCTGCGGCGCCCGCGTCGGCGACCTGTTCGAGTTCGTCCAGCGCGAGCACGATCGGTGCGTCGCGGGTGTCAAGGGCGCTCAGCAGCACGGAGGTGCGCGGCAGCGCGGCGCCGAGCGGCGGGCCGTGCGCGCCGATCGCCGCCGTCAGGTCGAGGCCGGCCCGCTGGAAGGCAAAGGCGAGATAGGCATCGAGGGTCTCGGCGTCGTCGTTCGCCAGGGTCAGCCAGGCCACGGGCACCCCGTTTTCAATGACTTCGCGGCAAGCGGCGGCGAGAACCGTCGTCTTGCCGAAGCCCGCCGGGGCGGCCAGCGCCGTGACTGGCCGGCAGGTGGGTGTACAGCGCGCTACGAGCGCGGCGCGGTGGCAATAGCCATCCGGCGCCTCCGGAACGGCTACCCGCTGCTGGAGCAGCCAGGCTCCGGAGGCCGGGTTGCTTACGGGCGGTCGCACGGCGGTCAAGCGCCGGCACCGCGACGCTGGCCGCCGTGGCGGCACCTGATGGGGGCCGGGGCGCGTCGTGTCGGCGGGGGCCGCTTCGCGACCGAACCCGGAGCAGCTTCACATGTCCAGAGATTCATGGTCGGATGGGCAATTGCGACGGGTGTCCGGCAGTACCCGCCTGCCGGCCCGGAACAGTCTTTCGGTGTCTGCGACTTTAGTAATCGCGAACATCGGTGTCAATCGTCCGTACTGTCCAACCCGGCCAGTGCCGGGCTATGATGGCTGCGACGGGTAGCGGCACCGTGCGGAGTCTCAAGTCGATGGACGCCGGTTGGCCATACTCGTACAGCAGGCGGGTCGCTGAACTGGCGTGGGACGAGTCAATCCGGTGAACAGGCGGGCAAGTGCCGGTCGGATCCAATGGCCGGGCGTATCGGTCGTCATCCCCGTGCGCAACGAGGCCGTGGCGTTGCGCGAGGCGTTGCGGTCCATCGTGTCACAGCGGTACCCGGGTGCGGTCGAGATCATCGTCGCGGACGGGTCGGACGATACGGCGCCGGTGAGTGCCGTGGCCCGCGACTTTCCCCAGGTGCGTGTCATTCGGAACCTCGGGCGCAATGCTGCCGCGGGCTTGAATCTGGCCATGCGGGCCGCGGTGCATCCGGTGGCAGCGCGCTGCGATGCGCGTTGTACGTTGCCACCCGGTTATCTGCGCCGCGCCGTGGCGACACTGTTGCGCACGAAAGCGGCCAACGTGGGAGGACGCCAGGTTCCGGTGGGGACGACCCCGTTTCAGCGGGCGGTAGCCATGGCCATGACCGGCCTGCTCGGTTCCGGCGGGGCGCGCTATCGGCGGGGCGGGCCGGAAGGCAGCGTGGATACCGTCTATCTCGGCGTGTTCTGTCGGGAAGCGGTCCTGAGGTGTGGGAATTTCGACACGTCGCTCGAGCGCAATCAGGACTACGAACTCAACTGGCGCCTGCGGAAAGCCGGCGGCACGGTATGGTTCGATCCCGAGCTCAGAGTTCCGTACGGTCCACGTCGAACGCTGACCGCGCTCGCGCGGCAGTACTTCGAATACGGCCTGTGGAAGCAGGTGATGTTGCGGCGTTCGCCAAGGTCGCTGCGCCTGCGCCAGTTGCTGCCAACGCTGCTGACATTGGGGCTGGTGTTTTCCGGAGCCGGGGGGTTGGCCGGCGCGATGAACGATTGGCCGGGCGCGGTCGTGGCCGCATGGGTGGTGCCCATGGCCTATGTGGCGGCATTGCTCACCGGGATGGCCGCTACGTTGGTCCGCCATCGCCAGATCGTGACCCTGCTGTTGCCGATCGTGCTGGCCACCATGCATCTTTGTTGGGGCGTGGGCTTTCTGTTCGCTTGCGGGTCTGGGGGCGTCCGCGCCCGGCCTTCAAGCAGCCCGGAGCTGCCTGAAGGCACCGGTCGATAACGGGGCGCACGATGGTTCTGTCGGCGCTTCTCCCGCCGGCCGTACTCGCATCGATGCTCCTTGATTGGTAGCCCTCGATCCGTGATTTGCCACCGGTTCCCATCGTGCGAGAATGTCCGCTCGAAATGGCACGGGCGGTGGGCACGCCTTCGCCGCGGGTGGATCCGAACCGAGGTTACCGGTAAACGGAAATGGGCCGTCAGCTCTACATGCACATTGGAATGCCGAAGTCGGCGTCCTCCTCGATACAGGGCGCATTCGCCAGTCTCGCCCCCACGCTTGGACGTTGGGGTATCCACTATCCATGCTCAGGCCGCGGTTCCGGCACCTATCATGGCGGGCTTGTCACGCGCGGTCGAGCCTGGACGGATTTGGCGGAGGAAATCCGCCGGGTGGACGCGACCAGGTTCGTCCTCAGCGTGGAATCGTTCACTGGACGTGCCCGGCACCAGGACTGGCCGAGGCGCGTGGCGGCCTTGGCGGCGGAGACTAACGTGACTGTCCGTGTGGTCGGTTACGTGCGCCCCCAGTGCCAGCTTGTGGAGGCACTGTACTCCCAGTGGACCGTCGCCGGCCACAACGTGAAGGCGTTCGAGGACTTCGCAGCGGAGCAGATGACGAGCGACCTGCTGGATTTCAACGCCGTGTTCGAGCCTTGGCGCCGGGTTTTCGGCACGCGAGCGATGGTCGTGAGGCCGCTGGAGCGTTCGAGGCTCGAAGGCGATGTGGTGACCCACTTTCTCAGCCTGCTGGGAGTCCCCGCTTCGCGCTGGCGGACCGGGCTGCGTGCCAATTCCCGCAGGCCGGCCAAACAGCTCGAGGTCGTCAGGTTGGCTTTCCCGGCTTTGGGCCATCTACCGCGGAGGGAGGCTCTACGCCTGATCGATCGGGTGCGCGCAATGCTACGGCCCGTGTTTCGAAACGATCTCCCCGTCTGTCCGCTCACGGTCGAGCAGGCGTGCGGTGTCATGGCCCGTTTCGACGATGCCAATGCCCGCTTCGCACGCGACTACCGCATCGATGCGGACGGCGTGCTGTTCCGCGAACCCGTAATCGACGGCCGCAAACGGCCGCATCGGGCATCGTGGCAGGATTTCAGTGGCCGCGAAAGACGGCTTGCGCGGCGAATCGTGCAGCATGTAGCCGGGGTCGACATCGCGCCGGGGAGCGGCGCGGACATGCGTGGGACGGACTGGCCCGCGCTGCTGTACGCGGCGGGCTATGCGAATGTCACTCGGGGCGTGAGGGGGTTGGGGCGCAATCTGAGACGAAGTTATAGAGCGGTACGCACCGCCCGGACGGCCGTGCGGATGCGGGCGCCGGATTAGCGTCGTGCGCGCAATGCAATGGCTGTCCGTTCACCGATGCTGCCGTTCCCGCGGCCGCTCTGTCGCGTCGGTCGCAGGTGTCGGCGGCTTGGCCGGTGCGGCGATCGAGTCGAGCGGCACAGGGTCTGACCACGGGCTGCAGTTGGCCCGGCCCAGACACGCCTGCAGGCGAATATGGCGACCGCCGGTTCCCGGATCGACGATTGCCTGCGTCGGCACTCCCTCGACGACCCGCACCGGGCGGTCTCCGGGATGTTCCAGGGACAACCTGTAGGTCAGCGCGCCCGGAACCGGAGGCCAGTCGAGCAGGACGCCGTCGGGCGTTGCCCGAAGGCGCACCCTGGGCACCGGATCCGGAGTACCGAGCAGGCTGAGGACGCCCCGGGGTTTGGGGGCCATGACGATCAGTGCGTCGGCATGAACCTGCGCCGTTGCAAACAGCGACGGGTCCTGTTGGGCTGCGCTTGCGTAGACTTGGGCGACGGAATGCCGGAGACGCCAGTTCTGCGGCTCCGCCGCCACCGCTGCCGCGGCCTGTGCGTCGAGCCAGCCGAGCACGGTCTCAAGCCGCGTCCTGCCGCTGGCGAGTCGGGGCGCAAACCGCGCGAATGCATGCAGGCGGATATCCGAAGCCATCGGCTCGAAGGCGCGGATCGCGCGGTCGTACAGGCGATAGGGCCGCACCGTCTGGAGCGGCGCCGTCAGGGTAACGGCACGCGCGGCGCCGACCGCGGCGTCCCACATCGCCGTGTGCGCCCAAGCCCCCGCACCCGCAAGGCACCAGACCGCTCCCACCGCGAGTGTCTGCGAACCGCGGGGCCGCCGGCCGGGCGACGGTTCGGCGGCGTTGCGGCCGCGCAGCCGCATCTCCCGGCTACCCGTGAACACGAGCAGGAGGGCGTAGTGCATTGAGCCGACTGTCGTCGGAAACAGGGTTTGCTGGGATGCGAAGTAGGCGGCGAGCGCCGCCGCCGCCGTAAGCGCGAAAACGCGTTCGCGGCCCTGCGCCTCCCGGATCGTCCTCGCCATCGCGATGCCTATCGCGACCCACAGGGCGAGGTACAGGACAGCGCCCGCCGCTCCTTCGGTTGCGAGCTTCTCGAAGAACGCGCTGTGAGCGTAGTCGTGGGCCTTCATGGACTTTGACGGCCAGTCCGCCCCATGGCGGGCGAAGGGGACCAGGTAGTTTTCCGGGCCCCAGCCGAATACCGGCCTGTCGACGAACCCGTTGACGCCGGCGCGCCACGCCGTCAGGCGGCTCTGCACCGTTGGGTGGCCGATGTTGATGCTGATCATGCGGCGTGCGGAGGGCGGGAGATCCACTGCCTTGAGGAATCCAGGGGGCGCAAGGGCCCCGATCAGGAACGGGGCGCTGCCCAGGGCCGCCAGGGCGGTGAGCGCGGACAGCGCTGCGATGCGCGACCGGCCGCGGGCCAGGCAGGCACAGGCGAAGGCGGCCAGGAGGGTTCCGAAGACGGCGCCAAGGAGCGGACCCCGGGAGCCCGCCAGCAACGCCGCCCAGACGTGAACGATTGCGCTTGCGACGAGCCAGGCCATGGTCAGCGCGCGCCGCAGGCGGATCGGCCTGCCGGGCGCTCCTCCCGGTGCGCGTTCGGATCCGGAACGCAGGCGTTTCCGCGTCCGTGGCTGGCGTGCCGGCGGTCCTTCCCGGCGGGACCTGCAGGTGTCCACGAGAAGGCCGCAAGCCAGGATGGCGTTCACCGCGGCGTAGGCGCCGAGGTAGATCGGATTGCCCAGCGTGCCGGTCGGTCGCCCCTTGGCGTCGGGGAGGCGGTCGCCGTAGAACGCAACGTCGTGCACGCCGAAGTATTGCAGCACGGCCAGGCCTGCGACCGTCATGCCGACAGCGAGATTGCAGTGGACCAGGGCCAGCCAGTGCTCCCGGGTGCGCAGCACGCAGGCGCCGGCAAGTGCCAGCGCGGCCCAATGCGCCGAATCCACGACGCCCTGCATTCGTTCGTAGTTCGACCAGAAACTGCGTTGGGGGCTGACGCCGAGAACCGCGGATACAGCGGCTGCGGCCAGGCCCGCGCCGAGCAGCAGGAAGACCGTGGAACGGCGCGGCCGGTAAGCCGGCGCGAACGCCGCCAGGGTGGCCCAGGCCGCGACGACGATCTCGATCACCAGCCGCGAGTACAGCGCCTTGCCCACGACATACGGGTAGACCGTCGACGCGGTGAACACCAGCGGAACGGCCAGGAGCAGCACTAGCCCACCAAGGACAATTGCCAGCAGAAGTCGTTGCAACGGGATTGCCATGACTCCAGGCTCCGGCGTGTCGACGAGGGCGCTGCGTCAGCCGCCGGCTCACCCCGGCCAACGGGCGAGCCGCGCGCGCCTGGACCGTACCTTCCGGCCCGCCATGCGGGCGCGCCGGGCGAGCGCCACGGTCGAGCGCCGCACCAGGTACGCCCGTCGATTCCAGACGCCGCCGTCGAGGTCGATGCCGAGTTCGGCCAACAGGTAGCGGCGCAACCGGCCGCGGAGGTCCGGGTCGAAGCGTTCCCAGTCGGCGACGTTTTGCCGGGGGCGGGTCCAGTGCCCGGCGTCGCGGAACAGCACGCCGTCAGCGGCCACACCGAAGTCGCGTGCGAACCGTCGATTTGAGCTCGCGAATCGTGTTTCGAGGTCCCGGACCTGGTCGACTTCGAAGCCGGCGAACGGAGCGTCGGCGCCGATCACCGCGCGCAGGTCCGGAAGCGAGGGTCTGGGCCGCCACAGGACCCGGGGGAGGCTGGACCGCAGCGTCCGCCATACCTCGACCTCCCTGGCGCCCTTGCGCACGTTGGCGTGCTCGGCGGGCGCGCCGCCGGACAGTGCGCCGTCGGTACCCACCTGCGCGAGGAAGTGGGCTGCAAGTCCCTCCGGCATCGACGCCCGTTGGAGCGGAGTGACACGGACGCGGTTGCCGAACAGGTCGCGGTATGGCGCGAATACCCGGTTGTAGTCGAGGATGGTGTCGTCGGCCGCCGCCAGCAGCTCCGCTGCGAATTCCGGGAACCGCGCAGCCACACCGCGGCCGCAAGCACGCTGGGCGTACTCCGACTCCAGGATCTGCCACTGCGGCCGCACGTAGGCGACGATACGTACGTCGAGCCTCTCCCGGGCGGCAAGCTCCGCAAGCCGGACGGCCGCCGCGGAACGGGCCGGCGGGCTCGAGAAATCTTCCGCGGACAGGACGACGCAGCGGCACTTCGCGGCGCGGATCTCCCTCGACAGGCGCCACCAGAGCGCATGTCCGCCACGCGCCGCTTCCCTGGCCAGGCGAATGTGGGTGAAGCCGTTCGCGCCGATGCGGCCCGTGACGGGCACCTGGATGCCGTGAGCGCGGAGCGGCGCCGACAGCGCCCTCAGGAGGCGCTGTATGGTCGTGGAGCCTGTCTTGCGCGGCCCGATGTGCACGATGAGCTGCCTCACCCGGTCTCCTCACGCGGCTGTCCGGCGCCCGCCGCGACCCGATGCGGCCAAGGCGCGCCGTTCATGATACACCGCCTCCGCGGATTCCTGGCCCGCGGCGCCCTGGCCGCACCGGGCCGGATTCGTATCGGGCACCCGCAAGCACTGTATTCGGCCTGCTATTGCTTTGAATCGAAAATCCGTATAGCGTGCCGAGGCAAAGTTGGTGTGCGGCTATTCAGTCGCGCCTTGTTCGCTCTGGTACAAGTTGCCTTGGCACACGCCGCTGACCAGCAAATGAAATAGTGACGCACTGAATCACCCCGCCGGTGAGCACCGGCGGCTGGTTGCGTAAACGGCATGGGAATCTGTTTCACCGCGAGCCTTTGGAAGCCGATGGAGTTTGGACGGAGCGAGTACCTTGTCGAGGCCGCCATGGGCAGCGAACGGTTTCGCCGCGCGCGGCGGCCGTGGCTGTCTCACGGGAACGTCCGGTGCGCGCTGACGCTTCTCGTCGCCGTATTGGCGCTCACCGCCGGGCCGCACGCCAGGGCGCAGGCCGTGACGGTGTCCTTCGAGGAGTCCTCCTACCCTGCCGCGGAATCCTCATCGACGCTGGTGCCGATCACCCTGAGTGAAGCGCCGGCGACGACGACGACGATCGGCATCGCATGGACAGTGCTTGGCACCGCCTTCATTACCCTGCGTGGTCTGACTCTGGAAGATGAATTGGAATTCGGTCCTTCAGATCGCACACTATTATTTGAGGTGAATTCTATAACCGACGGAGACGAAGAAGACGCGGAAGTCCAATTGGAGTTCGCCGATCCGCTGCCGGCCGGCATCGTGCGGGGCACCATTGCGACAACCACTGTATTCATTGAGGACGACGACGTCTCCCTGAATTTCGGGTCGTCCGTCTACACCGCGGTCGAGGGCGGCCCGCCGGCGGAGGTGACGGTGGAATTGAGCAAGCCTGCGCCCTCGCAGGGTGTTTTTGTTCCTTTTTATTGGTCGCATTACAATGGCGCGAACACGGCGGACTATGGTGTGGCAACGTCGACGGTCGTGCCTCGGTCGGTGCGCGCAACAACGACGTTTTTTGTGATCGAACCCAACGCGACGTCGGGGACGTTCACGGTGACGGTGAACGACGACGACATTGCCCAGGAGTTTGAGTGGATTGAATTCGTCCTGGACGCTCCGTCGTCATGGGAGCTCTACCGCGAATATTTCGAGTTTGCTGACATAAGGAGGGCGAGTAACCGGGCGGCGACCACGGCGGTGAGATTCGTGGAGAACGAGGTGTTTTTCGGGTCGCCCGCCTACACCGCGGTCGAGGGGAACGCGCCGGCGGAGGTGACGGTCGAGCTGGCCGTGCCGGCGGACGAAGACACGGACATCTCGCTGAACTGGACGCACCGGGGCGGAGCGACCACGACTGACTACGGGCTTGCGACCTCAACCTCGGCGCAGCCGCTCGGGCCTGGGACGAATGCGACGCTGACGATCCCGGAGTCGACGACAAGTACGTCGTTCACGGTGACGGCGGTGGCCGACTTTGCGGCGGACCAGGGCGAGTCGCTCGAATTCCGGTTCGTGGTGCCGGAGTACATCGCGGTCGGCGCCACGGCGACCACGACGGTATACCTGCGGGATACCCCAGTAAAGAACGTCGCCCCGACGTTCGAAGAGGGCGCACGCACGATGCGCGACGTGGCGGAGAACACGCCGTCCGGCAGGCCGTTCGGCCCGCCCGTGTCGGCGAGCGACGCGAACGGCGACCCGCTGACCTACACGCTGCGGGGGCGGCACGGGCGGTGGTTCGGCATTGACGCGCAAACGGGGCAGTTGCGCACCTCCCAGAGCCTCAACTACGAATCCAGATCGACGTACTCGATAACGGTGATGGCGGACGACGGAAAAGGTGGCCGGGCGACGATCGACGTGACGGTAAACGTCACGGACGTCGGGGGCGAGGTGCCGTTGAAGCCAGGCCCGCCGACGGTGTTGGGAGTGGCGGGCAGTCCCACGAGCCTGTCGGTGCGCTGGTACGCGCCTCCCAACCTCGGTCCTCGGCCGATGACCTACGACCTGAATTGGAGGGAGCACGGGTCGGGGGGCTGGCCGGGTACCAGAAGCGGGCTGGGGCGCACCAGCGAGATGATCGACTCCCTGAAGGCGGACACCTGGTACGAGGTGCGGGTACGGGCGAGAAACGCCGACGGTCTAAGTCCCTGGTCGTGGCCGGCCCGCGCACTCACGGGCGAGGCGGAGAAGCCGGCGTGCGACCTGCCCATGCCGGACGTCACGGTGTTCGAAGGGGAAACGGCGAGATTCACGGTCGACATCCCGCCGCCGCTGCCGCGGGACGACGTGCTGCTCTGGGAAACCAGGGACTACGAGGCCGGCGCTCGGCACGGGGACTTCGAGTACGCCAGCGGCTCGGTCGACCTGAGCAAGGGCACGAGCAAGGTCGAGGTGGCAGTCAAGACCAACGCGGACAACAAGAAGGAGCCCACGGAGCGGTTCCAGGTGGTGATGAGGTACGCCTCCTGGAACGAGCGGCCCGACTGGCGCCAGATCGCCTGGTGCGCGATCACCGTTCACATTCGGGACGGGTCGCCAAACGAGCCGCCGGCGTTCGGGGAAGGCGCGGCGACGCGCCGGGTGGACGAGAACGCGCCGCCGGGCCGCGCGCTGGGCAAGCCGTTCACGGCGGAGGACCCGGACGGCGACCCGCTGACCTACGCGCTGGAGGGCGCGGACGCGGCGTCGTTCGCGATCGACCGGAACACCGGGCAACTGCGCACGCTGGCGCCGCTCGACCACGAGGCGCGCGACGCCTACGCGGTGGTGGTGAAGGCGGAGGACGACCACGGCGGCGAGGCGACGATCGAGGTGTCGGTGACGGTGGACGACGTGCACGAACAGCCGGCGACGCCGGCCGCGCCGACGGTGGCCACGACGGCGGACCGGGGCGAGGCCCTGGACGTGTCGTGGACGAAGCCGGGCCTGGCCGGCGGGCCGGAGATCGTCGGCTACGTGCTGCGCTGGGGGCGCGGGGACGATCCGGACTCGCAGGGCGTCGCGAGGGAGTACCCGGCCACGGCCCGGAGCGCGCGCCTCGACCGGCTGCGCGGGGACACCGAGTACCGCGTGTGGGTGCGGGCGCTGAACGGCGAGACGCCGAGCGAGTGGTCGGCGCCCGGGTCCGCGCGCACGGGGGGCAACCGCCCGCCGGTGTTCGCCGAGGGCGCCCGCACGACGCGGTCGGTGGCGGAGAACGCGACGGTGGACGCGAGGTGGGAGCCGCTGGTGGGCGAGCCGGTGGTGGCGGAGGACCCGGAGGGCGACCACGTGGAGTACTCGCTGGTGGGCCCGGACGGGGACAAGCGGTTCCGCATCGACTCGCAGACCGGGCAGCTCCGCGCGCGCCTGAGCACGGTGCTGAACCACGAGGCCAAGGCGAGCTACCTGCTGACGGTGCGGGCGCAGGCGAGCCTGGCCCGGGCGCGGGACGAGTTCGAGGACCGGGACGGCGGCTCGGCGGAGATCGAGGTGACGGTGAACGTGGAGGACCTGGAGGAGCCGCCGGGGACGCCGGGGAAGCCGCGCTTCTGGGAGGTGCCCGGCAGCGCGACGAGCGTGAGCCTGAACTGGAGCCCGGGGGAGAACACGGGGCCGCGCATGGTGTACGACGTGCGCTACCGGGAGACGGGCGGCGGGAGCTGGACGGAGGGTCCGAGGGGCCTCGCGTGGACCTCGGCGGATCTGACGGGCCTGTCGGCGGGCGTCGAGTACGAGGCGCAGGCGCGGGCGCGCAGCGACGAGGGCCAGAGCGACTGGTCGAGGTCGGGCACCGGCAGCACGGACCCCGACGGCGCCGAGCGCAGCGTGGTGATGGCGGACGTGTCGGTGCACGAGGGGGAGACCGCGCGGTTCACGATCGAGATCTCGCCGCCGCCGGAGGCCGGCGACGACCTGCGGCTGAGCTGGGGCACCCGAAGCAACCGGGGGGAGGCGAGCGCGGGGCAGGACTTCCGCGCGGCCGGCGTCAGCGGCATCCGCCTCGCGGCCGGCCAGACGGCGGTGACGGGGGAGGTGGTGACCCTCGCGGACAACCGCGACGAGGGCCGGGAGCGGCTGCGGATCGCCATCGACCTGCACGACGTCGGCGGCGGGGACCCGAGCATCAAGACCGGCGGCAGCATCTGGATCGAGGACGGGCCGCGGCCGGCGTCGGCGGGTCCGTCGGCCTGGGTGGCGGGGGACCGGCTGACGCTGCGCTACGGCGACGCCCTGGACGCGGGCTCGGTACCGGGCCCGAAGGACTGGGTGGTGCGCGCGGAGACGGAGCAGGCGGCGCGCACCCTGGCGGTGGCGGTGGCGTCGGTGTCGGGCCGCGAGGTGGTGCTGGAACTGTCGGTGCCGGCGGCGGCGGGCGAGTCGGTATCGGTGAGCTACCTGCCGTGGGCTATGCACCCGCTGCGCGGCGCGGACGGCGCGGAGCTGGCGCCCCTGACGGAGCTGGAGGCGCGCAACGAGACGCCGGTGTTGGCGCCCGCCGAGGCGCCCGAGGCGGCGCTGGCCCCGGCGCCGGTTGTCGGGGCCGGGGCGATGCGGGAACGGGTCGGGCCGGCGCTGGCGACGCTATTCGCCGGGCGCCCGGCGTCGTCGGTGGTGCGGCTGGACCTGCCGGAGCGGGGCCTGACGGATGTCTCGCCGCTCGCGGCGTTTACGGGTCTGGAGGTGCTGGACCTGCACGGTAATGCGGTGGTCGACCTGTGGCCGCTGGGGGCGCTTGCGAAGCTGCGCAGGCTGGACTTGTCGCACAACCGGGTCGAGGACGTTTCCGCGCTTTCCGGCCTGCAGGACTTGGAGGTGCTGCTGCTGGACGGCAACCGGGTGGCCGACGCGCTGCTGCTCGCGGAGCTGCGCTCGCTGGCGCGCCTGGACCTGGCCGGCAACCGGCTGGCGGACGCGGGTCCGCTCGGCGACCTGTCGCGGCTGGTGTGGCTGGACCTGACCGGCAACCCGGTGTCCGACCCGGCGCCGCTGGGGCGGCTGACGGCGCTGCGCTGGCTGTGGCTGGACGCGGGGGCGGCCGGTGCGGAGGCGCTGGCGCCGCTGCGGGAGCGCCCGGCGCCCGTGCGCGTCGAACTGCGCCCGCCGGCGGAGACGGGTGCACCGCGTTGATCCATCCGCAGCCAGTGGACCAGGACCCACTGGCCGCGTCGGAGTACCGGACGCACGAAGGGCACGGGAACACGGGACGAATGGGGATCGGGGCGCTGCATGGTTGACGACGGTCTTTCGGCATTTGCGGCAACCGAGGAGGGGCCGACCGCCGTGGTATTCGGCACGTTCAATTACCGGCGGACGGTCTGGAGGTGGATAAAAGCGGCGCGCAGGGCCTCGGTCAACGGTTGGCGGATCGTCTGCATGGAATTGGAGCTCGTGGCGTGGCTGGAGAGGCGGGGCGAAGGTGCCCGGGCCCTGTACTATTATGACCTGGTGCGGGACGTGCCGCGCCAGGACTTCGCCGTGCTGGACAGAACGGCCGTCAGGCGCGCCTTGTGGCCACTGAGAACCCGGCTCTTTCTGCACCTTGCGAATGCGGGGTGCGACTTCGTGCACAGCGACGCGGACGCCTTCTGGAAGCGTGACCCGAGGCGATACCTGGCGGAACACCCGGAATTCGATCTGCTGATATCGCAAGGGACGTGGTTTCCGCTCCAATTCCATCGCCAATTCGGCTTCGTGCTCTGCGCGGGCTTCTTCCTGTGCCGTTCGAATGCGCAGACGCGCCGTTATTTCGAGCGAGTCCAGGCGTTGGAGAGCAGCAACGGGGACGATCAGTGGCGCATGAACATCGTCCTGCTGCGAGATCCCGAATCCCGGTGGGAAGTCCGCGACCCTGTGTCGCGCCGCTCGGTTTGCAGGCGCGTCTCAGATGGCGAGGGGCGCTGGCGATGGGCACGCTCACTAACGCGGAAAGTCTCGAGTCGCCTGCCCTGGGTTGGGGTCCGGTCCTTTCAGCCCGGTCCGGCGGTGTTGCGGGACGAACGTTCGTGCGTTGTGCTGACCAGCAAGGCGGTCATTCGGGGTGAGTTCAGTGGCGGACTCACCGTCGGGGTGATTCCCATGCACCTCGTGACGCGTAGGCGAGTGACCCGGCGCTGCGAATCCCTCGTCGTGCACTAGTGACCTGTCCCATCAGTTTCTTGCATCTCAGCGTGCCGCACGGGGTCTGTGGCAAGGCGCTCCCTGACCCGCGATGGGCGGTCCGGCTGAGCCACGACCGAAATCGCTATTCGAGGCTCACCCGGTTGGCTGTCGCGGCCGGCCCCGGTCGCGCGCGCCTGGTTCGCAGCCACCACCTGGCTCCGGCCGCGGCCCAACGGAGGAATCGCCAGGCGGTGCGCACGTTGCGAATGTACTTCGCCTCTTCGACCAGGCGCCCGAGGGGCGAACCGAGCAGTCGATGCGCGATGCGCAAACCGCGCCGGGCGCCGCGCCCAAACGCCCGGTGGCTGGCGGGTGCCTGTGCCTTCAGGGTGAACGTGCGGGTGTCGCCGAACCTGGATATGTCCCTGCCGGTGCGGCGTGCGCGGTGCAGGGCCCAGGCCCGGGCGATCTGCAGGCGAGTGCCGTCGCCAAGCACCGCCGTGGCCAGCACGGCCGTCCCCAATCTCGCCCGCAGGCGCTCGACGTAGCCGTCGCCCGGGTCCGCGCCGGCCGGCAGCCCGATGTGGAATGGCGATGCCGGGAAACTCTCCAGCGGATCCCGGCGGGGCGCGACACGCAGCCGTGGGTCGGTTTCCAACCGTTTCCTTAGCCCGGCGATGTCGCCTGCCCGGTCGGCGGATATGTCGATTCGAACCGCGAGGTCGGCGGTGCCGGCGAGAGCCTGTTCGGCGGCCCGCACGATCTTCGCCGGCGGCTCCGTGCTCACGGAGATGGTGACGACGTACATCGGGACCCTGTGGGTCTTGCCGGGTATCGAGCGGCGAAATCCCGGATGGGCGATCAGGTCGGCTGCCTTGGCGCGCTGCAGATTGAGATCCTGCCGTTTGGCGTCCCGCCCCTCGGACCACCTCCCCTGGTGCCACCCGAGGGCGTCCCGGACCGGTATGAACAGGCCGCCGAAGCTGTAGGCCCGATAGCCGAATTCGGTGTCCTCCAGTCCGTAGCGCGCGAACGACTCGTCGAACCCGCCGAGCGCCGCGTGGAAAGCCTTGCGGATACCGAAGTTGCCACTGCAGAGTGCGCGGAACAGGTCGTCGTGTCTCGATGTGAAGTCGTCGGTTCGCGTCATGTGGCGTTCGATCCATGGGGGGTCGGCGGCCCGGTCTCCCAGAGCCTCAGCGACGGTGCCGGAACGGCCGCGAACGGTTTCCGCATCCATGCCGCTCGTCGAAACGAACGCCCTGAAACCGAGGGTGACGGCATCGGCGACGACGTGATGCCAGCGCGCGTGGGCAGCAAGCAAGCCTGCCTCGGCGATCATGTCGGCGTCCAGGAATACGAGGATCTCGTGGGCTGCTGCACGCGCACCGGCGTTGCGGGCTCGCGACGCACCGAACCCGCGGTCTTCCTGGTGCAGGACCTTGATGTCGAGGGGGCTTCCCGTCGGTGGGGCCAGGACCGGGTGCGAGCCGTCGTCGACGATGACGATCTCGAACAGCTCGCGCGGATAGGTCTGTCGCTCCAGCGCGGCGAGCGTCAATGCCAGCGCATCCGGTTGCTGGTAGTACGGCACGATGACGCTGACGCCCCGAGTCGGCGCGAACGCGGAAGTGTCGGGCACCTGGACCTGGCGCCAGTCGTTGTACGGCGTCGAGGCGAATTCCGGCTCCCCAAGCTCGGGGTGCGAGCTCATGGCGGGCCTGGGCGTTGCGTATCGACGGCGATTCGGGCGCAATCGGACCACCAGCGAGATCCCGGCGCGCATGCGATGTGCGGTGGCTGTCCAATGTAATTGATGGATGTGGCGCCTGCAATGACGGCGTGCGGACGGTGGTGGGTCAGCTTGGATCGACCCACTGCCCGGAACCGGCGGGGCACCGGCCCCCTGCGCCACGGTGTGCGTCAGCGGCTTGGCCGGCGCGTTGCCGTGGCCGGACTTTTCATTGACTGGATAGTCAGTCAATCACGTGTTTTGTCGTGCATGCACGACAAACCGGTTCAGGAAACTCACCGGCCGGATTCAAGGGCGCGAGCGCCCTGGTGTCGCGTGCCCGGTCGGGCCTTGGAATCGAATCGGCGGGCGCGAAGCAATGAACTGACCAGTCGGTCACCTTGTGTGGACGCCGGTCGGACCCGCGGGCTGCCCGTTGACGGCCGGACACCGGGGTTTCGATGTTTAGTGTACAAAAAAGGATAGTTGGTAAGATTCTGGATTCGGCTATCACTCCGTCCCGAAAGCCCTGCCCGGGAAAGGGCTTCCGGCCCGGTCGTGGCGATCGCCATCGGGGGTCGCGCGTTTGCCGGCGCTGCTTCGCGCAGGGGTCACGGCTACCGCAACGATCCGGAGGCTGCCATTATCCGCGGCAATCTCCGCGACGGGGCCGCAACCAGGACGATGGCGACTACCGGGAACTCCAGCCCCGCTGGCGAATGCGCGGGCGATGTTTGCGTTCCGGAGTGGCCGGAATTCCCGTTCCGGGTGCAGGCCCTCGAAGCCGGTCCGGTTCGGTGATGGCGGTCGTCCGGAACGCCTCCCGGACGGCCGCCTCCCGAATTGCCGGGTCGCCGGCCGCCCTGAACGCGGGGTTGGTCCGGGCCCAGCGCGCGCATGCCACGCGGCGGCGGATCTTGAGTGCCGCGCTCGAGGAGTTCGCGCACGCGGGGTTCGACCGCACGAGGGTCAGCACCATCGGCGAGCGTGCCGGGGTGGCGAACGGCACGGTGTTCTTCCACTTCGCGACCAAGCCGCGGTTGTACCTGGAGGTCGTGGGTTGGGCCGCAGACCGATTCTACCGGGCGGTGTCGCCGGTGGCCGCCGGGCCGAGTACTGACTTCATGCGGGTGATCGACCGTGAGTTCGCGTTCCGGCAGGACCATCCCTCGATAGACGCTCTGCTGGCGTCGCTTCGGGGTGAGCATCCGCAGCCGGTCGTCCGCGAGGCGGCCCGTCGCCTGGACGCACGCGTACTGGCAATCTGGCGGCGTTGGGTTGCCGCGCAGCGCGCGGCAGCCGGTCGGCGGCCAACGGCCGGCAGCGCGAATGTGACGCGCTTGATCGCGTCGACGGTTTCGGGGGTGTTCTCGCACCGGGCCGTCAACGCGCGAGCGGACGTCCAGGCGGTTCTGGGCGGGTTCGCGGTTCTGCTTCAGTCGCAGGCCGGAAAGGAATGGATCGTCGGCGCTGGCGGCGTGCCTCGCAGTCGACGACGACAGACCGATGGCGCCTGACCGATCACGACGTGCGACAGCACGGCGGCGGGCGCCGACGGAAACGAACCCATGGGTGGGCAAATTGGATTCCCGCTGCAGGCGAGCCAAGTTGGAACTGCGCGATTCGAAAGGGGTGGAGTCATACCGGGAATGAAATCACTGGCGCGGGCCGCGGCGCTCGCGGCGGCGCTCGCGGCCGGGTCGGCGTCGGCGATCGACTTTGACGATCCCGACGCAGCGCCGCTGCACTTTGCGTTGGAGAGTCTGGCCGGTGACGCGGTGACGGTAGCCGGACGGACAACCTACCATAACGTCCGGGCGCCGGCCGCAGACGCGGCGCTGAAAACGACGCTCAAGCGCTCCGTGTCCACCAGCGGGATCTTCTTCGTGCGCGTGGACCTCGAAGACATGGTGTTCAGCGCCGTGCCCGAACTGACGACCCGCGGGGAAGGCACCGGCGGCGGCCTCGCGTTCACGGCGTCGGACGTGGCGTGGGGCGGGGCCGGGGAGGCATTCATCGTCTACCGGATGCCGGCCGGTCAGTTGTTCGCGCGTGGCCTCGCCTTCGAGGTGTCCATCGAGGACTCGCTGGCGGTGCCGCCGGCCGAGGGTACGCACCGGGCGAAGATCGCGCTGCACAACGACCTTCAGGAGGCGATTAACGGGGAAGATGCGATTCCCACCCGGGTGTTCGGCGGTGAGGCGGCGGTGGTGGCGGTGACCTCGGGTGTCGAGATTGCCGTCGAGCCCCTGTTTGCCGTTGCGGACGTCGAGACGGAGTTTCTCGAGTTCATCGCGGCCTCCGCCTCGGGAAACTCGACGGACCCCGGCAATCCGTCCGCGCCAGCGGTGCTCGGCAGCATCACCGTCGACGCGCGCCCGGTCGTGTACGCCGCGCGGACGGGCTTGCCGATTACGGCGGATGAACTGATCGATACGGTCGAGGTGCGCCTTGAGGGCGATTTCTCCTTTGCAACGCTGGATTATCGGACCGGCACCGTCACTGACCGCTGCCAGCACACGAGCCCGCCCGCGGGGACGCACCCGGGTGGCGGCGTGGTGCCGCTCGCGCCGCCTTTCGGCGAGACCGCGGTCGCCGATGCCGGCGTGGCGCGCCTGGTGCACGCGGAGGAGCCCTGGGGAACCCGGTATCTTTGTGTCTGGCTGCCGGCGCGGGAGCGGGGCGAGGCGCCGGTGCGGATCCCGATCACCTCCTACGAGGCAACGATCACGGTGCACACGCTGTTCGGCACGGCGGTGGTCTGGACCGGCAATGCGGGCGTGATCGGGCGCTCGGGGGCTCGGACAGACATTGCGCAACTGGGGACCTCCGCGCGCTACGAGCAACTGCTCGTGCTCGTCAATCAGGGCTTGGCCCGGGTGCACTACATATTCGACACCTTCCTGCCTGTTACCGGCGCGACGGTATCGCTCACCGAAGAGGCGGCCGCGACCGCCGAGGCTGGCCGCAACGTACTCGAACCGGGCTCGATGACGGTGCTGCCCGTCGCGGAGACGATCACCGTTACCGGCGGGAGCGATCCGCCGTTCACGGCGGCGACGCTCTGGTTCAACGCCAATGCCCGTGACATTGCGGTGACGGTGGTGCGCACCAACCTTGGCGACGGCAGCACCGACACGGTGGTCTATCCCGCCAGGCCGGCGGTACGGCCGGAGGGTCAGCGGTGATGGGCCCCGTCGGTCGGACGGCGTTCGGGTAAGCGCGCAGACGCGCGAAGCCGTGGAGGAAGCCGTGGAGGAAGCAGTCACTTCGCGGCGCGGGTCGGCGGCGAACTGGACGAGGGTGACATCGTGCGCGTCGAGGACGACGACGGGCGCGGCCAGGAGTGGGAGGCGGGACGATGAAAATCATGATAACCGGAGGAACCGGCTACATCGGCGGGCACACGGCGGTGGCGCTGGCGGGCGCCGGTCACGAACCGGTGCTGTTCGACAACGGATCGAATTCGCCGCCCGGCGCGCAGCGCGCGATCGAGTCGCTCGCCGGCCGGGAGCTGGAACTCGTCCGTGCGGACGTGCGCGACGCGCGCGCGCTCGATGCGGCATTCGAGGCGCACAAGTTCGACGCCGTGCTGCACTTCGCAGGCGACAAGGCCGCCGCGGAGTCGGTGCGGGCGCCCGAGCGCTGTTACGCAAACAACGTCGGCGGCACCGCGACGCTTCTTGAGCGGATGGCGGAACACGGCGTGAAACGTCTGGTGTTCAGCTCTTCGGCGGCGGTCTACGCCAGCGCGTCGACGCCGCTCGACGAGGACGCGCCGACAGAGCCGGCGTCGCCCTACGGGCGTAGCAAGCTGATGGTGGAGACGATGCTGCGCGACCTGGGGGCGGGGGACCCGGACTGGAGCATTGCCGTGCTGCGTTACTTCAACGCCGGCGGGGCTTGCTCGGGCGGCGGCCTGAACGACGGACTGTGGGGGCGCTCGGCGAACCTGATCCCACGCCTTGTTGAGGTGGCGAACGGGTACCGGGAGTCGCTCCCCGTGTACGGCAACGACTGGCCCACCCGAGACGGCACGTGCGTGCGCGACTACGTTCACGTGGTGGATGTTGCCTGTGCACATGTCACGGCGCTCGACAGGCTTGCCGAGGCGCCGGGGCTGGTGACGTACAACCTGGGGTCGGGGCGGGGCCACAGCGTGCTGGAGGTGGTGCGCGCGTTCGAACGGGCGAGCGGACGCGCGATCTCCTTGCTGATGGCAGGACGGCGCCCGGGAGATGTGCCGGTTGCGTGCGCCGACCCGACCCGTGCCCGTAACGTGCTGGGCTGGCGCGCATGGCGTGGGCTCGAGCGGATCTGCGCCGACGCGTGGGGCGCGGTGGCGAAGCGTTCCCCGCCAGGGAAGACGAGTCTATGACCGAGATGCACGACAGTTGGGAAACGGCGGATAGACAATCTTTGCGATCGCCGATGGAAAACGGGGGCGCCGTGACGGCGCCCCCTAAGGACGTAGGCATCTTGGGGCTCAATGTGCCGTCTCTGGCAGTGCAGGCCACCGGTGTGAGCCTGTTGTTCGAAGGGGATTGGCAATTCGGGCGCAGACCCGCGAGCGCCCGCCTGCCGCTCACGGCCCTCCTGCTAAGCCTTGCGGCATTGCCCGCGGCCACGGGCGTTCCGGCAACCGCCACGGTCAACGCGTCCTTCGGGTTCGACGTTGGAAGCTTTGCTGCCGTGCCGATGTTCCCCGCGGCAGACGACGACGTGCGAGAGGGGTTCGTGCGCATCATCAACCATTCGCACATTGAGGGAATCGTCAGGATTGCGGCGCGCGATGAGAATGGCGCCGACTACGGGCCCGTGACGCTGCACCTCGCCGGCTCCGAAACCGCGCACATCAACTCCAGCGACCTGGAAGAGGGCAACGCGGAGAAGGGCCTGTCCGGCGGCATCGGGGCGGGCGCGAGCGACTGGCACTTGGACATTCGCAGCCTGTTGAACATCGAGGTCCTGACGTACGTCCGCACGCGCGACGGCTTTTTGACCGCGATGCAGGATGTCGTCGAGGGGGCCGACGACGGCACCTACACGATCGCGATCTTCAACCCGGGCAGCAACACCGCGCAGGTGAGCGTCCTGCGGCTCGCCAACCCCAACTCCAACGACGCCGAGGTCGTCATCAAGGGCCTGGACGGCCGAGGGGACTCGCCCGGATCCGACCTGACCGTCACCGTGCCGGCGGGCGCAGCACGCTCGTTCACTGCGGCGGAGTTGGAAGCCGGCACACCCGCACTCGAAGGCGCGCTCGGAGACGGGCACGGGAAGTGGCAGTTGCTGGCGGTGTCCGAGACCCCCGTCCAGGTCATGAGCCTTCTGGAGAGTCCGACCGGACACCTGACCAACCTCTCGACGGCACCTGCAAGCCAGGGCTACCGCGACGAGTTTCCGGGCTCTCCCCTGATGCACATGCACAACGACAACGTCCTGGTCATGCACGTGACAGGCGACACCGCCTCGATCACGTACCCGAACCCGAGCCACACCAAGCCGGTGTATGAGTGGTTCGACGATGTTTTCGACTTCCTGATCCTGCTTCCGAACGTCGACTCCTGGTTCTCGTCCACTGGCCTCGCCGGCAGCTATACGCCGGTGATGAACGACACGGCCGGAGTCGGTCGGGAGATCTTCTACGACAATCGGTACGGGTCGGCCGGCACGCTCCGCGGCTTCGACAGGAACGACCTCATCGACCTGGGCGGCAGGCGCTACGCCGCCGGCCAAGACTGGCGGCCGAACGAGAACGGCGGCAATCGGCTGCCCTACAGTCCCATCGAACTGTACCTCGCTGGCTATGTCGCACCCGAGACGGTACCGGACCTGTGGGTTGCGGCGGACGGGCAGTGGCTGGTGGAGGACGGTACGCGCGTCCACACCAAAGATGGCGAGCCCGTGTTCACTGCCGCCGATGTTATCGAACTAACGATCGACGACATCGTGGCCGAAAACGGCATGAGGGATCCAGGTACAGGAGCGGCTCAGAGCGCCTTCCGCGGCGCCATTGTCCTGTTGGTCGGCGAGCGTCAGCCCCTGTTCAGTGACGACCTCGCAATCGTAAGCAAACACGCGCGGATTTTTGCGCATCCCGGCGCGGCGGACTACCACTACTGCGGCTACCGCGACCCGGGCGACCCATACACCTACATCCGCGCGTGCGGCGGTTTCCCCAATGACGCATGGCGTGGTCTGCAGCCTACGTACGGGGATGCGGGAATTCGCCTATACAACTACTACGAGGCGACCGGCGGCAATGGCATGATCGCGCTGGACGGCATGGCCGCGATACGGCGAGAGAAGCCGCTGCAAAGGGAGTTGCCGCAATCCGTTGGTTCTCCGTCCCCGCCCGCGAATTGCTCGGCAACCGCTCTCCGTACGAACGACGTCAAGTGGTGACTTCGCCGCATTGCGACCAGCCGACGGCGCAATGAAGCTGCTGGCGTGACCCGGAAGCAGGTTTTTTCCAAACGCGCTGTCCCGGGAGTTCCGGCATGGGGTGAGATCATGGGTTGTCAAGTCTACCGGATGTGGTCAATTAAAGTCAATTAACCTTTTGAAAAATAAGGTAAATATTACCAAAAACCAGTATTTTTGGACCGGCTCGGCCCCGACCGCCACCAAATCACAACGCGCCTCTGAACCCGGTTTACGTTACCCTGGCCGACCAATACGGAAGACCACCATGCAACTCCGAAAACTGCTGGCGCCAGGCGTGCCGGTCTTCGCGCTGAAGAATGCGTTGCACGCGCTCATGGACAAGGCCACCGGCGCGCCGCCGCGACCGGTGCGCGTTGCCGAGTACGTGGCGGCACATGCCGCGCGGGGTGACCCGGCCGACGTGCTGCGAACGATGGACCGGTTTGCGAGGGAAAAGCGTTGGCTGATGAACATAGGGCCGGACAAGGGCCCCCTGGTCGCGGAACTGGCTGCCCGTCTGCCCACTGCGGCACGCGTCCTGGAAGTGGGCGCATACTGCGGCTATTCGTCGATCATGCTCGCGGACGCGCTTGGGCCGGAGGCACGGGTTACCTCTATCGAGATCAACGGGGCCTTCGTCGAAAGTGCGCGGGCAAACGTTGACGTGGCCGGCCTCGGCGACCGGATCACGTTCCTGCACGGTGCGTCGGCCGAGGTTCTGGAAACCTTGCAGGGCCGCTTCGACCTGGTGTTTCTCGATCACTGGAAAGACCTTTACAAAGCCGATCTCCAGTTGATGGAGCGACGGGGCCTGGTAGGCCCGGGATCCATCGTCGTGGCCGACAACGTGGGGGAATTCTTCGACCCCGGCGAGTACCTGAGTTACGTGCGCACCTGTGGCAGCTACGACAGCGAACACCGTCCCGCGACCATCGAATACACGAAAGTCGCCGATGCGGTGGAGATTTCGGTGTTTCGCCCGCCTTCCCCATCCAGTGAGTAACGAAACGATACGCTTCGAGGCGGACGAGCGTCCGCCGACGCTTCTCGCGCTGGGGATCGGCGCGCAGTTCACGGCGCTGGCCATCGCCACCGTCGTGCTGCCGCCGGTGATACTGGTCAGCCTCGGCGGGGCGTCCGAAGCCTATCTGGCCTGGGCGGTATTCGCCGCCGTGGTCGTGAGCGGTATCGCGACCATCGTGCAGAGCGTGCGGGTGGGGCGCATCGGCGCCGGTTACATCCTGGTGATGGGCAGCACTTCCGCGTTCCTGCCGGTGAGCGTCAGCGCCCTTGAGGCGAGCGGGCCCGCGCTCTTGGCCACGCTGATCGTCTTCTCATCGCTGGTGCAGTTCGGCCTGGGCTGGAAGATGGCGGAGTTGCGGCGCATTTTCACACCCACGGTCGCGGGTACCGTCCTGCTGCTGATTCCCGTCAGCGTCGCGCCGATCATCCTGCGCAAGATGACGGACGTACCGGAATTCGCCGACCCTGCCGCCGCACCGGTGACGGCGGGCGTCTCGTTGTTGACCATCGTGTTCCTCGCGCTGCGTTTCGAGGGCGCGCCGCGCCTGTGGGCGCTTGCCATCGGCCTGGTGGTGGGATGCCTGATCGGGCACTATTTCGGCATCTACGACGTGCAGCGGATTGTCGATGCGCCCTGGATCGGCTTTCCCGACCCGGCTGGATGGCCCGGCCTGGATCTCAGCTTCGGCACCGCGTTCTGGGCGTTGTTGCCCGGCTTCGTACTGGTCACGCTGGTCGGGGCCATGGACACCCTCGGCGACAGCATTGCCATTCAGCGGGCGTCCTGGCGCGAAACCCGGGCCATCGACTTCCGGGCCGTGCAGGGCGCCATCAACGCCGATGGGCTCGGCAACCTGCTCTCGGGGCTCGGCGGCACCGTGCCGAACACCACCTACGGCGCCAGCATCGCGATTACCGAACTCACGGGGGTTGCCGCCCGGAGAATCGGCGTCATGACCGGGGCGATGTTCATCGTGCTCGCCCTGTTGCCGAAGCTCGTTGCGGCGGTGGTCGCCATTCCGGGGCCGGTCGCCGCCGCCTACCTGGCCGTTCTGGTGGCGCTTCTCGCCATGTTCGGCGTCAAGATACTGGTCTCCGAAGGCCTCGATTACCGCAAGAGCCTGATCGTGGGCATGAGCTTCTGGATCGGCCTCGCCTGCCAGTTCGACATGATCTTTCCCGAGCACATGACCGGGTTCATCGGAGAACTGCTCGGCAACGGCATGACGGCCGGTGGCATTACCGTGATTCTCTTGTCCACGTTGCTCGGCCTGACCAGCCCGCGGCCCCGGCGCTTGCGGGTGCCGTTGAGTGCCGACTCGCTCTCCGCCGTTGACGCTTTCTTCGTCCGGTTCGCAGCCGGCATGAAATCCGGGGAGGAGATGGCCCACCGCCTGCGCGCCGTCGGCGAGGAAACCGTGCACAGCCTGATGGACAACGGCGCGGAGCGGCGCCTCCTGGTGGTGGCCCGGGCGGACGGCAGGGCGGCGGAACTGGAGTTCGTCGCCGGCGCGGGCGAATCGAACCTCGAAGACCAGCTCGCCCTCGTCGACGTGGCCGACATGCCGCACGAAACGGCGGCGTCGCTCAGGCTATTGGAGCACTACGCGTCATCGGTGCGCCACCGGCAGTACCACGACACCGATGTCGTCACCGTGCGGGTCGAGTAGGACGATTGGCCGACTCGCTGGTGCCGAACCGGCAGGCGTTGCGGGTTCAGCAATGGTTCAGCAATGGTTCAGCCTACTGCCTTCAGGGTTGGCGGCATGTTCGGTGGACTTGGAGAGCTGGATTTGTCTCTGAGGATTCAACGAGTTGTCTTGTGCGCTCTGTTCGGCCTGGGTTTCATGTCGGGGGCAGCGAATGCCGACCGGGTCGGGGCGGCCGATCCCAGGTCCGCGGCGGAACCCGCACCGCCCCCGAGTGTATGGCAGACCAGGCGGGACTATTCCAGGTTTCCGGTGTCGCATGGGATTGCCTTGCCGCCGGTCGCCGAGGCCAACGCGGCAGCCAGGCTCGAACCCGCCAGGCCGGGCGCGCCGTTTCAGATCGGATTTTCCAGGGAGCTTCCGGAAGCGCAACGGGGTGACCTGGCAGGTTCGGCACGTTGGGCCACACTGCCCGGAGGAGGCCAGGTCGCCTCGTTCAGCGTAAGCTCTCCGGAAGCCGACTCGGTACGGCTGGCGATTCAGGCGGAACTGCCGGACGGGGCCAGGATGCGTTTTTTCGAGGTCGGCCGTGCCGATGCCCGGTATCCGGGGCTCAAGTGGAGCGACTTTATCCGGAAGGATTCGTCGCAAGTCGACGTATCGGCGAATTCGCGCCCGCGGACACGCTGGTCGCCGAGCATAAGGGGCGATGCCGCCGGGTTGGAGATCGAGATTCCGCCGGGGGCTGACCCCGGGAAAGTTTCGTTACGAATCGTCGGTGTATCTCACATTCATCGTTCGTTGCCGCAACTTTCGCCCCGGGGCGGCCTCGTGCGCAAGAATGCAGCGAGCTGCGATCCGGTTGAAGCGGTCTGTAAATCGTTGCCCAATTGCCCAAGCAGCGCCGTGGCCGTGCTGGCCTTTACGCTCCGAGGTGGGGACACCTTCGTTTGCACCGGCACGGCGGTGAACTCGACCCGCCCAGCAGATGTCAATAGCGACGCCCCCTTCGTCCTTACGGCGAATCATTGCATCGAATCCCAGAGTGTCGCCGATACCATCGAGACGACCTGGCACTATGAATACAGTACCTGCGGGAGCACGACGCTACGCCAGGATTCCGAGACGCTGTCGGGCGGGGCGGACCTGTTGGCGAACGACCCGGATTCCGATGGGGCGCTGCTGCGGCTGCGGCTGCCGGGCGGTTTGCCGAACGGCGTTTGCCTGGCCGGATGGGACGCCACCGGCGGCTGGGCGGACGGCACCGGTGTCCACTCTGTTCACCGCCCTGCGGGAAGCGTCAAGGAATGGGCTGGTGGGCGCATCGAAAAGACCGGCTTGTCCAAGGTGGATGAGGTTGCGGTCGGCGCCATCGAAGTAACCTGGGCTGAAGGCAGCACTCGCGGCGGCAGCAGCGGCGCCGGGCTCTTCACCGCGGGCAGCGGCGGCGACGACGTGCTGATCGGCCTGCTGGCCGGAGGGCCGGAAGACGATTGCACGAAAGACAGCTATGGCCGGTTGGACCTGTTTTTCGCCAATCACGCCGGCATGCACCTTGTCCCGACCGACCCGCCGCCCGCCGACGATCATGGCGACTCGGTGGAGGATGCGACAGGCGTGCTCGTCGATTCGGTGACAGCCGGCAGCATCGATGACGGCGCGGATGCCGACGTGTTTCGCGTCGACATCGTCGAATCCGGCACGCTGACGGCGTACACGACGGGGTCGCTGGACACCTTCGGCCGCCTGAAGCGGGAAGACGGCAGTACCGTCGATTACGACGATGACGGAGGTCACGGGTACAACTTCAGGATCGAAGCGGAAGTCGAGGCGGGCACCTACTTCGTGAAGGTCACGGGATTCAATCATGCGGAGGTCGGCGCCTATCGGCTACACGTGGACTTTGTTTCCGCGGACGGATTGAACACGGTGCTGGTGCCGTTGTTTCTGTCGGCGTCGGCGTTGGAAACCGACGGACGGCAGGGATTCGTGCGCGTATTCAATCGCTCCGGAAGATCCGGAGAGGTGCGCATCACGGCAACCGACGATTCTGGCGAGCAGGCGGGACCGGTTACGCTTTCAATCGGTGAAGCCGAGACCAGGCCGTTCAATTCGCAGGACCTGGAACAAGGCAATGCCGAAAAGGGGCTATCCGGAGGTATCGGGACGGGCATGGGTGACTGGCGCCTGGAGTTCGACTCGGAACTCGACATCGAAGTGGCGGCCTACGTTCGCACAAACGATAGATTCCTGACGTCGATGCACGATCTTGTCGTCGTCGAAGACCGCACGGGCGCGCACCATGTCCCCGTTTTCAACCCGGCAAGCAACACGAATCAGCGGAGCATGCTTCGCTTGATAAACCCCGACCGGAACCAATCCCTGAACGTAACCATCACCGGATACGACGACGACGGGGAGGAGGGGCAGGCTTCGATTGAGCTGACGTTGCTCCCGGGAGCCGTACGCACACTTGATGCGGATCAGCTCGAAAACGGAGATCCGAACCTCACTGGCGGGCTGGGCGATGGCCAGGGAAAATGGCGACTGTTCATCGAAGCCGACGGTGAAATGCATGTTGTCAACCTGCTCGACAGCGTGTCCGGCGATCTGACCAACCTGTCACTGCCTGGCGGGGACAACTACAGCCAGTAGGAGTTGCGCTCCTGTCGGCGCCGGTCTGGCGCCTGTTTTGCCGTCTCCGGCACGTCGCTCGGCGCGCGCCCTCTCTTCGGGTTTTGGTGGGTTTGCGTGCTGAGACGCCAGGATGGCGGTTATGTTGATTTCTCCCACCGAGTCGTTCACGCTGGCTCGTTTTTCACAATGCGTGTACGGAGGACCAGGCGATGGCGGAGCGGCTGCCGCTGTTCATAGGCGGAGAATTCATCGACAGCGAAAGCAACGAGACCCTGCCGGTGACCGACCCGGCGACCCAGGAGGTGCTGGTGGACCTGCCGTTCGCCACGCCCCAGGAAATCGACCGGGCCGTTGCCAGCGCGCAGGAGACCTTCGCGGCCTGGCGTGAGGTGCCCACCCCCGAACGGGCGCGATTGATGCTGCGCTACCAGGACCTGCTCAAGAAACACCAGGACGACATCGCCCGGGGCTTGAGCCGTGAAACCGGCAAGACCTTCGCCGATGCCCAGGGCGACGTCTGGCGGGGCATCGAGGTGGTGGAACACGCCTGCAACATCGCAAGCCTCATGATGGGCGAGACGGTCGAGAACGTGGCGGGCCGCATCGACAGCTACAGCTACACCCAGCCGCTCGGCGTCTGCGCGGGCATCACGCCCTTCAACTTCCCCGCCATGATTCCTCTCTGGATGTTCCCGATCGCCATCGCCTGCGGCAATACCTTCGTGCTGAAGCCGTCGGAGCAGGACCCGATGACGCCCAATCGCCTGACCGAACTGTTTGTCGATGCCGGTGCGCCGGAAGGTGTGCTGCAGGTGATACACGGTGGCAAGGAACAAGTGGATGCGCTGCTCACCCACCCGGACATCCAGGCGATTTCCTTTGTGGGTTCCGTGCCGGTGGCGCAGCACGTCTACCGCACCGGCACCCAGCACCTGAAACGCGTCCAGGCCATGGCCGGCGCCAAGAACCACATGGTGGTAATGCCCGATGCCAACAAGGACCAGGTGATCAACAATCTTGTCGGTTCCGCCTGCGGCGCTGCCGGCCAGCGCTGCATGGCGATCAGCGTCGCCGTATTCGTGGGCGAGGCCGCGGAGTGGATTCCGGAGATTCGCGATGCCATGGCCAAGCTGGAACCGGGGCCCTGGGACCGGGAATCCTCTGCCTACGGCCCCCAGATCACGCCCCAGGCCAGGGAGCGGATTCTGGGTTTCATCGCCGCGGGCAAGGAGGAGGGCGCCGATTGCATGCTGGACGGCTCCGATTGCACGGTGGACGGCTATCCGGATGGAAACTGGGTGGGACCGACGCTGTTCAGCAACATCTCGACGGACATGTCGATCTACAGGGAAGAGATATTCGGTCCGGTACTGCTCTGCGCCGAGACCGGCAGCCTCGACGACGCCATCGGCATGATCAACGCCAACCCCTATGGCAACGGCACCTCGATTTTCACCTCATCCGGCGGCGCGGCGCGCAAGTTCCAGCATGAGATCGACGTGGGGCAGGTGGGCATCAACATCCCCATCCCGGTCCCGCTGCCGTTCTTCAGCTTCACGGGCTGGAGGCGGTCATTCTTCGGCGACCAGCACGCCTACGGCAAGCAGGCGGTGAAGTTCTACACCGAGACCAAGACGGTCACGGCCCGCTGGTTCGACGAAGCGCCGGCCGGCGGCCCGAACATGACCATCAGGCTATCGTAGGCGCAGCCGCTCACGAACAGACTGCTTCCGCGCCACCCGGCGCTTTCACGACTTTTGCGGGCCTCGCTGCATTCGTTCGCGAATCGGTGTGGCTGGCGAAACACGGCCTGATCGCAGGCCGGGCAACTGGCTACGGAGACAGCCCTTCCTTGAGCAGCTTGGCCTGTTCGGGGGAAATGGGCTCGAACTTGCCCAGGCTGCACCGGGCGCTGGTTCGTTCCAGCGGTCCGCCAAAGGAGTCTACGCTGCTGAAGCTGTCGAGATCGCACAGGCGGCTGTCGCGCATGTCGAATGCCAGGGTGTCTTCACGGCGCAGCCCAACGCATTTGTTGCGCAACCGGTTCAACCAGGCCTTGCCGCCGCGGCCGTGGAACACCAGCAGCTCCCGGTTGATCACGTCGACGTTCTCGTACGCATACCGGTGCAGGCAGGTTACGGGGTCTGAGTAGTCTTCCGGTTGCGGGGCGCTTGCGAGTATTTCCTCGACCGTCAGGGGTTGTTCTTCCTCCTGTTCGGCTTCGGGCTGCGTAGCGCAGGCGCTCAGCAGGACGGGGACCAGAAAACAGAGGGCGATCGATCGTTTCATGAGGTGGCTGTTCACATCTGTACAGGAATGAATCGTTAGACAGGCATTCGAGCCCTTGCGTTCCCTGACCGATGGCCGGAATGTACGCTTATGCGGGGTGCTATGGCAAACTGCGCGGCGGAGGGCCGCATGACGATATTGCGCACGCGATGGCTCGGTATGGTTTTCGAGTGTTGCCGCAAATGGCACGGCCCGGACACGGTCTTCCATTCCATCGACAAGTCCGGCTTTCCGACCTGATGCTGAGATCCTGCCTGCTGCAACTCGAACTCTATTTCAACGGCTGCCGGTCGCTGAAGGAAAAACGGCGGCGCCTCAAGGGCCTTCGCGACCGGGTGGGCCGGTCTGTCAACGTGGCGGTTTGCGAGAGCGGGCATCAGGACTCGCATCAGCGCTCCGAGTGGTCGGTGATTGCGGCCGCGGCGGATGCGGTGGTGGTGGAGCGGATACTCGCCGAGGTGGAACGCACGGTGCAGTTCTCGGTGGATGCGGAGCTTGTGGGCGTGCAGCGGGAATGGCTGCGTTGAGGGGTAATTCATGGCGTCGTTGCTGATCGTCGTTGTGGTGGCCGCCATCGCCGTGGTCTGGATTCGCGGCGCCCGGCGAAATCGCCTGGTGTGGCTCAAAAAGCTGAATCTGCCGGGACGCTGGCAATGCGAACAAGGCCAACTGGCGCTGGAGGGGGAGTTGAACGGCGGCCGCTACCGGCTCAGGGACGGCGCTCGGGAAGATTCGGGACGCTGGCTGCTCGAAGGCAACGACCTCATGCTGGTGTCTGACAAGGCGGCGAGCCAGCGGCGATACGACCTGCGCTATTTCGGTCCGGGCAAGATCGGCGTCGACGGCCCCGGCCTCCCGCGCCGGGTCTATGAGCGTATCGCGGATAACGTCGTCTCGCTAAGGGTCCGCGACCGGTAGGAGTCCGCCAAGCGCTCTCAGCCGCAGGTCGTTGACCGTTTTCGCGATCATTCTCTCGGCAGCCGCATCGCCGCCACCGCCATCCAGGTTCCTGTGAAACTCGGCGACGGCCCGGCCTCCGGCTTGTCCGGTCAGTCTTGTCCCCCGGAGAGCATAGTGCACCGGGCGGGTTAGAATACGCGCCCATTGC
>CAZWZH010000073.1:0-22715 GCA_964638775.1 uncultured Pseudomonadales bacterium
GGCAATCCAATCCCCTCGGCCATCTTCACTTTGAGTTCATCGCTCAAGAAAAGGCGATTTCCTTCCCAACCGAGTTCCACGAAGCCTTCGTCGTCTCTCAACAGCTCAAAACCCAGTTTGCAGTAGAACTCCACCGAACGGTTGATGTCGCGTGTGAATATCTCAGTGACGAGCTGTTCCGTGGGTTCAACGTATCGTGTCATCGTGCGTCTTCGTGCCTGTTCCACCGCAAAGTCGCCGCCCGTTGCACTTACCTCTGGCGCGACCCCAACTGGACCAGCACGTCTCTCGAAGCCCACTCACTGAACTGGGGCAGATCACCGTCAATGTTGTACCAGGGCGCCTTGTCGCCGACAAACGTATGCGCTTTGGCCCGCTTGTCGAAAGGAGTATCCAGGGTTCCGAGGCGCACTCGAACCAATTCCCGGGTCGCAACCAGGTACGCATAAATCGGGGAGCCGCAGTTGGAACAGAACGTTCGATACTTCCCGGGAGACGATTCGTACTCGCGCAGTACGCCCTCCGGGTCGGAGAGATCGAAGTGCTGTCTGGCGACCCCTGCATTGGCGCCATGTGCAGAGCCGCTTGTCTTGCGGCAACTCCTGCAATGACAGTATCCAAAATCGCTCGGTTCCGAGTTGACTCGATAGCGGATCTTTCCGCAAAGGCAGCTTCCCTTGTACACTTCAATTCTCCTCCGGAGCCCAAAACCCCGCGATTGCCTCCGGGCACAACGGGGTCCGCCTGACATCGACTCTCATTGCATTTCCCGGCGCGCCAGTCGCAGGGCGCGCTCGATCCAGTGACTCTTGCCGCAGGTGTAGGCGCCTCGGTCACCCGGGTTCCGCCTCGTTAGCTGTTGTTTCAGTTCCCCGTAGGCCGCTGCCTCTTCCGGATGACTGCGGAGGTAGTCGCGGAACAGGATATGCCGATGAAGTTCGGGGCTGCCCTCGGCGCAGACGTAGAGATGATGGTCGGGCGAGCCCGGTGGCGATGCGAACGCGTATCGACCCGTCACTCCCCTGTCGCCTTCGAACATGTAACCGATGGCGGTAAGCCGGTCGACGACCTCACCGAGTTGATCGTCCCCTTCGATGACGACATCGATGTCGATGATCGGCTTGGCCGGCAATCCGGGAACCGAGGTGCTGCCGACGTGCTCGATCCGTCGGCCGGTCGCTCCGAGTGCGTTCTCCACTCTTGCCTTGAGTGCCTCGAACATCTCGGGCCATTCATCCGAGTACGGGGCTACCAGAATCGGATCAGGCATTCCCGGCCGCCGGTTCGATGGGCATTGGCATCGGGCTCTGCCCTACGTTCATCGCCGCAATCTAGTCGATACCGCATGCCAATCAGACGGTGATGCCCTGTTGTGTTCAATTCCTCTCACGCCACTGCCGTTGCGCGATCCAGCACCGGCACGTCATACCTCAGGAACCAGCGAAGGATCCTGCCCGAGTTCCATCGGCTGGCCCTCGTTGACATCGCCAGCGTCCCCCACTACACCAGCGCGGAGTGCTCGTATAGCAGGATCTTACCGACGTGCCACGAAAGCCGCGTCATAGTCGCGGTTCACCGCCGCAGCCTGGTTTCGTAAGACCGCAACGCTGTCACCGGGTCATTCCCGCGGCGCAACGCCACGGCCGCTGCCAAGCCGCCAATGCCGCCTCCGACAATCAGCACCGACATGCCGTGTACCTGTCCACCGACCTTTTGGATCGTTGCATACCCACTTGTCTTTTCCCAAGTTGTCCTGTGGCGTTCAAAGCGTTGCGCAAACGTCGCCCAACCGGTTTTTTCAACAGGCCTTCCCGCATTGTATTCTGTTCCCCTTCCCAAAAGTCGAAACTTGGTGCGACTCTCGTAACTGGGGCCGGTACCACCGTGACTGTCATGCAAAGCCGACAAGCCGTAAGGGCTTTGGTCCTGTCGGAGACCGACCACAGGGTCCTGCTTTTGCGCATGCAGTACCCTGACAGGACGGGTGAGTTTTGGCTGTTGCCCGGCGGCGGAGTAAGGTGCGGGTTTTGTCGACCAACATCGATCTCGACGAGGCCACCTGTTCGATTGACCTGCTCGAAGCCGCCTCGGAGTATTTCGCGCTGACGCTGGCCCAGGCTCGTTCGGTGATCAGGGAGATCGCCACCGTTACCGCGACCTGGCGCGACACGGCGCGAGAGGTTGGCGCGCCCGTTAGCGAGATCGACCGCATGGCCAGTGCCTTCGAGCACGACGGACTGAATCGGGGTCTCAACTTGCCCTACGAATGGAGAAGGACCAATTGAGCGCTACTCGGCCCTGACTACCCGAGCGCCCCTTCGAACAGAGCGAGCAGGCGCGCCCAGGCGCGTTCCGCCTGCTCTTCGTTGTAGACCGCGGAATCAGGCGGGCACCAGCCGTGCAACGTCCCTGCATACACCTCGATCTCCGCATCCAGGTCCGCGGCATCGAAGGCTTCCCGCAACCTGACTTTGGCCTCCGGGTCGTTCTCGTCGTCGTTCTCGGCGATGGCAAAAAGGAAGCTCGCGCGCATCTTCGGCACCAGCAGGTGAGGACTGCTCTCATCGTCGGTCGCCAGGCCGCCGCCGTGGAACGACGCGCCGGCGCCGATCCGGCCGGGAACGGCCGCGGCCGTGCGCATCGTCATCGGGCCGCCCATGCAATAGCCGGTGGTGCCGATCTTGCGCGCCGTGTCGACGGCCGACTGCGCGTCCAGGAACTCGACGAACGCCTTGGCATCCGTGACGTTGCCCTCCGCCGAGAGGGATTGATAGAGGGGCATGACCACCTCTCGGGTTGCGGCATCGCGGAAACTCGCGCCTTCCGGTACGACGGGCGCTCGCGTCAGCCGGTAGTAGGGGTTGACAACCAGCACGGCGTAACCGGAACTGGCGAGTCGGTCCCCCATGACGCGGAACGCGGGACGCAACCCAAGGATGTCGGGCCAGACGATCACCCCGGCATGCCCGCCCGCTGCCGGGTGCGTGAAGTAGCAGTCCGCCTGGCCGTCGGCCGTCTCCACGCTGACGTCCTCGCCCGTGACCGGCGCCGCGCCCCTCGCCCACGGCATGATCGCCGCCGCGGTGGCGGCGGCGGCCGTGACCGCGGTGAACCGACGCCGGGTCATGGCGTTACCGAGGGCGGCGTCGATGTCGCGCTCCGTAGTTTCATCGCACATGCTGAAGGTTCCTTGCCCGTCCAATTGAGCACACTCTAACCGGTTCGCCGGCCGTCCGCCTGCATGAGCAAACTCGTGAACTCGGGCGCGAGCATGTGCCCCAAGCCGTTCAGGTGCGGCTTCGCCAGTGGAACTGCAGCTTGGCGACAGCACCTTCGCGTTGGACGCAGTCGCGGTGTCGGAAGATCCGGAACCGATCCCGGGTGCCTGGCTGGACAAGATCGACCGCTCGAACCAGCTCGACTGTCGCTCCTTCTTAGTTGGACCAGCCGCCGTCGATGATGTGAATCGTGCCGGTGGTGAACGCCGCCTCGTCGCTGGCGAGATAACACGCAAGCGCGGCCACCTCTTCCGGGGTGCCCAGCCGCCCCATGGGCTGGCGCGCGATGAACGCGGCCCTGGCCGCCTCCGGATCGTCGAAGGCATCGATGCGCTCGTTCAGCGACGGCGTCTGCACCGTACCCGGACAGATGGCGTTGCAGCGAACGCCCCGCTCCACGTAGTCCGCGGCCACGGATTTGGTCAAACCGATCACCGCGGCCTTGGTGGTGCCGTAGGCGAAGCGGTCGGGCACCCCCGACACGGACGAGGCAACCGACGACATGTTGACGATGCAGCCCGATTCCCGGGCCAGCATTCCAGGCAGCCATGCGGCGATGGTGCGATACATCGAAACGACGTTGATATCGAACAGCCCCCTGAGCTCACTTTCAGAGGATTGCTCGATCGAACCATGCGGCACGATGCCTGCGCAATTGAACAGGATATCGATACGCGGATGGGAATCGCGGACGGCCTCCACCTGTTCGGTGGAGGTGACATCCATGATGGCGACGGTAATGCCCGGCGCGTCGCGCTCAAGCCGGGAGAGCAGCTCGCCGTTGATGTCAGTGGCGATGACCTCGGCGCCTTCCGCCGCAAACGCAAGTGCGGTGGCGCGGCCAATGCCCTGGCCGGAAGCGGTCACCAGCGCTTTTTTTCCCTTCAGTCGCACCGTCACGGCACTTGCTCCGCGTTGAGCCGGTAGAAGCGCACCGCGGTGGCACCGAGGATGCCCGCCCGGTCCGCGTCGGTCTGTGCTGACAGCGCCGCCAGCGACAGCTCACGCCACACTGCGTAGGATCCGGCGGTCAGCAGCACGGGCCAGTCGCTGCCCCACATCAGGCGCCTCGGGCCGAATGCCTCCAGCAGAATCTCGATGATGGGCAAAATGTCTTCGCGCCGCCAGTCTGGCCCGGCCTCGGTGACGAGCCCCGAAAGCTTGCAGCACACATCGGTGTTGCGTGCGAGGCGCTGCATGTCTGCTGCCCAGCACCGGGTATTGCCGCCGGCGATGTCGGGCTTGGCGCCGTGATCGATCACGATGGGGAGGTCGGGGTAGCGCTCGGCAAAGGTGTGCAGGTTATCCAGGTGCCGTAGCTGAATCACCCCGGGTTTGCCGGAGGCTGTTTCGTCAGGGTGGAGTGACCCCGGTCTGGCGGACACCTCCAAACCATTGCTCCGCCAGATCACTCAATCGAGTCCCGAACCGGATGCCGAATCCGTCCGGGTCTGCGATAGTGAAATCCCGCAGACCGTAGGGCTGATCGGTAATCGGCGACAGAACGCGAGCGCCCAGTTCCTGGGCCAACGCCCAGTAATCATCCACGTCTGGCACCATTACCCTCACATTTCCTTGTGGCAATCCAATCCCCTCAGTCATCTTCTCTTTGAGTTCATCGCTCAAGAAAAGGCGATGGCCTTCCCAGCCGAGTTCCACGAAGCCTTCGTCGTCCCTCAACAGCTCAAAACCCAGTTTGCAGTAGAACTTCACCGAACGGTTGATGTCGCGTGCGAATATTTCGGTGACAAGCTGTTCCGTGGGTTCAACGTATCGTGTCATTGTTCGTCTTCATGCCTATCGAAGCCCACTCACTGAATTGGGGCAGATTACCGTCAACGTTGTGCCAAGGCGCCTTGTCGTCGACAAACGTATGCGCTTTGGCCCGCTTGTCGAAAGGAGTATCCAGGGTTCCGAGGTGATTCGATAGCGAAATCTCCCGCAAAGGCAGCTTCCGTTTCTCCGAAGGCATGACTCGCAAAACCTGCCAAGCCCGGGCAGCGAAAGAATTGCAGGTTCCGGTTTCGGCGTTAGCATCGCCAGATGACCTCGGCATCCCAGCAAGACAACCAGGCGCTTAAGGGCGCGATCGTCCCCACCTTCTTCAGGTACCTGGGGCTGGACGTGCTCGGGCTCATCGCCATGACCTCCGCCATGCTGGTGGACGGGCTGTTCATCGGCAACTACGTCGGGGTCACCGCGCTGGCCGCCGTCAACCTGATCATCCCCATCTCTACCCTGCTGTTCGGCGTCGGCATGATGCTCTCCATCGGCGGCTCGGTGCGGGCCGGCATGTACCTGGGCGAATACGACACGTCAGCCGCCTCGGCCATCTTCAGCAAGACCCTGGTGTGCATGGCGCTGTACGGGGTGGCAGCGATCTCGCTGGTGCTCGCCTACTGGCTGCTTTCCGACCAGCGGTTTGTGGTGGCATTGCCGGTCGCGGAAGCGGCCACCTGCGTGGTGGCGGTATCCCTGTTCCTGCGGTACCTGCCCACCCGGGCGGTGCGCGCCTGAAGCATGCTGGTGAACCGGCTTCGCAGGATCACCCCGCACTTACCCTTGAGATCAATGGCGCAACGCGCCGATCGACGCCACCGCCCGATTGAACTCGATGGCGGTAATGTGTTTCGCTCGCGGCCGATTGGGTTGGAGAGTACGGAACGGTGTCTGTCGATTTTGTTTTCCTGGTCATGGATGCGTTTGCGGTGTTCGCCATGGCGCTCATCGCCGTTCAGTACCTCTGCCTTTTGCCGACCAACAAGAATGCGCAGCTTTTGGCGTTGCTTTGCCTGGCGGCGGTCTGTCACGTCGTCCTGGGCAGATATCAGTACGGATACTGGATTTCGGAGCCCTATCAGATCGCCCTGTCTCCCGTTGCCGAATCGATTCTGAACGTGCTGCGCAATACCGCGCCTGGCGTGTTCATGTTGCTGAGCCACCCGATGCTGCGTGATGGCAAGCGGCTGCCGAAAACGCTGCTTGTCCTGTTCGTCGTGCAGTTGCTCCTTGAAGAACCCATCCACTTCGTGGTTGGTCAGGGGTTCCCGGCCGAGCGCCTGATAACGGAAGTGTTGCCCACGTTGCTGCAATCGGTTTTTCTCGGATGGGCGATATTCTGGATCGCCGCCGATTGGCCGTCCGACCTGATTCAGGCGCGCCGCGGGGTCAGGTTTCTGTTTCTGCTGATCGTTGGCGTAAACATGCTGTTGGCCGGTTTGCTGCAACGAGTCCTTGTACCGCCGAGCGAAGTAGCAAACTATTTCGTGCACATGGTACTGATCGGCATTTACACCCTGGTTGTCTGCGCGGTGCTCGTCCGCACGCTGTCCAGAGACAGCGCGCACCTGATGCAGGTACGTGTAGGCAACGTCGAGACAGCAAAAGGGGAACCGGCCTCTCGAGACCGCCGGTTGACACCGGCAAGTGCCGCCGGCGCCCCCGAGTCTGCGCGGCTGGTGGACGGGCTGTCCCGGCTCCTGGAGGTCGACCGCGCATACAGGCGCCCGAAGCTCTCGATACGATCATTGGCAGATGAACTGGGGCTTCCCGAATACCGGCTGCGAAAGCTCATTCACGAACAGTTGGGCTTCCGCAATTTCAATGCCTTTCTGCATCACTATCGCCTTCGCGAGGCCTGCGAAATGCTGTCTGACCCGGCCCAGGCCCGGACACCGATTCTGACGATCGCGCTCACCGTGGGTTACCAGTCGATCAACACGTTCAATCGGGCGTTTCGGGAGAACTTCGGCGAAACGCCGTCGACATTTCGCGCCAGATCCCTTGACGGGGTCGCCGATGAATCGCCTCCTCGATAGGCCGACGGATCCAAATCGACCTGCATGGACCCAGACAACACCTTGACTTTAGTGCCGTCCAGCACCGAATCAACAACTTGCGGTCGGTTTTATCTAGACGGTGAACCGCATTTCAAGGTCGTGTGCGCCATTTCGTTTCCGGTGTACTTGAAGCCCAACCGCTCGTAGAAGCGACCGGCATTCGCGCCCACCTGCAGTTGGCTGGTAGTCAGCGCCTTCGCGTCGTCGGTTCGCAGGATGCGCACACTACCCGAGAACTCCCCAGATTCTGGAAAACCTTCCCGTTTTCTGAAATTAGACATCCTTGATCATTCTTTGGGGAGATTCGGACTCGGATTTGCCTGACGCTCCACCCCGCGTAGCTGATTCAACCATTGCAGGCACACAGTCTGAGACGAGGACCAAGTCATGAGTGAGCTGATCAGGTGTAGAAACGTCTGCAAGGACTACGTTCGTGGGGCGGAGAGTGTCCGGGTGTTGCGCAACGTGGACCTGTCGGTGGCAGACGGTATGTTCGTTGCCTTGATGGGCCCCTCCGGTTCAGGCAAGACGACGTTGCTCAATCTCGTCGGTGGTCTCGACACGCCGACATCCGGTGAAATCGAAGTCGATGGTCTGCGCCTGGATTCCGTCAGTGCCAGGTACCTTGCCCGTTGGCGGGCTCAATCTGTCGGTTTCGTGTTCCAGTTCTACAACCTGCTGCCGGTGCTGACCGCGCAGGGCAACGTTGAACTGCCGCTGTTGCTCACCGGCCTGTCCCGTTCGGAGCACAAGCGGAACGCCGCGCTGGCGTTGGACATCGTCGGGCTGGGCGACCGGGGAAGGCACAAACCGGGCGAACTCTCCGGTGGCCAGCAACAGCGGGTCGCCATCGCGCGGGCGCTGGTGTCCGATCCGCGGTTGCTGGTGTGCGATGAGCCGACCGGCGACCTGGACCGGCAGACAGCCGATGAGATCCTGGAGCTGCTCCAGACGCTGCATCGAGACCTCGGCAAGACGATTGTGATGGTGACCCACGATCGCAGGGCGGCGAATCATGCGATGGTTACGCTGCACATGGACAAGGGGAAGCTGGCCTCGCAGGACGACCAAGCGGCTTCGGCGCTCCAACAGGCGGGGACGGTGGCATGAAACTGCTGTTCCTGTTGGCAGCGAACCTGCTCCGCAAGCCGACGCGAACGTCCCTCACGTTCGTATCCCTAGCCATCGCGTTCCTGTTGTTCATGCTCCTGCAGGCCATCTCGGACGCCTTTTCCGGCGGGGTGTCGCTGGAGGGCATGGACAGGATTGTCATTGATTCCAGGTACTCCATGACGGACAACCTGCCGCTCTCCCATGTCCGGCAGATCCGCTCGCTGGATGACGTGGAGCAGGTAACGCACATGAGCTGGTTCGGCGGCTACTACCGGGAACCGCGGAACTCGTTCGCCACCTACCCGGTCGACCCGGAGAGCTACTTCGACATCTTCAGGGAGCAGCGCATCTCCGCTGACACGCTCCGTCAATTCAGGAACATCCGGGTCTCCGCAGTAGCCTCCGAGGCACTCGCGGCGCAGTACGGCTGGAAGCCCGGGGACACGATTCCGATCATCCAGGACATCTTTCCCCAGGAGAACGGGTCCTGGGCATGGCAGTTCGAGCTTGCGGGCACCTTGCACTATTCCGGAGGGCAACTCCTGCTGATCAACTACGAGTATTTCAACGAAGCCGTTGTCGGCTGGGGAAAGGACCAGGTCGGTTGGCTGGTCGGCCGGGTATCCGATCCGCCGGAGGTCGATGCGGCCATTCGAAAGATCGACGGCCTGTTCGAGAACTCCTCGGATCCTACGAGGAGTACCACGGAGGACGAGTACCGCCGCCGGTTTGCCAGTCAACTCGGTGACGTCGGCGAGATCAGCAGCATGATTCTGATGGCCGTCTTTTTCACGATCGTTCTGCTGACCGGCAACACGGCGGCACAGGCGTTTGCCGAAAGAGTACCGGAGTTGGCCGTCATGAAAACGCTGGGCTTCTCCGACCGCGCGGTCTCCGCGCTGGTGCTCGCTGAAGCGATCGCGCTCTGTGTTAGTGGAGGAATCGTCGGAACAGGCATCGCCCTGCTCCTGGAACCCGGCCTCAATGCAAATCTGCGCGGCAGGATCGGCAGCTTCGATGTGAGTGGGCAGAGTGCCGCTCACGCGCTGATGCTGGCAATGTTGCTGGGATTGCTGATTGGCGCTTACCCGGCGGTGTCCGCAAAGCGTCTCACGATCGTCGACGCATTACGGGAGCGGTAGTCATGTTTCGGCAAACACTCAACATCGCGGTAATGAACCTGCGCAACATCCGTTCCCGCAAGGGCTCGTCCTCCATCATCGTCGTCGGCATTGCGGGCGTTGTCGCCGTGGTAGTCGGCCTGCTTTCGATGTCCGAGGGCATCGAATCCGCCTTGAAGGAAACGAGCCACCCCGACCGCGTTCTCGTGATGCGCAGCGGCACGCAAGACGAAATCACCGGCTGGTTGTCTGCCACGGAAGTCAATGTACTCAATGGCATGGACGGATTAAGGACGGTCAGCGGCGAACTGGTGGTCGTCGTTGACCTGGTCACCAGAGAGACGGGCAATCCCGGAGTTGCCGTAGCTCGCGGTGTCGAAGCATCGGCTCTCGAGGTTCGACCGGAACTGAAGCTGGTGGCGGGCCGGTGGTTTCAGCCCGGAAAGAACGAACTGGTCGTCGGGGTGAACGCGGGCGACACGTACGAAGGGCTCACCCTGGGGAGCACAGTGAGCTTTCGCAACAAATCGTGGGAGGTGGTGGGCCGGTTCGACGCGGGTGGCCGGGCTCACGATGCCGAGGTATGGATGGACCTGCCGATCGCTCAGGCCGAGTTCAGACGCGAGGGTGTAGTCAGTACCGCGCGGGCGTTGCTCGAGAGGGATAGTGACGCTGCGGCCGTCGGCGAGCGCATCCGGCAAGACCCCCGGCTGCGCGCCGATCTCATTGCCGAACGGGATTTCTACGCCCGGCAGTCTCAAGCGAGTACCGGCATGGTGGAGACGTTTGCTTACCTGATCGGCGCAATCATGGGCCTTGGAGCCGTAATCGCAGCAATCAATACGATGTATTCGTCGGTGAGTACACGTACGGTGGAAATCGGCACGTTACGATCGCTGGGCTTCTCAAACGCCCCGATTGTGGTCTCGGTGATGGCGGAGGCGTTGCTGCTCGCCCTCGTTGGCGGTACCCTCGGCGGCGCTTTCGTGTATCTGCTGTACGACGGGTTGGCCAGCTCGACGTTGAGTGCAGGCAGCATGTCGCAAGTCGGGTTCGAGTTCTCGGTAACGCCGCGGTTGCTGCTCATCGGGTTGAGCAGCGCGCTAATTCTGGGCGCGCTCGGCGGGCTGCTGCCGGCGGTTCGTGCGGCGCGACTGCCCGTCATCGCGGCTCTTCGCCCTGGTTAAGCAAGGCGCTTGAGCTGCAAAGTGGTCTACCATGGCAACTATGGGAGGCAGTGCAAACCGAACGAGCGGAAGTCGTTGTCGATGGCGACGCACAGGGGCAGTTCCAGTCGGTTGCACAGCGCGAAACTCGTGCAGTCCGTGAAGCTGAACGACTTGTCGGAGTACGTGGCGAAGATGGCCCAGGCCGCTTCCTCATCGCCGGGGGAAATCCGTTCGAGTCGGGCGAGGGAGCCGGTGCGGAGCTGTTCCCCGAGCCGATGCGCAATGTTCCAGCCGAGACGGTACCGGACCAGGGTCAGGGTTTCGTCCAGCACGAAATTGCTGGTCAGCAGTTGGTCACGATGTTCGCGCAGGGCTGCGGTAACGGGTTCGTGATCCGGGTCCCTGCGATCTGCCAGCGCGTACCAGGCGCCGGTGTCGACGAACAGCCTTTTCAATCGGCGCTTCCATAGAGGTAACGGTTGTGTTCCCGCCCGATGGGATCGCCCGTACCTGAACCGATCCCGATGACGGCTTCCAGGGGATCCTGTACGTGCCCGCGATCGGCATTGAAGTGCTCGTCCACAAGGCTGCGAATCAGGGCCGACAGGCTGATCCCCCGACGCCTGGCTTCAATCCCCAGCAGCCGGTATTGTTCCTGCTCAAGGGAAATCTGCGTTCTGTGCATTACCGGGCTGCTCGTTGGGCTGAGGTGCAGTGAATTCTACATCATGCAAAAAGTGATGGATACATCACTTACTCCCTCGCCACTCCAGTTCTACACTTGGGCTGATCGCCGGCCACTTAATGGGCGGCCGCCGTCGTTACATCGGGCGTTGGCCGACCGTTCCAGCGTCATCGCACTGTGGGAAACGGTCTTCCCCGATGACCCGCCTCACAACGCTCCGCCGAATGTGTTCGATGCCAAGCTCGCCGTACAGGACGACATGCTGTTGGTGGCACTGGACGGAGAGGCCGTAGCAGGCACGACGATGGCAGGATACGACGGTCACCGCGGCTGCCATTCCAAGCTCGAGCGGAAGCCACGATCCTGATTGGCCGCTTCCAGCGCCGTCGCCTATAGTGTGGCGCGCCGTCCGCCCGAGTGACCCAACATGCGCCTCGTACTCGTTCTTGCCAGCCTGTGCCTCGCCGCCTGCGGCCCTTCCGCCGGACCCCGGATCGACGTCGAAACGGAAGACGGGGCCCGGCCCTGGACAGGGCTCGATGCCAACGACGCGGACGGCGATTTCCACTTCGCGATAGTCAGCGACAGGACGGGCGGTGCGCGGCCCGGCGTGTTCGCCTCCGCCATACCGAAGGTCAATGTTCTCGAGCCCGCGTTCGTGGTCAGCGTCGGCGACCTCATCGAGGGCTACACGGAAGACCCGGCGCAGATCAAGCGGGAGTGGGACGAGTTCGAGGGCCTGGTCGCGGGGTTCGAGACGCCGTTTTTCTACGTGGCCGGCAACCACGACATGAACAACGCCGTGATGGCCGAGGCATGGCGGGCGCGCTTCGGGCCGTCCTACTACCGTTTCGTGTACCGTGACGTGCTGTTCCTGGTGCTGAACTCCGAACTCTTCCGGATGGTGGGCACAAACGAGTCGCTGCCCGGGCCCTGGTCCCAGGCGGAGCAGCTCGCGTTCGTCGAGGAGACGTTGTCCGAGTTCCCCGACCCCCGCTGGACGGTGGTGCTCGTCCACCAGCCCCTGTGGGACTATCCGACCGTACTCGAGGACTGGCTCAGGCTCGAGGCCATGCTGGGCGAGCGGGACTACACGGTATTCGCCGGGCACCGCCACCGCTACGTCCGGCACGTCAGGAACGACAGGAAATACATCACGCTCGCCACCACGGGCGGCGGCAGTTCCCTTCGTGGCGAGATTTACGGCGAGTTCGACCAGGTCGCCCTGGTGACGATGACGGACGCGGGCCCACGGCTTGCGAACCTGCGGCTCGACGGCATCGCCGGCGAAGACCTCGTGACAGGGCCGGTCCGCGATGCGGTGGCCAACCTGTCAAGGGCGGTCCGCTCGCTGCCCGGCCCTGGTTCGGGCGAAACATTCGACTCGGGCAGCGTCGCGTTCGAAGTGGCCAACCGTGGCAATGCGGACCTGCGTGTCGGCTATCACGTCGACGCCGGCCCGGATCTCACCTATGCGGGGCCGCCAGTCCCCAGGGTCGTTGCGCCCGGCGATGCGGTGCGGGTCGAGTTTCCGCTGGCCGCCGCTGTACCAACGGCGTGGGCGGACCTGCGCCCCGGCCGCGTTTCCTGGACCCTTGAGACAACCGCGGGCGGGCTACCGGTGGCCCTCACCGTCGCGTCCGCGCTCCTGCCCGTGGCTCCGCTGCCGCTTCCGTCCGGCCCGGCACCCACGGTCGACGGGGAACTCGGCGACTGGGGCCCATTGCGCCATCGCGTCTCCAGCCAGGGGGATGTGACGAGCCGGGGTCTCGCACCCACGGACCTCAGCTACCAATTCGACGTGCGCGAGGCCGGCGGTGACCTGTACTTTGCCGCGCGCGTCTTCGACGACCAGATCCTGGCGTCGTCCGACCGGGAGCCGCGCCTCCAGGACGCCGTGCTGGTACTCGCGGACGCGCAACCAGAGCCGGCGCGTTCGGCCAACATGTCGCTCTACCAGGCGGCGAGGACCGGCAATCTCGCGGCCATGGCCATCGGCTACCTCACGCTGGCCGACGCCGCGCAAACCCCGGACCTCGGCTGCCTGTCGGCGTCCCTGGCGGCCGTCGAGTGGCGCGCCCGGCGGGCCGGCGGCGGCTATGCGGTGGAGGCGCGCATCGACGGCGCGTTCCTGGACGAGCATGCTGGGGCAACCTGGCATGCCGTCCGGCTGGGTGTGGCGGCCGTGGACTGGGACGACGAGGACGCCGGCAACCGGATCGCGTGGCACTTCCCCGGATCCGCGGGCACAGCCCTCCACTGGCAGCCGGACCGGTTCGGGGAGGCGCCTGTCGCAGGCTCCGGTACGTTCGTGCGGATGGACGGCACAGCCGGGGAATCGGGCAGGTAGCCACGGCGCGAGCCAGCCGGAAAGCGCTTCCGTTCCCCCCAAAAAAGGCGGTGGGTTGGACGGCGTATCGGGTTCCAGCCACGGGTATCAGCGCCAGAGGCCTCGCCGGTCGAACACGTTTTTCAGCGCGGTCACGCGGTCGCTCATGATGCCGTCCGCGCCGAGGTCGAGGAGGCGCTCCATCTCGGCCTCGTGGTCCACTGTCCAGACCTGCACCGGCATGCCCCGCGCGTGGGCGGCACGAAGGAAGGCAGCATCGACGACAGGTATCGACAAGCCTCCGAAGAGCGGCTGACGAGGCGGTACCTGGGCGCAGTCCGCGTCCAGCCTGCCGGCGGGGATGCCCCAGGATTCCGCTCGCAGCCGCACCACCTCGGCGGGGCCGCACGATGTGCAACCCGGAGAGTCGGTTCGCACCCGGCGCAGGCGATGGGCGGAAAATGAACCGATACAGACGCGGCCGCGCGCATTCGTACGCCGCAGAACCTCGATCAACGGAGCGACGACATCGTCGGCTTTCGGGTCGATGATGAGGCGGAGCTCCGGCCATGCGCCGAGCAGGTCGTCGAGGCGGACAATGGGTTCCCTGCCATCGATGCGCGCCTCATCGAGTCCCGCCCAGTCCCGCGCCGCCAACGGCCCCGTATGGCCGGTCAGCCGGTCCAGGTTCTCGTCGTGGAAAACCACCGCCACCCGGTCGCGGGTCGCCCGGACATCGGTCTCGATGCAGCGGTAGCCGAGGTTCACGGCGTGTTCAAAGGCGGCCATGGTGTTCTCGGGGCGCTCGGCCGCGCCGCCCCGGTGGGCGATGGCAAGCGGGCCTTCAAGCCCCAGGAACGATCTGGGGCGATTGACTCTTCCCCTGGCTCTCAGAATCACCGGATGATTGGCTCCGTCTGGGTCCGATTCAGCATGGCAAGCATTGCGCCATGAGTATCACGGCCGCTCCGATAGTATCCCATGGCCACAAGGAGGGGACGCCACTCTCCGGCGGCAACCTTTCAGATTTCCAGTTTGACCGTGAGGCGCTCCAGCGTCTGATCGAAGCGGAACGCGCCCCGGTACAGGCGGCTGATCGGGGCGCCGCGATTTTCTCCGCAGCGCAAGCCCGCATTCAGGCTTTTCACCTCCCACATCCGGGGAATGTCGACACCTCCGGACGCCCGGCCGTCGACAAACAGTTCCACGCGGCCCGAGGATGCGGAGGTCTTGCGGCCGTGCAACGTCAGCACGTGCCTGCCGGCCGGCACGGGGTCGCGGGACCTGGCCGAGTAGTGACGGCCGCGGGTAAACACGTAGACGTATTCGAGATAGCCATCGCGCATCAGCAGTTCGTATCCCGCCATGCTGTCGCCGGAGGCAAGCAGCACACCGTTGGCGGGGCCGCCTGTGAATTCGACTTCCGCGGTAATCGTGTAATCGTGATTAAAAATGTCCGGGGCGCTGCGCCGGTCGATGCGGGTCGCCCCCGGGAAGAGGACATAACGGGAGCGGGCGCTCGGCGAAACGCCGGCTTCGAGCGAGAGCAGATCGTCCTCCAGTGGAAGCACGTTGTTGCGCTCGGCTTGCCGGTGCCAGGCGGCGGTCATGTGCGCCACCCGGTCCGGAAACTCCGCTGCCCGATCGTGGATTTCGGAAAAGTCCTCCGCTGCGTGATAGAGCGCCCAGGTGTCGTCTTCGAAACGCGTGCCGGCCCGGTGCTGGGTCACGGCTTTCCAGCCGTCGGCCCAGATGGCCCGGTCTCCGGCAGTCTCATAGAACTGCACCTGCTTCCGTGCAGGCGCATTCGGGGCATCGAACGTGTAGGCAAGGCTGGTGCCGTCAAAGGATTCAGCCGGGTGACCGGTCAGCCCGAGCAGCGTCGGAACGATGTCGGTGACGTGGTGGTACTGCCCGCAGATCACGTTTTCGGGGAGACCACCGCCCGGCCAGTGGACAATCAGCGGCGCGCGGATTCCACCTTCGAAGGTGTCGCCCTTGTATAGCTTGAGCGGCGTGTTGCTGACCTGCGCCCACCCGGGCCCGTAACTTGGCTGGCTCTGGTCGCTGCCCACCAGGTCGATGTTGGCGATCAGCTCATCGATGGGTTCCGGTTCGATATAGACGGCCCGGTGAACGTCCAGCCGGCCGGCAGGAGGCCCCCAGGAACCGGCGCCGTTGTCCGAGAGCACCATGAGTATGGTGTCGTCGAGCCGCCGGGCGCGTCCGAGAAAGTCGACCAGGCGCTGCAACTGATCGTCCGTATGGTGAAGAAACCCCGCATAGGCTTCCTGGGTGCGCGCGCCGAATCGCCGCTCGTCGTGCGAAATGTCGTCCCAGGCGGGAACGCCTGGGTTGCGCGGCGCGAGCTCGGCGTTTGCCGGCGCAATCCCGATGGCCTGCTGGCGCGCGAAGCGTTCCGCTCGAACCGCGTCCCACCCGGCATCGTACCCGCCGCGATGCTGCGCCATGTAGTCGGGGGGGACATGGTAGGGGAAGTGACAGGCCCCGAACGACAGATAGAGAAAGAATGGATCATTGGGGGAGGCGACAAGGTGGTTGCCGATAAAGTCGATGGACCGGTCGATGAGGTCTTCCGTCAGGTGATAACCGCCGCTCTTGTCCGGATGGACGGCATGTCGGTTGCGGAACAGCTCCGGATGCCAGTGGTCCGCCGCAGCGCCGAGAAATCCGTACCATTGGTCGAAACCGCGTCCCGTCGGCCACTGGTCGAACGGGCCCGTCGCGTTCCGCCCCGTCACGGGAGACAGGTGCCACTTGCCCACGGCATAGCTGCGGTAACCGGACGCGTTCAGCAATTCGGCCAGGGTCTTTACATCGTTGCGAATCCAACCGCGGTAGCCGGGATGGTCGCGGCCCCACTCGGCAATGTTGCCCACTCCTGCGGCATGGGCGTTCATGCCCGTCAACAGGCTCGCCCGGGTCGGCGCGCACAACGAGGTCACATGAAAGCTGTTGTAACGCAGGCCATTGGCTGCCAGGCGGTCGATGCACGGCGTGGGCACCTCGGAGCCATAGCAGCCAAGGTCGCCGAAACCCACGTCGTCAAGCACCGCCAGAACAATGTTCGGCTTGCCGCCGCGCTGCCCGGGGCGCCGGGCAGAGGTTTCCGCTGCCGTGTCCGCGCCGGCAGCCCTGCCGTTTCCGGCCAGTGCGGCAGCCGTGAGCAGTGCTGACGATTCCACGAACCTCCGCCGCGACAGGCTCACCGCAACCAACTCCGCGATCGCAGGCCGATTCGCCCCCGGGTTTCCAGTCGCAATCTAGTCAGGTTCATGCCGCCTCAATAGGCCTCGAGCCGTGCTGCATCCGGTAGTACTGTACATTGCACAGTACACCAACCTTGGCGTGTTGGCGGTCACCGCCGTCAAGCACCGCCAGGCCCTCAACTCACCGGCAGCGGATTGGTTCTCCGCCGACATGCTATCCTTCGCGCCCCTGCCTGCTTCGCATCAAGGAAATCGGATGAAAAGTGTCGTGATGCCACGGCCTCGCAAGCCCCTGTTGTCGATTGAATCCATGACCAATCTGCTGCGGGCACTGCTGGCCCTTTGCTTGTGCCAGGCCACAACGGCTCTCGCGCGGGAACCCGATGTGACGCCTGAAGAGGTCGGGCTCTCGGCCGAGCGTCTGGCGCAATTCGCCGATTTCACGGAAGCAATGGTCGAATCCGGGAAGATCCCCGGTGCAACCATCGCCGTGTCCCGCTTTGGCAAGCTCGCGTATTTTGAAACGTTCGGATGGGCCGACATAGATGGGCGCAAACCCACCCGGCCGGATACGATTTACCGACTTCATTCAATGACGAAGCCGCTGTTCGCCGTCGCGACCATGACGCTGGTCGAGGAAGGGCAGCTCCGACTTCAGGATCCCATTTCCGACTTCATCCCGGAATTCGCAGACGTAAAAGTCCTGGCCGGGGGCACCGCAGATGCCCCAGAGCTGAAAGAACCCAGATCGGCGCCCACAGTCGCCCAGCTACTCTCGCAAACGGCTGGAATCGCAATCGGCATCGACGCGTTCGCCCCGAAAACAATCGCGGAAATCTACCGGAAGGCTCCGTACTGGGACGGCAGTCCCAACGCGCAGGAGGTTGCCCGGCGAATCGCGCGGCTGCCCCTGGCGGGCCATCCCGGTGAGATCTTCATTTACGGCGCATCATTCGACGTACTCGCGCGGGTGCTGGAAGTCGCCTCCGGCCAGCCACTCGATGCATTCCTCTCGGAGCGAGTGCTGGAACCGCTCGGCATGGCGGATACCTTTTTCATCGTTCCTGAAGACAAGCTGCATCGTTTCTCGAAATCCTACGAGATAACGGGCCCCGGATCGTTACAGGCCGTGACCCGGGCCGATCACACCGCACGTTGGCAACCCGGCATCCGGTTCCTTTCCCCCAACAGTGGGTTGGTGTCCACGGTTTCGGACTACCTGCGCTTCGCGCAGATGATGCTCAACGGCGGCGAACTGGATGGAGCGCGCATTGTCTCGCGGAAGACCATCGAGCTGCTTACCGCGGTGGTCGTCGAGAACGGGGATGCCCCGCTTCTGCGGGCCGAGCTGCCCGGATACGGTTACTCGTTGGGATTCGGTGTGCTCGAAAACCTGGCAGCTTCGGGCAAGCCCGGCACACCCGGCCAGTACGAATGGGCCGGAGCCGGAGACACCTACTTTTTCGTGGACCCCACCGAGCAATTGATCGGCATGTTTTTCACCCAGGTCTATCCCGCGGGGACGTACAAGCTTCGCGAGTGGCTGCCGACCCTGACCTATCAGGCGTTGATCGACTGAACGCGGGCACCGGGGCTTGCGGGCACCGCCCTGGCTTTCGGCAGAATCCTCCACTAGCATGCCGCTCGACGCGACCGGGAGCCGTCCAGATGCCCAGCCACCAGACCCTGGTTCCGACCCTTCGTTACGAAGACGCCAACGAGGCAATACGCTGGCTCGCGAACGCCTTCGGGCTCACCGAGCATTTCGTCGTGCGCAACGACGACGGTCAGGTCGAACATGCACAGCTCTCCTGGCGCGGTTCGCTGGTCATGCTCGGAGACGTGAAGGGCGACGTCTACGACCTGCCGCACCGGCACGGTTCCTTGAGCCTCACCGCCGAGTCGGCCGCGCAGGTCGATGAACTGTTCGAACGCTGCCGGGCCGCCGGTGCCCGGGTGGTGCAGCCGGTCGTCGACACCGAGTACGGTTCCCACGCCTTCACGGTCGCCGACTACGAAGGCAATCACTGGCACTTCGGCACCTACGACCCGCTGGCGGATACGGCCGGAGAGGACTGAGCGCTCCCTCTTCGAGACCAGCCATCGACGACAGGGTCGAGGCGGCTCCGGGTACTCGCAGCCGTCGTCCGTGTCGCTGATGGGCACGAACAGCCGCCCGCCAGCGGCGGCCATGCCGAAGTAGACGCCGCCATGAATGCCGCCGCGGCCCACCTTGGTCTGCCAGACCGGCTTCCCCGTATAGGCGTCCAGGGCGTGCACCACGCCCGATTTCTGCCCGGCCACGACAAGGTCGCGCCCATCGGCATCCTGCGCAAACACGGTGCCCGCGCCAAAGTCGTAGTCCGGCCCGTCCTCGACCGGGCAATTCGTGCGGTCCCAGGGGCCGCAGGCCATGTTCCAGGCATCCCCCGCGGTGGCCTGAAAGATCCAGTTGACCGCGCCGGTGGCAAGATCGATGGCGAATATGGCGTCGCTGGCACCATCGGGGGGCGAGGAGTAATTCTCCCCCGTGCCGACGAGCAACTGGCTGCGCTCGATGTCGATGGCCGGGCTGTTCCAGATCGGCGCGCCGGATGGCCCGTGATTCTGCGTGCCGGCTGCATTCACACCCTGCGGTATGGGTTCGTCGGCGATCGTGAAAGTCTGCCACCTGATTTCGCCCGTCCGCACATCGTAGGCCACAATAGGACAAGCGGCTTGGTGAAATATGCGGGTTAAATCTGCGCCATGACCGCTTTCGTGAGCCGGCTGTCGGGCTCCCGCAGCGGATCGGCCAGCGTGAAGTGATCGAGGCCGGGTAGCCGGAGCGTGCTGAGCGGATAGCCGTGCGCCTGCCAAACGGAGGCCATGGCGTTCGCCTGGCGCGCGTATTCGTCGGATTCGATGTCGCCTGAAACCAGCATGAGCGGTGACGCCACCGGGTACTGCTGCGCGACCGGGCTGTTGCGTCGAGCCTCGGCTTCGTCCATGCGGAGCTTTTCGTTGAGATAACAAAGGCGGATGGGCTCCAGGTCGTAGAGGCCGGACATGGAAACGGCGCTCTTGACGAGACCCGGCGGCAGGCCGGCGCCGAAGGCCGGCCAGTCGGTCGCGAGCAGCATGGCGGCCAGGTGCCCGCCCGCCGACTGTCCGAGCGCGTGAATGCGCGACGGATCGCCGCCGAATGTGGCGGCGTTGCGCCACACCCAGGCTGTGGCGGCCCGGTTCTGCCGCACGATCTCGTCCATCCGGAAATCGGGGGCGAGGCCGTAGTTGATGACGACCGTGACCACGTCATGGGGCCGGAATCCGTCGGCGACAAAGCTGTTGTGCCCTTTGTCGAGCGAATACCAGTAGCCGCCGTGGATCATGATCAGGATGGGTGCTCCGGGCTGCCTGGCCGGAAAGATGTCGAGCGTCTCCACCGGGAGGTCGCCATAGGCGACGTCCAGGTCACATGGCACCGTAGCGCGGGTCTCTGCACTCCAGTCGAGCCAGCGATCGAAATAGTCGAGGTAATGGGGGATGCGCGCGCGATTGTTGTACTGCTCATCGAGCGCCTCTCGATCGTATCCGCGATAGATCACCTTGCCACTCATCGCCCCCTCTTCAGGCCCTGTGCACGCCGTTGGCGGAATCTTCGATCATATCGCCGAAATCGACGTATTGCGCCCTGCCGGTTGCTAGTGCAGCGTTCCCTCCCGAAGGCGGCGTGCGGCTTGGCTGCCGGTCGGCACGATTGCCGGTCGGCATTGCAGAAACCGCCCGGGCGACGATGCGCGCTGCACGACAGCCTGATAACCTGCATCGCAGTTCCGCACGACGAAGAATTGAACGATGTCTCGACTGCAGCTCGCGATCAACGTGACCGATCTGGACAGCGCCATCGAGTTTTACTCCAGGCTGTTTGGCGCCGCTCCGGCGAAGGTCAAGCCGGCCTACGCCAACTTCGAAGTGGCCGATCCACCGCTGAAACTGGTGCTGTTCGAAGGTTCGGAAGGGGCGACGATCAATCATCTCGGCGTCGAGTGCGAGACGGCCGATGAGGTGGTGGCCGCCGAGCGGCGCCTGGCCGAGTCCGGGCTCGACACGACGGGTGTCGATGAAACCGTCTGTTGCTTCGCCGAAAAGGCGGAGACCTGGGTCGTCGACCCGGACGGAGCCCGTTGGGAGTGGTATGTCAAATCCGGGGATGCGGAACAGTTGCACAATACGGTGATTCGAAGTCTTTCCGACACTGGCGGCTCCCCCACCTCGGCCACGGCCTGTTGCGAAGAGCGGGCTGAACCGTAATCACGCCAGTCGTTGCGTCTTCATGGCGTGGCCGAAACGGCCACCACCATTCACCGACGAGGGGCTCACGCTGTTCGCAAGAGGCTTCACCGACCGCGATGTACCCGACCAGGCGGGGCGGACGTTTCTTGTCACCGGCGCCAACACCGGAATCGGCTTCGAGACAGCCAGGGTGCTCGCAAGGCACGGTGCCCGGGTGCTGCTCGGGTGCCGTTCCGACGAGCGCGCGCGAGCCGCCATCGCAGCGATCCAGGGTGAGTCGCCTGACGCCGATCTCGGCTTCCTGCGGCTCGACCAGGCCGATCTCGGCAGCGTTCGTTCCGCTGCGGAACAGGCGGCTGGCGAGCCGCGCCTCGACGTGCTGGTCAACAATGCCGGGATCATGGGCGGGCCCTACGCCCTGACGAAGGACGGATTCGAGTCGATGATCGGCGTCAACCACCTCGGCCCCTTTGCGCTGACTGCCCTCCTGCTGCCGAAACTGCAGGAGACCGAGGGCAGCCGGGTGGTGATCACGAGCAGCCTCGCCCATCGGACCGCCCGTATATTCTGGGACGACATCGGCGGGACGAAACACTTTTTCTCGCTCGCCCGGTATCAGCAGAGCAAGCTGGCCAACATGCTGCACCTGTTCGAACTGGACCGGCGCCTGAGGGCACGCGGCTCCGGAACGGTCGCGGTCGGCTGCCACCCGGGTGTCGCGGTCACGGACCTTGGGCGCAACTATGCCCTCTTCCCAGTCGCGGCTCCTTTTCTGCGTCTTGTTTTCAACAACCCCGAAGCGGGCGCCTGGCCCACCCTCCTGGCAGCGGCAGGCACCGATGTCGCGGGCGGCGACTACTTCGGCCCTTCCAACTGGGCGGAGACCAGCGGACCGGCCGCCAGGGCTCGGGCGGGGGCATCGAGCCGCGACCCGGTGCTCGGGAAGCGGCTCTGGGAACTGTCAATAGAGATGACCGGCGTGGATTCGGAGATATAGAGGCAAATTCGTAGGGAAATCAGCGCGATCGACCATTGACCCTAAGCGCAGGGCTCCCTAGCATTGGTACGGATATATGTACAGGTTCCCGATCGTCGCAATGGACAGCCTCAGTTATACCTCAGCCAGAAGCAACCTCGCCAAGACCATGGAGCGTGTTTGCAGCGACCATGCACCCGTAGCCATAACCAGACAGGGAGCCGGCTCTGTGGTGATGATGTCAATGGACGATTACCAGGCCCTGGAAGAGACGGCTTATCTCCTGAGAAGCCCAAAAAACATGCGCCGGCTGATCCAATCCATCGTCGAGCTGGAGGCCGGGGAAGGCACCGCGAGGGCGCTCATTGAGTGAAGCTGGTTTTTTCGGAAAAGGCCTGGGAAGACTACCTGCACTGGCAGAATACCGACAGGAAAATGCTCAAGCGCGTCAATGCGCTGATCAAGGAAGTGAAACGGGCGCCATTCGATGGAATCGGAAAACCCGAACCTCTCAGGCACGCGCTTGCGGGATACTGGTCAAGGCGCATCGACGGCGAACACAGAATGGTTTACAAAATCGACCATGACTCCATGCTGATAGCGCAACTTCGCTACCACTATTGACCGGAATGCCTTCACCCTGTCCTGCGACCCGGGAGGTTGCATCGCAAGTTCAACAAATGAGCGATTTCGAAACCAT
>CAZWZH010000074.1:0-16952 GCA_964638775.1 uncultured Pseudomonadales bacterium
CTGTCTTCTCCTTTGCATACGCTGGCGACCGAGCCAGCGGGAGAAGACAGCTTGTGATTATTCCGGCATTTTGCACGCGACGGCGCGTCAACCGTGGGTTCGTGAGACGATTCCGGAATAATCCATGATCCGGGATAACCTCGTTTATTCCGTATTCGGAATAAGCGAGGTTGTTATCCATCGGGATCTGAGGGCGGTCGACGAACACACTCAGCCCCTCGCGGTGGTTCACCAGGGAGCGCAGCGCCCGGCCTTCGCGGGCATCGTCCGGCAGCCCGGCGAGTTGCCGTGAAGCGCGTTCGAACAGACCGTCGAGGGCGGCCGCAAGCGCGACCTGCGCCCTGTCGAACGCGGCGCTCTGGGACGCGAGGGCGGGATCGTAATGGGAGAGCCTGGCCTTGTTCAGGCGGTAGATCGCGGCGATCCGTTCCAGCCAGGCCCGGCACCAGTCGGCCAGGCGGGGCTGCCCGGCTGCGCACTCAATGACATCGCGTCTTTGATGGGCCCAACACCAGGCTAGAACGATCAGCCCGCCCAGCAGGCGCTCCAGCTTCTTGTAGGCGCTGTAGCGGTCGCAGACGACCACTGTGCCGGCGGCAAGCTCGCCGAACAGCCGCAGCGCCGCCTCAGCGCTGCGCGAGGGGTCGATGTGGAAGCAGGCCGAGTCCTCGGTGACCGAGGCCCACAGCCAGGCGCGGCCCGAGCGGCCTTCGCCGCGCAGTTCCTGCACCCGCCAGCCGGTCTCGTCGGCCTGGCGCAGGGCGGCTTCGTTCTGGTGTGTGCGGATCGCCTCGGCGAGCGGCTTGAACAGCGGCACGAACCGGCGGGCGCTGTCGGCCAGCGTGCCGGGCGCCACCGGCAGCCGCTGGTCGCCCAGCCAGCCCGAGACGCGATGCAGCGGGCGCCGGCACGCGTAGTGCTCGTAGAGCACCCGCGACCACACGCTCACGCCGAAGGCGGTGTTCGGGAACAGTCTCGGCACCGGCGGTGCCGAGACCTCGACCGGCGAAGAGGCGCAGTTGCAGCTACGCCGCCAGCGTCCCCGCCGGATCACCCGTCGGTGGGCGCGCACCTCGATCTCGAGAAGCGACGACTCGTCGGCGCCGTTCGCCACGTAGGGCTTCCTGCAGGCCGCGCAGGTGAGCGTTTGGGCCGGCGGGTCGAGCACCTCGACCCGCTCCTCGACCCCGGGGCGTCGCGTGCGGCCGTGACCCGGCGCGCCCGGCTGCTGGCCGCGGCGGCGGCCGGTGCCCGGCGTCTCCAGCTTCTCGCTGCGCCGCCCGTACAGGGTCTTCGACAGCACCGCCGCGGTCGAGCGCAGCTTCGCAAGTTCCGCTTCCAGCGTCCCGACCCGGCGCTGCGATGCGTTCGCCCGCCGCCGCAGCCGGGCGTTCTCCTTTCTCAGCGCGTTGAGCGCGGTCTTCCGGTGCCGCGACCGGCGCAGGGCCTTGCGCAGTTCGGCGTCCCGGGTGGCCGGCGAGAGCGACCGCGCCTTCTCGACCCAGCGCAGCAGGCGCTCCTTCAGCCGGTCGTTGAGTTTCCCGGATGTCTTCAGGTTGCGGCGCAGTTGCCGGCACTCTGCCGTCAGTGACGCGAGTTGCTGCTGCTGGTCGCGCAGGAACCTCGTGCGGTCATAGGCCGCCACGGCGTCGTACAGCAGCCGGCGCAGCGACCCGTTGTCGAGCTGCTCCTTGTACAGGGCCTTGTTCAGTTGGCGGATCTTGCGCGCCTGGACCTCCGCGCCCGGCACCAGCTTGCGCAGCCGCTCTACCTCGATGCGCAACGACACGATCGTGCTGCGCCGGCTCGGGTCGACGCCGGCCGCCTCGAGCAACCGGGTCAGACGCGCCACCTCGGACTGAAGAAACAGGGCGCCCTTCGCGACGCGGCGCACACGCCCAGTCTCCTCCACCGCCTCCAGACGTTGGCGGCGGGCCGCCTCGAACCGCCACTTCCACCCACGCGCCTCGGTACGGGCGGCGACCTCCGCCCACTTCAGCTCCTCTGTGCGCGCTTCGGCAGCCTCGGCCCGCTGGAGCGTCTCTTCGTAGAGCAGCCGCCAGTCCGTGTCGGTGGCAGCGCCGGCTTCCTTGTCCCGATGCGCCATGGCGCTTCACCATAGCGCACCACGGAAACCGTTACCAGCCCCAGAAGCTATCCGTCACGGGACCAACGAACGCTTACCCTCGCGAGGTCGCACGTCGCGTCGCCACGGTTCTTTTCTTCTCGTGGTCCAAACAGTAACGGTGCCAACATCGCTGCTGGACAATCGGCCAAAAACCTAGTTAAATCATAAAGTTGATGGCAGTGTGCCGCTGAGGCACTGCTCTCGCGCTGTTCCATTAACCAGTGGAACTCTGGTCCGCCGTTGCGGCGGTCTCCCGTTTTGTCAGCCGGGGGGTAGCTGTCGCCCCGGTGGGGCTGCTCCCTGATTGGTCAGCCGGGGTGGCTGCGGTCCGCCGCGCCCGCTGGATTCTTGCCTGCGGTTGCGTGGACCGGTGAGTCCCTGCCGGGACAGTCTCCCGTGTTGGTCAGCCGGGGGGATGTGCTGTCGCCGCTGCTTGTACGGCTGCTCTCCGTTGGAAGGCAGAGGTCCTTGGTCCCGGGTCACAGATCCCGGTGTCTGACGACCCAAAAGAGGGCCGGTTTTGGTAGTCGCGGGGCACTCTACGCCCGGCGGGAGAGCGGCGCAAGCGGTGGTCAAAGGCGATTCGGTTGCGTGCGTGACGCGTGTGTCGATCACGGTGTGCGCGTTTATCGGGCAAGGCGAGCCCCCACGCTGGGGGAAGCGTCCGCTAGGACCTTTTCCCAGCGTGGGGGCGAGCCGCGACGTCCGGCGGCCCCCGAAACGGCCCAAAAGGGACTTTGCGGCAAGTCGCGCTACTGCGCTGGAGGCTCCCCACGTGGCGGCGCCCGGCGGCGGGGCGGGACACGGGGCGTCTGGATATCACTACCGGCAGTGCCAGGTGCGCATTGATGCGCACTGCGCCCTTCGAGCAGATTGAGCACCGCCAGGGCGGCGCCATCGGCGCGCTGGGTCTCGGCGGCCACGGCATTGAGCATTCGGTCGCGCTCACGCTCGGCGGCGCGCATCGAGCGGCGGTATCGGGCGCGCTGGCCGCGTTCGGTCTTCAGGCGCAGCCGCGTGGCGGCGAGCTGTTTCTCGGCGACCCTGCGCCCGTCGCGAGCGGCGTTGAGCTCATGGTTATCGTAGTTGTGGCGAAGGCGGTCCCGCAGCCGCTCGATGACGACGCGGCCGTACAGGTCCGCCGCGGTGAAGCCGACGATGATCGCGGCGATGAGTACCACGGCGGCGAGGACGCCGGTCCACCAGGCGAACGCGCCCAGGATCTCCCAGACGCCCACGTGGACGGCGTTGGCGCCGGAGTCGACGAGGGTGAGCTTCTGCAGGCGGTCCTGGAGGCGGGGGCCGAGGACGACGATGGCCGCGATTAGCATGATGAACAGGCAGATGCGGATCATCGATCAAGGGCGCGTGCCGCGCGTTTCTCGGGGAATCGCCCGGTTGAATCGTCAGTAGTCGGCCACGTCACACCGGCGTATTCCTGTCCTCTGCGAGTTTCGAGCCACTCCGCGCCCGTACCCTCGGGCAACCGGTAAAACTCCCTCACGGTATGGGAGAACAGGTTCTCTGAGGAAATCCGGCGGGCTTTGCGCGAGGGTCGGACCGCCCGGAGCGGACAGTCACGCGCCGAACAGAGCTCGATCTGCACAGGGAGCGTAGGGGGCAGACACGGGTCGCCGATGCAGTCGATGCGTTTGGTGTTGATGGCGGCCCTGAGACGCTGTTTCATTCGGTCAGGTCCCGTGCGGCGTCAGGCACGTTGTTTCCCTTTTCCGCCGCGCTGACGGTCTACCCGGTTCGGCCGCAGCCTGGCGGGCAGGTTGCAGCCCTTGCCGGCGAGCGCCCGTTCGAGGTGGCGCTCGAGGCCGTGGAAGTCCTCGCGGGGCGGCAGGCCGAGAAGCGCGGCTTCGACACGGACGGCGAGGTCCCGGTACCGGTCGCGGGACTTCTTCAGCCGGTCGATCGTGTGGAGGACCGTGTCGCTCCGGCCGGGGGTTTTCTGCGCGTCGTTCTGCGCCGCCCGTTCCCGAACCACGTTCGCATGGTCGAGGATGAGCTGCTCGAGGGCATCGCGGCGGTGGCGGTCGTCGGGGCGGTAGGCGTCGTCGCCGCTCATCAGCCAGTCGATGGTCTTGACGTGCAGCGGGGTCAGGCGGAGCGTAAGGCGGGTGGTCATTTCAAGTAGGTTTTGGTTATGGAGGCTCTGAAGTGCCCCAGTTCCTGGCTGACGACCTCCAGCGCGTCTGCGCGGACCAGGATGCGCTGCAGTTCCCGCATGCGCTCCTGGGCATAGCCGTGACGAGCGCCGTGACCGCCCCGGGTCCAGCCGAGCGCGCGCTTGGAAGCGCCGGTGAAGCTGGCGCCCCAGGCGGTGCCGCCGGCGATGTCGTAGTAGGACGTGTAGTGGATGCCGCGGTCGGTGACCCGCACCGGTTCGTCGCGCCGGACCGTTTCGAGGCGCTCGACCAGGTCGTTGGGAAGCCGCACCAGGCGAACCAGCCCACCCTTGCCGATCACGGTGTAGTCGCGCCCCGGCCTGCCGGCGAACTTCTCGGGGCGCGCCGGGCGAACGTCGGGCGGCTGCTCGCCGGGACGGGCGAGCGTGAAGAGTTCGTGCGCCCGGAGTCCGGCGGCGTGGGCGATCCGGGTGGAGAGCCCGTTGCGGGCGTTCTGGGCGGCGGCAACCATGCCGATCTGCTGCGCGGTGTATGCCCGTCCGCGCCGGCGCGCGGGTTTGAGGGAGCGCACCACCATCAGCCGCTCGCCTTTCGGCAGTCGCCGGGTGACGTGGACGAGCATGGCCTGCAACGCCTGACGGTGCATGTCGAGGGCTTTCTGGCCGAGATCGGCGGTGCGGCTGCGGAGATACCCGACGGCGGATTCTGGCGTGAGGTCGCGCAGGTCGAGTCGGTCCTTGGCGATCCGCCTCGCGACCTGGAACAGGCAGTCGCGGTAGTTGGCGACGGTTCGCACCGATGCGGGCCGGGCCGGATTGCGGCGTAGCGCACCCAGGTTGACGAGACGCCCGACCACGGCTTCCGCCTGGCGGTCGGGGGATCGGGACTTGCGGAATTTTGCCAAGCCGGTCAGCCTACGCCGTTGCGCAGCAGCCAGCGGCCGACGGTGGAGTGGCAGACGCGGACGCGCTGGGCGCGCAGCCAGCGCCGCAGTTCCTCGGTGGTGGCGCCGGCGTGGCGCATGGCGATGAGTTCGTTGGCGAAGCGGTCGAGGCGCGAGCCTCGGCGGCGGACGCGCCGCCGGGCGGTCGACTGGGTTTTCAGGCGCGCCACCTCATCCTCGGCGTCGAAGGGCGGTTTGCGGTGGTAGCGGGACATCTGAGCCGTCATGCATTGGACCGCGAACGCGGCGGTCCGGCTGTGGCGATAGTCGGCGGAAAGTGCATGGAAGGAGGGTCGCACAGCGCTGGGCACATGCGCAATTACTCATTGTTTATCAATAAGATAAGGGAAACTGGGCAAGGAGCTCACCGACACGTTCCGCCACGTTGTGCGCTCCCGTGACGTGTATTCGGTGTACTCGCTACCGGGCAGGAATGAATCCCGCGGGAGCGAGGCTGCGGAGGCGTTTTCCCGACACTGCGCGGTTACCGTGGGCGGAATCGCGGCCCGTCAAGGGTTCGCCGTGCCGGCGTGGGCGTTGCCGCCGACAGCCCGGAACGTGCTGTTGCGGGCCTCGGAGGCCACGGTTCGGTACGGCAGACGGGCGGCTCGGGCCGCGCTGGTGGGATCGAGGTTGCGGCATAAATTCGCATTGGTGATGATCCGGACCATGGACGATTCGAATGCCCGGACGTCGGCGATGCCGTCCCGCCGGCGGCGCCTTGGCGGCCTGCTGTGGGCGGCGCTCGTGCTGGCCGCACCCGGTGGCGTGTCCGGGCCGGGGGGGGCGACGGCGTTCGACGCATCGTCGCTTTCGGGCTGGCGAGAGATCGGAAGCGCCGGCTGGCGGCTGGACGGCGGCGACCTGGTGGCGGACGCGGGCGGCGGCGACACCCTGTTGGTCACGCGCGCCGAGTTCGGGGACTTCGTGCTCTCGCTGCGCTTCCACATTGGGGCGGACACCAATTCGGGCGTGTTCGTCCGCTGCGCGGACTCGGAACGGATCACGGCGTTCTCGTGCTACGAGATCAACATCTGGGACAGCCACCCGCGCCAGGAATTCCGCACCGGCGCGATCGTCAACGAGGTATTCCCGCCGCTGGCGCGGGTGGACACGGTGGGGAAGTGGAACACCCTGCGGATCGAGGCGCACGGCGGAACGGTGCGGGTCAGCGTCAACGGCGTGACCACGGCGGTGCTGGAGGACGCCGCGCGGCGCAGCGGTTTCGTTGCGCTGCAGCGGTTCGGGACCGGCGCGGTGCGGTTCGCCGATCTGGTGATGGAAGGAGTCGGTCGAAGCGCGAGGGTGGAAGACCGCCGCGCTCCGGCCGCGCGCCCGGGCGATCAATGACGGCGGTAGCGCCAGCCGTTGTCGTCCAGCGACTCGCGCCAGAGCTGCCCGGATTTCGGTTCAGGGTCTGGCAGCGGCGACCAGTAGGCTGGTGAGCCTTCGGGCCGGGGGCGGGCGTTCCAGGGACTGACGCCAATGTCGAGATTGCTGGCGCGGTGGGCCTTGTCGGGCTTCGCCGCGAATTCGTCGATGGCCGCCGCGTCGATGGCGTCCTGCCGCTTCAGAGCGCGCTCGGTGTCCCGGTGTTCGCGGCACCGCGCGCATAGGAAGTCTCCCTCCAGCCGTTTGCGATAGGCACAGCGCCGGCAGCCGCCCTCTGCGACAAGCGCTTTCCTTCGGCGCCGACAGCTTCGCGCGCGCCTGTTGAGGCACGATTGACACGCGTGGGCCGGGGTCCCGTCGCGCTTGATCGCAACCTTGTTGCGGCAGCCCTTGTGCTTGCACTCCGCCGATCCGGTCTGGCGCCTGGCGGGCGGGACGAAACCCGGCGGGAGTTTCCCCGTGCACTCGGCGATGAGCGTTGATAAGTCCATGTCGATCTCCTGTTCCGGTGTTGCGACGCGGTGTGCGTCGGTCCAGAACGGGCGGCACGCGCGCGCAGGGCGGTCACCTCGCGCCAGCGAGGTCGGAGCGCAGCGGAGAACCGCCCCGGTTGACCGCCCGAGTACGCATGCGACGCTGGGGGGAAACGACGGACGGAAGGACATCGTTTTCGAGTCCGGATCCAGCGTTCCCGACCCGAGAGACAGAGGGCGCGAGCGGCGCTACACTCGACAAACCCGTTGCGAGGAACGCTGCATGGACATCGCCGAAGACCTTTGTGCGCCGCGAATCCGGGAACGTCCCGCGAAACCGGTGCGGCGGCCCTGGACGTTTCGCTGCCGCCTGGCGGAGCGCAGCGTCGTGATCGACGTGGATGCGTTCAACTGCGACGAGGCGGTTGGGCTGGCAGCCGCGCACTGGGATGTCGACCCGGATGAGGTCGATGCGGAAGGACGGCGGCGCCGGTGGATGCGCTGGATCGGGATCAGCACGCACGAGCCCTGGTTCGACAGCGTCGCGGTGGACCGGGGCTGGTGGCTGTGGAGCAAGCTCGGACTCGGTTTCGTGCTTGTCGCCGCCGTTTCCTGGCCGATCGGCAGCGCGGTCGGGGATGCCCTGCGCGAGCACCGCGAGCTGAGTCTCGAGGTGAAGCGGGCCGAGTTGGAGCGTCTGCAGGCGGAGAACGCGGCGCTGGCGGTCGAGGCCGCAGTGGACAACGGAGGAGAGGGCAGATAACGCGTCCGGCGAAACACCTTGCTTGAGACACAACGGCGCCCCCGAAAGCAAGCTGCCCCCATGAAATGTCGCGTTCCAACTCCGGCACCCCGGCCACTGTCGACGAGACCGCAACGCGTTGTTAGAAACCGACGGTCATGGCGACAGGTACGGGCGGTCTGTGTTGATGTCCCTGCGGCTCCATGGGCGGAGGAATCTGCAGCGGGGTGCGGATCGGGCGCGGGTGGACGACAACGGCGTTGATGTGGAGAACGAATCCGATGGCGGAACAGGGGGAGAGCGCGGACCTGAACCGGCGCCGCTGCGAATGAGTTGCCGTCGATGAACCCGACCGCCTATATCGAGACGTCGGTCGTCAGCTAACTCACGGCGCGCTCGTCTCGGGACGTGGTCGTCGCCGCGTACCAGAAAGTGGCCCGCTAACGGTGGCGGGACGCCGCCGACAGGATTCAACTGGTGGCCTCCGAACTGGTCCTGGCGGAAGCTGGCGCCGGCGACCCGGCCGCGGCCCGCAACCGTCTGAAAGTGCTCGAGGGCGTTGCGCTCCTTGACGCGTCCGCGGATGCGGAGGATCTCGCGTAGCGTCTCCTTGATCTTCGGGCCGTTCCGCGCGAAGCTGCGGCGGATGCCGCGCACATCGCCGTCGCCGTGACCAACGGCGCCGAGTACCTGGTAACGTGGAACTCCGGCACATCGCCAATGCGGTGATGCGGGTGCGGATCGAACGCGCGTGCCGGCAAGCAGGCTACGAGCCGCCGGTGATCTGCACGCCCAACGAACTGATGGAGACTGGACATGGAGACGACGCAGCCTGACCCGGTCATCGCCGAAGTCCGGGCGGTTCGGGACGGCTTCGCCGCCCGGGCCGACTACGACGTGGGCGCCCTGTTCCGGCGGATCCGCGAGATGCAGGACGCCTCCGGGCGCGAGTACGTCACGTATCCCGCACGCCGGATCGTCGAGGGTTCCGACGAGCCGCTGGCCGTCTGAGGGGCGTCGACCTTTCTACCTGCAGCTTCCGTCCTGCGACCCGACGTGGTCGTCCCACTGCGGCATGAGTTCGCGTCGGCGGTCAAACAGGTCGCTACGCCGGTAGGCGGCTTCCACCCGATCATCGTTGAAGTGTGCCAGCGCAAGTTCGCACAACTCGCGCGGGGTCTCGTCGGTACACCCGGCGGCCCAGTCCCGGAAGCTTGACCAGCACTCGTGCGGCGCCGCGCAGATTCTTGGTTTCCGAAGCAGCGCTCCCATGGGGCGGTGTCTCGGCAGCAGGCCGGTCGGCAATGGGAACACGATGTCGGCGCCGGGGCCGGGCTCCCGGTGCGCCTCGCCCGGCACGGACAGTGCCCGCGAGGACAGGGGCACCCGATGCCTGCGAGCCGCCTTCATGCGTGCGGCGAGAATCGCCCGGACCGCGGCGACGGGGCGATCTCCTCTCACCGCGCGTTCCTGACCTCACCGGATCGGCAGGCGGTCGGGCGTGGCCCCGTGAAGATGGCGCGAAAAAACCCGCACCGATCCAGCATGAACGGGTAGGGCCTGGTGGACGTGTGGAAAGACGAACCCGGCAACGGGATGGGCGGGATGGAATGGACGTCGTTACCGAAGGGCTCGAAACGGCTTTTATCGACCTCGACCTGCCGGGAATCGCCGGCAAGCGGCAGACGATTGACCGGTTCGGGGGTGCCCCGGCGTCGAGCGGTTCAGCCGTCCGGGTCGAAGAGCCGGCGAAAAGCGGCTTCGGCCTCGCGCAGGCCGTCTTCGGTCAACAGCACCGACTTGGCTTTGGTCGCGGGGTCGGAGATTAGGCCCCTGACGTGAAGGCGGTCCAGGGCATCCCAGTCGTGGGACTTCCAGGTGCGGGCTCCTGGAATCGCGCGGTGGCGTTCGTGTATCCCGAGATACAGGAGTGCCAGCACGGTTTCGTCGATCCGGGCCAGATCCATGGAGCCATGGTAGCCGTCCGCAGCCGGAGTGCCCAGCGCGGCGGTAAGGAGCGGTCCAACCGCCCGGAGGGCGGAAGCGCCAGCGATCGTCACCCGGATGGGCCGAGACCCCGAAGGGGGCTCGGGTCGCCGAAGGCGACTAGAGCGCGGGCCTGCAACGCAGGCGGCGCCCCAGAAAGGCAGCCCAGTCCCAAACCACTCCGCCAGTCGGCGCACCCCCGGCCTCGTGCCGTCGCGACCGGGAACCGTTGCGGCGCTCGGACGGGCGCTTCATTGTCGAAAGGGGTTTCTGGCGCGTCGTATGGGGAACCTCGAACCCTGCATGGGGGAGTGCCAGCGCGACGCGTTGTCTCGAAGGGGCTGAATTCGTCGGCAGGACTGCGTTCAGGGTTCGTCAGCGTCGTCCTGCCATAGCGGCACGAACGCGGTATCGCGGTTTGCACGCATCTGCTTGGCCTGAGCATTCACCAGTTCGATGGTAAACGGGGGCAGGTCGACACCGGCTTAGCGCGAGAGGACGCCCACGGCGGTGGACAGGCAGACGTTCGAGACGATCAATCTGTCCGGCAGACCGTGGAGGTCGGCACGGATTTCATCGGGCAGCATAGGTTGGTTTACAGACACAATGGCCAATGCCGTTAAAGCCCGTAGTCTGGATTCAGAACCACGGCCAGTGATGCTGCATCAGATGGACCAATCTAGTGAGACCATGGACCCACGAATACGCTGGGCCACCTTTGCCGCTGTTCAACCAACCGTTCAGCTTCCCCGAGTCACGCCGCAATCGGGGTCTCGCCTCAACCCAATAAGGCCACGACGTCACCGATTTGGATCCAGCCGCGAAACTGCTCATGGACCATCCAGCGCGTCGCGGGAGTCCAGACGCTGCGCGAAAAAGAACAGGCGGTTGTCTTCGACGACTTCCCAATGTCCACGCGCCGCCAATCCCCGGGTAAAGGCCACAAACCGTTCGTGCCGATCCGAAAAAAGAAGGGTCCTGCTGAATAACACATAGGTCAGACGTTCCTCGTCGATCGCCTCGATAAAGTTCTCAAGGCTCCATAACGGCCGCTCGGTTTTTTTCATCACGACACGATACTGCGGCAAATAGAGATGATTGAGTTCGGGAATCGCCTCCATGTATCGATAATTGGTGAGGACGCACTGCACACAGGGCCGTACGTTCGAGTCGCCGAACCAGGTGGAAAGAAACCTGTTGAGTTGAGGAACGCCTCGGTTGCTCAGCTGGTCACTCTGCCGCTTCTCAAGGTCGTTCGACAACAACAGGACACCGAAGGCCACGATGCCAATAATCACAATCAAACTTGTGCTGCCGCCCGACAGTTCGGGCTTCCGCAGGCGTCCCAGCCAACCGGGGCGCCGCATCCCGCTCCAGTCGCGGAATCGTTCAATCAGCGCCGACAGTCCCCATGCGAAAGCCAGACTCCACATCGGCAGGGCGACCGCCAGGTTTCTCACGTCGTATCCGAACAGGGCAGCCCAGACGATGAGCGTAACCGTCGCGAACAGCAGGTTGAGTCTCGCGAGACCCGACACGAACGTGGAACCCAATGCCACCATGCCCAGTGACGCCAACACCAGATGATGCAACTGGGCAGTGAGAATGGCGTACGAGAAGGCCAGCTTCTCGACAAAGCTCCGGCCCTGGTGCACGTCCGTCAGCAGATGCGAGAGGATGTCCCGTTCGGTTCCGGCCTGCACCTCAAGGAACTTACCCGCATACCAGGGCAGGGACACGACGCCGGCCACGACCGCCGGGCTCAATATCACCCACCAGTCGCTGCGAGTGGCTCGATTGGCGAATCCAGCAAAGTAGATCGTCTGGAGGAAACACACCGCCAACCAACCGGGCTGTTTCGTCAACGACGCGGCTGCGGCGAGCATGGAAGCCAGGACCATTTCAGTCCGCTGGCTCCGGATGGATCGTTGCGAGTCGAGCGAGTATCCGATGGACAGCGCCGACCAGGACATGAACATCACCGCCACATCGACGTATCCGGTACTCAGCCAACGCGAGAAGTAAGTGTCGACGAGGAACACGCAGAGCACCGCGCCCACCACCTGGACCAGCCGCGATTCGTTGGTCCGAAGAAAAGCCAGCGCGGTCAGTAGCGCGAACAGCGGCATTATCGTACGCGCCAGAATCTCCAGTGGCGCGCCATTGACGGCATAGATTGCCGCCCAGTTCGCGGGAATCAACTGGGGATAAATCATCGTGAATTCCGGCAGAGCCCCCCGGTACCAGTCATTCGCCCAACGATTCCACGAGAAAACGGCGTCGTGACCGGTAAACACTGATAGAAACGCATCAGCGAAATGTGCATGCAGAAACAGCAGGCTCAGGACCAGGATCAGGATCGCGGGCAATCTCAGGGTCAAATCCAGCTTTGGTGGCCGCACCGCAATCAGGGCCAGGCCGATCAGCAGTAGGGCCAGCCAGGCGTGCCGGGACCACAAGCCGCCCAGCACCAGCACATTGGCCAACAGCCAATTGACCAACAGACTAATCGCCACGATCCGAGGAAGGCTTGCAAGCGTTGCGGCCTTTCCAGCCAGCGCGAAGACCACCAACCCCGGCACCAGCAACACTTGCGCGTACCCCGCCAGGGCCAGGCCCACCGGGGTACTCTCGCTCATTGTTCGTTCGGTTCCCTGTCTGTTGCGTTGAACAATGTGCTGGTGACCTCCAGGCGCGACGCGGCAATCAATCGTGCGGCGGATTCGGCTTCGGCGTTCTCGTCGAACTCCGCTCGCGGCATGGCTGCCGAAAGTCCTGCTGTCAGAACATAGGTGTCGACGGCGATACGGACGGTACTCGGCCCCGGCATTGACCTCGTGATCACGCTAAGCAAACCCCCAGCCTGCAGTACAGAATGCCCCTACAATCGCCAAGGGACACAATCCGGCTCGCATCCAACAGTTTGCCGAGTTTTGCCAAGCCCGCAGAAGCCTCGCTCGCCATCCGCGCGGTGAACGGAAACGCGGGTATCCGGTTCGAGCACCTCTGGCGCACCACGCAACGTCAACACCATGGTCGATGGCGACGTCACCAAAGGCGCGCGAAACCCAATCTTCACAAGTCGCTCTGAATGTCGAGCGCAGCGGTGTTTACATTGCGAAGAACCTGTCCGCGCTTGGTGGTTGGCGTGCCTCCCGCGGCGGATGACGGCATACTCCAGAAAGCTGCAAGGATCGTGTTGCGGAGCACCACTCCGCAGAAGCCATGTGGCGGACCGCTCATTGGGACGCGCCGGTTGCTTTTCGGCCCGTCGCGGCTTCGTAAATGTCGACATCCTGTCTGTTGTAGCGCCTGATCTTTGCGGCCAGCTTGGGATCGACTTCGTAGGCGTCGAGCGGATTCTTGTTCGGATTGGCGTTAATCGCCTGAATCGAACCTGGGATGGGGATGTTGAACATCCGGCCGAACCGCTTGATCTCGGTCGGCCACTGCTCGAATATGCCGATGAATTCGAACATGTCGAGGTCGAATCGCCATAGATGGGCGGCATAGGGGTTTTGGAACTGCTTGAGTTCGCAGAACTCCCAGATGGTCATCTCGGGCGTGACAAAGCCCCCACTGTTGCGTTTTCCAAAATGAAAGCGTGAAACCGCCCACTGGATCGGGTCACGCAACCACACCGCAAATCGTGGCGATATCGAGGGGTTTCGGTATTTGATTGCCACGAAATGTCCGTGGACGCAATCGTAGTTGTTGGGCAACCTTGGACTTGGCCGGTATTTCAAGGCGCGCCACCTCGCCCGCCACCGGTGCGCGAGCGGCGCATCGCCGTAGTCGGGAAAAAACCTCACCCCGAACGCAGGCTCCAGGACAGCGCGGCGCAACGCCCGACCGCCGGTCCTGGGCATGTGGACCGAAATCAACAAATCAGTTCGGCTGCCAGAGGGTTGTATGCGCCACGTTCTGATCGAATGCCAGCAGGTCGGTAGTGTAGTAATACAACGCCATCGACTTGCGGGTGACGCCGGGCGGCACGTTCAAGGGTTCGGGATGGCCGTGATGAGTCCAGGTCTCGGTGTTAAAGATCACACACCTATTGAAAGTCGGCAGGATGCTGACGGAATCGTCGCCGTCGGCCCTGCGCAGCAACAGACTGCCGCCGTATTCGTTGCGCCAACCCTTGTTCAGATAGAAGAAAACATTGACGCGCCGCCGGAGCCTGCGTCTTTGGTCCACGTTGAAGTCAACGTGCATGTCCAAGTGGCCACCGGGAAGAATCTGGTGGAAGGCTCCCCCCCAGAAGTGGGGGTCCGGGATTAGCCCGGATATGCCGGTCAGACGTTCGAGGAAGTCGAGGAAGGGCATGGTATTGAATTCCGCGAGAACACCGCGAAGCCAAGGATCGACCCCCTCGAAGTAACTGTCCTGTGTACGCCCGAGTTTCTTGACCTGGTGGGTGCCGAAGTCGGGTTGCTGGAAGCTGACAGTTTCGGGTGCAGGAAACCGCCTTCGGCATCGTCCCGCGATCCTTCTTGGCAGGAAATCGTCGATGACAATGTGAGGGAACGGATTGGCGCACCGATACTGACCGGACAGTTTGTCCGCCTTCGGCAATAGTTCACTACGGAAGTACGTGAACAAATCCTTCGACACTTCACCTCCTCAGAGATGTAAATAGGGGAACGGCTGTAATCATAGCAAACCAGCTCTTCCTCCCACATTTCAAAAACCCCTCTACGTTTCGCGTTCCGTAGCGTCCGCACAGTGTTCCTATCGATAGAGCCGGTCGTGCATGGAACTCCCGTCTGCGTCATCGCCAACCTCCTCGACACCGGCGGCGACGTACCAGTTGGCCGCCGCCTGTGCGGACAGTGGGACGGAGGCGGCGATTGAGCGACGGACGTGCTGCTCGTCACCCGGTGCTGGAACTACTGAGTCTGGCGCGCGCCCTTTCGCACTATTGTCGAGTAGCTGCAACAGGCAAACTCGTTCGAACGGCACCTGCACGTTCCGCACGTCATCTGGCTGGCTTACCGCAAATGGTTCTTGGCGACGATGGACAGCGGGGAAGTCGATTTACGTCACTGGGTCGGGTCGCCAATTGTCACGGCGGTGGCGAGCGAGCTAGAAGCATATGAGGTGGGGCTGGCGGACGAAGCGCACTGATCGGGCACGATGGCTTGGCCGTTCACTGCGTTGCTCACCAGAGGGATAGTGTAGAAGCGACGGTATGCGGCAGCGCTTAGGGACCGCGCAATAATAAATTCACCTATACTTGGGTAACTATAGCACAATAGTCCTGCCTGTCATCGATACTAAAAAACCCGGATAGCCTCCATATTCATTGATAATACGCCTTTTTCGAATGCGGCCTACGCGCTTTTCGAGTCGTCCTGGAAATGTTACATTTGTCATTTGATGCACTAAAAAGGCAACTGTAACACTATGAGAACCCCGACCTACGACGCCGCCGCCCTGAAACGCCTGCTGGAAACCGAGCGGGTCTGCACCCTCGACGACTTGATGCAGGCGCTGGGAACGCCGGTCAGAATGACCGTGTTCCGCAAACTCTCGGAACTGTCGTACCTGACCAGTTATTCCCACCGGGGCAAGTACTACACCCTGCGCGCGCTGTGCCGCTTCGACGCCGACGGCCTGTGGTCCGACGGTCGGGCCTGGTTTTCGCGCTTCGGCACCTTGCAGAACACCTGCCGTCACTTCGTCGAGCGTTCCGAGGCGGGATTGGCCGTGACCGAGTTGGATGTGGCACTGCATGTCGACACCCGGCAGGCGTTGCGGCGCCTGCACGGGCGGGGATTGCTGGAGCGGGAGAAGTTCGACGGGGTGTTCGTGTACCTGTCCGCTCGGCCAAGCGACCAGCGCCGTCAACGGGCGGCACGCCGGGAGATGACGGCCGGCAGGGAGGCGACGGAGGTGGCATTGGCGCACGAGTTGAACGCCGCGATCGTTTTGTTCTTCGGCCTGCTCGACGAACGTCAGCGGCGCTGCTATGCGGGGCTTGAGTCGCTCAAGGTCGGTTCGGGGGGTGATGCGCGAATCGCCCGCCTGTTGGGCATCGATCCGCATACGGTCGCGAAGGGACGGCGGCAACTGTTGGCCGGGGACGTTGCCTCCGAGCGGCTGCGCAAACCCGGCGGCGGGCGGCCGTCGGCGGAAAAAAAAAACGCCGCGGATAACCGATCGTATCGAAGCGCTGCTGTCCGAAGAGGTCGCGGGCGACCCCATCTGCGGCTTGCGTTGGACACGCAAGACAACCGCGAAGATCGCCGACGAACTGGGTCGTCTCGGCATCGAGGTCAGCGCCAGGACGGTGGCGCGGCTGTTGGTCGAGATGGGATTTTCACTCAAGACCGCGCGCAAGAACATCGCCTCCGGCTTTACGCCCAAGCCGGACTATCGCGCTCACCGGGAGCGGCAGTTCCGGAAAATCAGCCGGGTGCGGCGGGGCTTCGTCCGCGCCGGCTTGCCCGTGGTCAGTATCGACTGCAAGAAGAAGGAGTTGGTGGGGCGTTTCAAGAATCCGGGGAGCCTATGGTGTCGCCAACCGAAGCAGGTCAACGACCACGACTTCCGCAGCGATGCCAGCGGCCTGGCCGTGCCCTATGGGATCTACGATGTGCACAGGAATCGAGGCACCGTCGTGGTCGGCACCTCCCGCGAAACGCCAGCCTTTGCCGCCGATGCGCTCGAACGCTGGTGGGTCTTGGAAGGCCGCCGGGAATATCCCGACGCCAAAGCGCTGTTGCTGCTGGCCGATTGCGGCGGCGGCAACAGCGCCCGAGCCCGGGTCTGGAAACGCGACTTGCAGCGCAAACTCGCCGATCGCCATGGGCTGACGGTGGTTGCCTGCCACTATCCCCCGGGCGCCTCGAAGTGGAATCCTTCCGAACACCGGCTGTTCAGCGAAATCAGCAAAAACTGGGCCGGTGTGCCTCTGGAAAGCTACGAAACCGTACTCAACTACATCGCTACGACGACGACCGCCCAGGGACTGAAAGTCCAGGCAATACTGCATCCGAAAGAATACGAAAAAGGCCAGCGGGTCACCGACGCCGAAATGAAAAGCCTACGCTGCCGCAAACACAAATTGCTCCCCGAATGGAACTATACGATCAAACCCTCCCGCAATTCTGACCGTCTCCAAATGTGAAGTTATTTTTGCGCGGCCCCT
>CAZWZH010000075.1:0-10450 GCA_964638775.1 uncultured Pseudomonadales bacterium
TCAGCGCCACCCCGTCCACCGACACCGTCCCGGCATCGGGCCGGTCGAGCCCTCCGAGGATATTGAGCAGCGTCGACTTGCCCGAGCCCGAGGGGCCCGCAAGGCTCACGAAATCGCCCCGCGAGAACGTGAAGTCCACGCCGCGCAACGCGTGCACGGGCACCGACTCCTCCTGGTAGGTGCGGGTTATGCCCGAACAGACCGCAACCGCATCGTTGTTCATCGCCTGAGCGCCTCCAGTGGTTTGATCCTGACAATGCGCAACGCCGGGTAGAGGCTCGCCACCACCCCAAGCACCACGCTCATCAGGCCGATCAGAACAATGTCGTCCGCAAGCGGTACCGGCACCAGCTTGCCACGCATCCCGAAAGCTTCGATGCCCTCGGCCCATTGCGTCAGGTCGATGCCGTCGCCCATCGACAGCACGGCCAGCCACCCCGTTGCGATGCCGATGGCCACGCCGATCAGCATCAACACGCTCGACTCCAGCACGACCTGCGCCACGACGCCCCGGGAACGCATTCCCAGCGCGCGCAGCATGCCCAGTTCGCGTACCCGCTCCATCACGGAAGTGACCAGCGTGTTCACCAGCCCGAACACCAGTGCGCCCATCATGATGAAATACCAGATGAAAAAGGCGGAATCCGCGAACACGAACATGGCCGCCGCCTGGGGCTCCAGTTCCTGCCAGTTGAGCACGTCGAGCCCGGTGAAGAACTCCACGAGGCTTGCCTTGAGCTGGAAGAGCACCGGGTCCCGGCGCAGCCTGATGGATATCTCCGTGTACACATCCGCGCCCACCATCTTCTGCAGCGTGTCCACGCCGGTGAAGACGAACATTTTCTCGAGCCCGGTGCCCTCGGCATCGTAGAGGCCCGCGATACGGAATCCCGATTCCCGGTTCAGGCCGTCGTGGCCCTGGGTGATGATGACGAGGCGCCGCCCCGCCCCGGTTTCGAGTTGCTCGGCCAGCGCCCGGCCGACCAGGATGCGGCCGTCCGAGGCATCCGCAAGATGCTCTCCCTCGACCGCCACGCTACCGATGAAGGATATGTGCTCCTGCGCCGGGTCGATGCCGACGAACTGCACGCCCCGGGTGCCGCGCTCGCTCATGATGACCGCCGGCACCCGCACCCGGGCCGCCCAGCCGGCGAGTTCCTCATCGGCGACCTCCGGCCGCCAGGTCTCCGCCAGCTCGAAGCTTTTCTCGATATTGGGGTCGTCCAGGTAACCGGGCGCCAGTATCTTCACGTGGCCGGTGAGGTTGGCCACCGCCGCATCGGCCATGTCGTACTGAAAGCCGCGGATGAGCGAACTCGTGCAGACAACCGCCCCCACGGCCACCACGATCGCGGCCAGCAGCATGCCGTTGCGCCGCTTGTGACGGAAGATGTTGCGCACCGATAGCTGGAACAGGAGTTTGAGGGGCAGCGCCATCGCCCCGTTACTCCTGTACTCTCAGGGCTTCGACACAACGCAATCGCCAGAGCCGCAGGCTGGGGACGAGCAGCGCCAGTTGCGTTCCCAGGAAAAGGGCAATGCCCGAAACCCAGGCAGCGGCGCTGTCGAATTCCGGATACAGCCGGTCGGGCATGTGCATGGAGGCGAGCAGTTCATCGGCATCCATGGGCAGCGGCATGCCCCAGGTTCCGAGCGGCAGGATCATGGCCGTGCAGACCGCCAGAGCAATGGCCATGCCCAGCGCCCAGAGCCAGGCGGCCTCGACCTGCAGCCCGAACAGGATCCTGCCCGGACGCATGCCGATGGCCTTCAGCATGCCGAACTCCTGGGTGCGTTCGAAGATCGTCATCATGAAGGCGTTGACGACGCTGAATATGACGATTACGGATATGACGGTAAAGAACAGCCAGGTTCCCCCCAGCTTGAGCGCGATGAACTGCTCGGCATCGGGCATCAGGTCCTTCCAGTTGAGGGTCTTCCAGTCGCCTGAGGCGCCGGCCACGCGCCGCGCGAGATCCAGGCTCTGCTGCACCCGGTCGGTGACGACCACCAGGGTATGCGCCTCATCGGGCGCCAGGTTCCAGGCTTCCCGAAACTCCGGTAGCGCGACCTGCACGAGCGACCGGTCGATGCCCACCATGCCGGTCTCGAAGATCCCGACCACATCCGAGGCGAGGGCCGCCACGCCGCCTTCCTTCGCCGTACCGAGCAGCACCAGCTCTTCGCCGACGGAGACACCGAGATTGCGCGCCAGCACCGAGCCGATGAAGGCCTCGCCGGAACCGGCGAGATAGCGCCCGTCGCGAACCGACAACGGTATCCTCGACCATTCGGCTTCCCGGCCGACCTCAACGCCCATCACCTGGGCGGCGAAGCTGCGATCCTCCGTCGAAACCAGCGCCGTCGCCTGGCCGCGCAGGGGCGCCGAGGCCACGCCGGGCAGCGTCTCGATGCGTGCGCGCAGGGCCGGCGCGTCTTCGAGCACGTTCTCCAGGCGGGGGTTGTCCTCGTAGTCCGGGTGCTGCACCTGGACGTGGCCGACCATCATGCGGGCGCCGTTGTCGATCATGAGGGTAAAGGTGCCGCCCTGCAGTGACATGGAAATGATCAGCATCCAGGCGGCGAAGCCGATGCCGCCCGCCATGAGCCAGGTGCGCCGCGGGTTCCGCCACAGGTTGCGCCAGGCCACCTGCGCCGTGCCCAGAACGGCGATACCCCCAGCCGATGCCCGGGGTTGTTGAGAAACGGTTGCTTCAGCCATGGCTCCCGCGCCCATCGACCGTCAACGTGTCCGATTTCACCGTCATCACTCTTCCGCCCTCAGGGCCGTCACCGGCTGCAGCCGCCGAATCTTCAGCGATGGAATCAGTGCCGCGATCTGGGTGCCGACGAGCATCACCGCGGGAGCCAGCCCCAATGCGACCGGCGTCATCCTGGTATGCAGCCGGGCGGGAACGTACATCGACTCGACCATGGATGCCACCTCATCGCCCAGATAGAAGCCATATACCTGCAGCCAGAGTACGATCGGCAAGGCCAGGGCAAGACCGATCACGGCGCCGAGCACCCACACGAAGGCTGCCTCGATCTGCACCATCAGCACGATCCTGCCCGGACGCATGCCGATCGCGCGCAACATGCCGAATTCCCGGGTGCGCTCGAATACCGTCATGATAAAGGAGTTGACGACGCTGAAAATGACCACGATGGCGATGAGGCCATAGACGAAGTAACCGCCGATCCGGTCGATTTCGACGCCCTGCCTGATGTCCGGCATGACCTCGTCCCAGTTCCTGGCGATCAGCGGCGCCGGCAGCCAGTCGTTCAACTGCCGTTCCAGCCGGGCGCTCTCGGTGACCTCCGCCGACCTGACCACGAGCGTATGGGCTTCGTCGCCAAGGCCGAACGCCTCCCGGACCGTCGCCAGGGGCGCCGCGACCATGGCCCGGTCGAGATCGGGGATGCCGGTTCGAAACACGCCCACCACATCCAGCGCCAGCGCTGCGACACCGCCTTCCTTCCCGGTCCCGAGCAAGACGATTTCGCCGCCGACGCCGATGCCGAGATTGCTTGCCAGCACTTCGCCCACCACGGCGTCCGCCATGCCCTCGATCATGCGACCCTCGGCAACCCGGTCAAAGAACCGAACCGTCCGGCGTTCCCGTTCCGGGTCGACACCGAGCACCTGGGCCCCGAAGGCGCGCTCGCCCGCGGAGACCAGGGCGAAGGCCTCCACCCTCGGCGCCACCGACTCGACTCCCGGCTGCCCCTCGAGCCGGTTGACCAGCCGCGATACGTCCGCCACCGTCTGCTCGATGCGCTTGTCTTCCACATAGCCGCGGTTCTGGATCTGCAGATGGCCGCTCAGGAGCGCGGTCGCGTTGTCGATCATCTGGACATAGGCGCCCTGCTGGAACGACATGGAGAACACGATGAGGAACACGGTGAACGCGATGCCCCCGGCAGTGAGCCAGGTACGGCGGCCGTTGCGCCACAGGTTGCGCCAGGCCACCGCGGGCAGCAGGGGCCGGCCGGCGCGCGCACCACGGCCGCCGGCCGCTACGGCGGCTTCAGCCATCGCGACCGCTCGTCGGGACGGAGCCGCTCTGCAGCGTGAAGGTGGTGAACAGGCGATCCTCGAGCGGCAGGTCGAAGTCCATGTCGATGAACTCCATCTCGGTGTAGTGCTCGTCCTCGTCCAGTTTGGACATGCGCATGCGGGTTCCCACCATGCGCCCGCCCATTTCTCCGATCTCGAGCGTTTCCATTCGTTTCAGCGGCTTGAGGTCCTGATCGTAGAAGGTTTGCGACAGCGTGATGTAGTCGTCGCGAACCACCCAGTCTTCCTTGCCCCAGACAACCGGGGCCGAGTCGAAAGGCACGGCCTCGATGGTATAGGCGGCGAGCCCGTCGGCCTCCCCGATGTCGACAACGGCCAACCGATAGTGCTGCAGCACGTTGTCGTTGCGTGACAGGTCGTTGTAGGACAGGTCGGACCCGACCCAGTCCTGCGACATCATGCTGAACGGAAGCCTGATAACGCGGTTCAGCTTGGGCGTGTAGGTCCACATTTTTTCGTCAAGCTGCAATACCGCGTTGCCGGCGTCCTTGGCCGGTGCGGTAAAGCGGATCAGCGCGTCCGAAAGGCCCCGCGTCCAGGCGACGATGGACAAGGTGCGCTGCCAGTCCGGCCGGTGGATCAACATGCGCAACTCCGAGTACGACGTGGTGCTGCGCTGGTGATCGATCGCCGCCTCGATCAGTTCATGAGGGTCCGGCGCAGCCGGTTCCGCGTGCGCGACGCCCACGGCAACCAGGCAGATGGCGCCGATGCCCATGAGTTGTCGGATCGGAAGAGATCGCACTGATATCACCTTGCCGCCGTCACACCTGCCGGATTGTACGCACTGGCCCTCATCGACGCATTCGGGAGGACCCTGCCTCAATCCGGCGCGGTCGAAGACAGATGCCCGGGCACCACGACCCGTTCGAAGCTATTGAAATCAAGCTCCGTCACCAGCGACTGAATCGCGGCGGGATTGGCGGGGCCGTCGCAGCGCTTGCCGACCCCGGACAGTTGGACGACCGCGTTCACAGCCCGTACGCCGTTCGCAGTTCTTCCCCATGTGCCCTGAGGGCGAGCAACGCCTCCCGCCGCCGGCCCGTCGCAGACTCGAGCATGGCGGTCAGGTCGGTTTCAAAACGCCGCAAGGTAAGCCAGGGCGCTTCGCTCGCGCCGAGCTTGTCCCGTACCCAGGTTCGCCACTCGTCCCTTTCGCCGGCACTCTGCCAGGCGGCGAATCCACGGGCCTTGAGGCGCGCCGACAAGGTCTTCAGGCGCCCGTCCCGGTAGTCCAGGTCCACCCATCGATCTGCGGCAAGTTCCCGGTTGAAGCTCTCGCAACGCGCCTTGTCCTCGTCCTTGAGGAACCCATCATAGAGCGCCGCGTCCACGTCGGGCTGCGGCGCCGCCCGGCCACGCGCGTAGACCCGCTGGATCTTCTCCGCGATGCCGTGCCCCTTGAGCCGCCGCATCCGCTGCCTGGCAAGACCCCGGTCGAATTGCAGCCGCTGCGCGTCCGCTTCGGAAACCACATCCGCCACCGCCACGAAAGGGCATTTGTTGATGCGGACTTCCTTCAGCGGCGGGCGTACCGGCGCGTTGGGGGTGAACAGCGCATCGCGGATCCGCTCCTCCGGCCAGTCCAGGAGCATCTCCACGTCTTCGCCGAGATCGGCGACGATGATGGAATTGCTGTTCTCCGGGTGCCGGCAGATGGAAACGACCGGAGCCAGGCCTTTTCGCTCGCGGGGGTACATGCCGGAAACATGAATGCAGAGCCGCGCCCCGGCGGGCTCGAGGAGTTCCCGCGCCCTGCGCTTGTAGCGCCCGGCGAAGTGATAGGCGAACAGCCTCGGTTGCTTCTCCCTGACCAGCCGGGCCAGTGCCACCGTGGCCCGGGCATCCGAGAGCGCGTCGTGGGCATGGCCGTGGTCCAGCCCGTTCGCGGCCGCCACCCGTTCCAGGCTGTACACGGGCAACCCCTCCTCGTCCACGGGCCACTCGATGCCGTCGGGCCGGAGCGCCCCGGCGGCACGCACGAGGTCGATGATGTCCCAGCGCGAATTGCCGTTCTGCCACTCGCGCGCGTACGGATCCATCAGGTTGCGGTACAGGCCGTAGCGTACGAACTCATCGTCGAACCGCAGGTTGTTGTAGCCCGCCACGCAGGTATTCGGTTCACGGAACAGTTTGTCGATGCGGCGCAGCGCCCGCCACTCGGGAATTCCCCGTTCCCGGGCGATCTGCGGCGTGATGCCCGTTACCAGGGACGCGCCCGGGCTCGGCAGCACATCGTCAGGCAGGCTGACGTAGGTGCACCAGGCATCGCCCACCTCGTTGAGTTCGCTGTCGGTGCGCAGGCCCGCGAACTGGACGATTCGGTCCCACCTCGGCTCGGTCCCCGAGGTCTCCAGGTCATACCAGTAGAACGTATTGGGCACCGCGACTCCCCGACCGTTGACGACTGCAAGCAGGGAGAACACGACTCCCGCTCCGCATTCTCGCATTGTTGGCCTACGGTCTCACCAGCGCCGCAAGCAGCGGCAGCATCCACACAAAACGCGGAAAAAGCGCCCCGGCTGTCGGCCAGGATACCGCCGGGGTTGGCTGGAAAGGCCGTTTCATCTGTGATAATCAACCCCCATGGCATGGTTGAAAGGCTCGCTTTCGCTTCTTTTCATACTGCTGATCACGATTGTAGTGTGCGTGCCGCTCTATGCGATGGCGCTTCTCCGCCTGCCGCTATCAGGCGCACCGCACCGCGTCCTGACCCGGCGCATGGACTTCGCCATCGACTTCTGGGTTTCCTGCAATCGTTTCCTGGCCACTGCGCTCAAGCTGGTCGAACTCGAGATCGACTGGCCCAAGGAGGCGCTGTCGCGGCGCAACTGGTACGTCGTGGTGTGCAATCACCAGAGCTGGGCCGACATCCTGCTGTTGCAGAACGCCTTCCGTACGGCCATTCCACCGCTCAAGTTCTTCACCAAGCGCGAGTTGATCTGGCTGCCGTTGGCGGGCCCCGCCATGTACATGTTGGGATTTCCCTACGTCCGGCGCGCCGGCAAGGCCGAAATCGCGGCCAACCCGGCGCTGAAACATGCAGACCGTGACAGCGCGCTGGCCGCCTGCAACGTGTTCCGGAACCATCCGACGTCGGTGCTCATCTTCCTGGAGGGCACCCGCTTCACCCAAGCCAAGCGCGCGGCCCGCCACAGCCGCTTCGAGCGCCTGCTGAATCCGCGCACCGGCGGTCTCGGCTACGTGCTCAGCGGGCTCCGGGACGAAGTCGGGCAATTGGTCGACGTCACCATCGCCTATCCCGGAGGCCCGCCGTCGTTCTGGGAGTTCCTGTCGGGCAGGTGTCCGGGCGCACGGATGACCGTCCGGACACTCGACCTGGACCCCGCCGTGCAGAGCGGCGAGCCGAAAACCCAGCGCCAGGCGCTGCAGCCCTTCGTGGAGAACCTGTGGCGGGCCAAGGACGAGAGGCTGGGCGCCTACGTGGTTTCCTGACGGTTCCGCCGAATAGCGATTGCAACCCGGCCGCCGCTCCGGCCGGTGCGAGTTTTCGTGTCAGAGCGAAGAAGGGGCCGGCCGCAACGCATCGAGACGCTGTTCGATGTCGACCAGGCGGGTATTGAACTGCCTGCGGTAGGAATCGATGGCGGCAATGGCCTGTTCATGCTCCTTGACGCTGCTGTTCACGCTGGCGACGGTTTGCGCCGCGGCATTTACCTTGTCTACAAGATCCCGCTGCCCGCGCAGAACGCGCTGGAGCTGGAGCTCGATCGACGCGAGCTGGTCGGCCACCTCGTCCTGCCGGCCCAGCGCATTCTCATGACGCGCCACGGTGCTCTTGAGCGACTTGTCGGTGGACTCCAGCGCCTGAATCGTCGTCTTGTGCGAGCGCAACAGCTTCTGGTTGTCCTGGATCCACTTCTTGTTGCGCTCGTTGGAAACCGCCCACAGCTTGCGGATTTCCGATTCCCAGAAATCGATCTGCTCGCCGGTATGGGCATCGGTTTCGCTCATTACCTGGTCGGTCATGCGCAGGCGATCCTCCAGCGCCTCGATGCGCGTGTTGGCGTCGGCGAGCCGTTCCTGCTCTTCGGTGAGCAGGCGATGCTGGTTGGCGATGAACCACCCGGCCACGGCGAGCCCCGCGGCAAGGACGGCAAGCACCAGGGTGAACCCGACCATGCGGCCGCCGCCACCGTTTCCGCGCCGCCGCGAAGCCGAGGGAGGGCGCCGGCGGGCATCCTCCGGCGCCGCTGAAATACTCGGGGTATGCGGATTTTCCGACATCAATGGATCCTTGCTAACCGTGCCTGCGACGTTCCCCCGGCGCCAACCCCGCCACGCCGGGGAAACCGTTCACGGGCGTTATGCGGAAGTTGCCCGCCTATAGAATCTGCAACAGCCCCCACAGCACCACGAACAGCACGAAACCGGAAACGATGACGCCGCGAACCGAGGCGATCGGCCCGGGCTTGCCGACTATCGCATTGATTTCGATTGCCGCGATGACGACCAGGGCGGCAATCAGCGCATTCACCTCGTTGGTCATGATGCCGCTAGACAGGTTCGCGCTGGTCGAACCCATGAAATACAGCATGGAAATCGAGAAGAGCACGTTCGTACGCGACGCCAGGGCCGCCTTGGGCGCCGCCGCGGCCGCTTCCGGCAAGGCTTCGCCGCCGCCGGCTATCTGTTCGTTGGATGCGATCAGGATCTTCTGGTTGGGCCAGATGATCAGCCAGACATTGAGGAACATCAGTATGGCCATTACCGAACCGACCACGAGATCGACGCTGACGCTGATGCCACGGAAGTAGAGCATGATGAGCCCCGTCAGGAAGGTGAACATCGCTGCCCAACGGAACCACCAGAGCGCCCGCGGCACGAGCTTGATGAATGCATCCGTGCGCGCAGCGGCATCGGCTTCCTTGAAATACTCCCCTTGGACGAAGTTGAAGTAATAGAGCAAACCGATCCAGGTAATACCCGCCAGGAAGTGACCCCATTTGGCCAGGTAGTCAATCACCATTTCCATCTCGGACATAATTCCCTCCGCGCCAGTCCAGTCTTGTGCCAGTGGTAGAAACCGTGGTGGCTTCAACCGGCAAATATATCGCGGCCCCGTGGTGGAACCAACCGATATTTTCCGATGGCCGGAATCCGGGTCGTGGGGACGGACCGGTCGGCGACGGCGCGGGAGCCCTAGCCCTCATCCGTCACCAACTTCCTGCTGCGGACGCCGATGCACTCGCCCTGCCTGGCCGTGCTCCCTACAGCCGCTTTGACATACTGTCGAGTATGCCTGCACCGGCTTCCGGTCCGCGCGGCCAGGCAGGACGGCGCCTCGACGCCCTCGCGACGAAAGTTGGTGACGGATGCGGGCTTAAGAAAAACCCCGGGCCAGCCGGGGTTTTCCAGTTGCGATTCCAGTGGACTCGCCTTACATCATGCCGCCCATGTCGGGCATGCCGCCACCGCCGGGCATCGGCGGGGGCTTGTCCTCCGGCAGTTCGCTGACCATCGCTTCGGTCGTGATCATGAGGCCCGCGACGGAGGCCGCGGATTGCAGCGCCGAGCGCACGACCTTGGCCGGGTCAAGAATGCCCATCTCCAGCATGTCGCCGTACTCGCCGGTGGCTGCATTGAAGCCCTGGTTGCCGACAAGGCCTTCGACCTTGTCGAAAACCACGGCGCCTTCGACGCCCGCGTTGATGGCGATCTGCCGAAGCGGCCAGCTCATGGCCCGCGTGGCAATGGATACGCCGACGTTCTGGTCTTCGTTGTCGCCCTCGACGGAAGAAACGGCATCGAGCGCCCGCACCAGCGCCACGCCGCCGCCGGCTACCACGCCTTCTTCCACGGCCGCGCGGGTGGAGTGCAGCGCATCCTCGACGCGCGCCTTCTTTTCCTTCATCTCGACTTCCGTCGGTGCGCCCACCTTGATGACGGCAACGCCGCCGGCCAGCTTCGCCAGCCGCTCCTGCAGCTTCTCGCGGTCGTAGTCGGAGGTGGTGTCCTCGATTTCCTGACGGATCTGCCTGATGCGGCCTTCGATGTCGGCCTTGGCGCCGGCGCCGTCGACGATGGTCGAGTTCTCCTTGGTGCTCGATACGCGCTTGGCGGTACCCAGGTCATCGAGCGTCGCGCCTTCCAGCGTCAGGCCGACCTCTTCGGAGATCACCGTGCCGCCGGTGAGGATGGCGATGTCCTGCAGCATGGCCTTGCGGCGGTCGCCGAAGCCGGGCGCCTTGGCCGCGGCCACCTTGACGATGCCGCGCATGTTGTTCACGACGAGGGTGGCCAGGGCTTCGCCTTCGATGTCCTCGGCAATCACCATCAGCGACTTGCCCGACTTGGCCACCGCCTCGAGGACGGGGAGCATGTCGCGGATGTTGGAGATCTTCTTGT
>CAZWZH010000076.1:0-7414 GCA_964638775.1 uncultured Pseudomonadales bacterium
AGCAGCGAAATCACTGGGCGTGCTCCCGCCGCGTGCTCAACGTGCTGTAAGCACGCCTCCGCGCGCTCTGGTCCGCGCCACCCAGTGCTTTCACTACTCTTGCCAGCCTCGCTACGTTCATTCACGAATAGGTCGGGCTAGGGGCGGCCTGGAATTGTTGCGGTTTTTTCATCGCCAGCCCGGGCCATCTCGTCTAGTTGGGTCTGTCACCGGGAGCGGGCCCAAGCCGGAACCCCGTCGGGAACGGATCGCTTTCGCAAAGCACGAAGTGGTGATAACCCGTGATGTAGGCGCTTCCGGTCACCCGGGGGGTCACATAGGTCATGCCGTTCCTGGTTTCCGCCCGGGTCACCTGGCCGGTGAAACAGGTGCCGAGTACGCCTTCAAAAAGCTTTGCTTCCTCCAGCGCGATCTCGCCCCTGGTGTAGAGGCAGGCAAGACGTGCGCTCGTACCCGTACCGCAGGGGGAACGGTCGATGGCGCCCGGAGGCGAAAGGATCGTCTGCTTGTAATCGCCGCTGCCGGTTTTGCGCGAAACGAACTGAACCTGGTAACACTGGTCGATATGGGGCTGCTCCGGATGGACGATGTCGAGTTGCTCCGCGACGGCCTCGCGGATGGCGACGTATGCGGCGATCAACTCCGCATCCCGGTCGGGCCGCAGTTCGAGATCGAGCGCATCGGCATCGACAATGGCGTAGTAGTCGCCGCCATAGGCGATATCGACGGCAAGCCGGCCGAGGCCCCTCACCTCCACGGGCACGCCGCTCTCGTGCAGGAAGCTGTCCACATTGTCGAAGGTGACCGAGCGGGCCCGCTGGCCGTCCCAGTCGACGTAACAGGCCACCCGCCCCGCCGGGGTGTGGAACCGGACGACGGTCACCGGTGATTCCCGGGGCACGAGGCCAGCTTCCACCACCGTGGTTGCCGTGCCGATGATGCAATGGCCGCTCATGGGCACGTAGGCATCCTGTTCCATGATGATCACGGAGAAATCCGATTCCTCGTCCAGTGACGGCATGAGCAGCACCGAGCACATCAAGCCGCCGCCGCGCGGCTCGAAACAGAGCAGTTTGCGCAGGGCATCGTCGTGCTCGGCCAGCCAGCGCTGCTTGTCCAGGAGGCAGTCACCGGGCGGCACGGGCACGCCGCCCACGATCACCCGGGTGGGATTGCCTTCGGTATGGGAATCCACGGTGCGGACGATTCTGCTGAGGTCCGATTTGATCGGTCGCTGTTCTGCCATTTCCTGAAAGCGTTACCGTGGTGCGCACGCGGGAATCATGCGATTCCGCCGCCATCCGGGCACATCACGGGATACCGGTACGCGTCCGGTGCCAAACGCCGCAATTCCGAGCCATCTTCGTTGGCCAACCAGGCAGGGAGTGCCCGTGAAGAATCGCGCCGGCCCGCGCGGGAGACCGTCACTGCCGGCTCAGTCAACGTTTTTCAACGCCCGGACGAGTTCCTTGCCGGTAATCAGAATGTGTTCCCTCAGGCACTTTCTGGCGCGGCGCTTGTCCCGCAGCCGGCACAGGCGCAGCAGTTCGTGATGTTCGTGTTCCGCCCTGGGATAGTCGGCAATCAACTGGATCTGCATGCGCAGATAGCGGTCGCAGTTGGTATGCAACTGGCTGATCAGGCCCAGGGTCCGCTTTCTGCCCGAGGGCTGATAGAGGCTTCGGTGGAACTTCCAGTTCAGCGCACCCCAGGGGTGCTTGTCGGCGCCGGGTTTCAGCAGTTCATCGAATTCCTTGAGAATCAGTTGCGACTTGTCGAGGTCTTCGTCGGTGATCCTGGCAAGCGCATAGCTCAGCACATCGCACTCGAGAATCGCACGCAGCCCGAACAGTTCGTTGACTTCCTCGAGGGATATCCTTGTCGCGACAGCGCCGCGATGGGGAGCGAATTCCACCAGCCCTTCGGCCTCCAGTTGCAGCAGGGCTTCCCGCACCGGGATGCGGCTCACGTTGAGCTCGGCCGCCAGGGCATCCTGGCGCAGGGGCGTGCCCCCTTCGATCTCGTGAGAAATGATCTTCTCCCGCAGCACGTCGACCACCGACGATGTGACGGTTTTGCGCGTGATCTGGTTTACGTTCGACATCGTGGGCTGTCACCAATGAATTAGGAGGTTTTCGAAATCGGAAATTCGGAAGCTTCGATAATACCCGGTTTCCAACGCATACAGCATGGCCCGTACCACCTCGGGAATTCCGCGCTATCCGGAAAGGTCGCGCGGCGCCGGGCCCACGCGGTAGCCTTCCGGCAGGGGATCGTCCGGGTCCAGCACGAACTGGTGGTAGCCGGTGATATAGGCCCTGCCGGAAATGCGCGGCCGTATGAAGGTGCGGCCGTTGCGCACTTCCGCGCTGGTCGCTTCTCCCACAAAACAGGTGCCCAGCGGCCCCTCGAAACGCTTCGGTTCGCCCAGGCCGATCTCGCCGCGGCTGTAGAGCAGGGCCACCCGGGCGCTCGTGCCGGTACCGCAAGGGGAACGGTCCAGCGTACCGGGCGGCACCAGTACGGTCTGCCGATAGTCTCCCACCGTCGTGTCGGACGAGGTGAACAACACCTGGTAGCAGCGATTGATGGAAGGCTCGTCGGGGTGAACGGTTTCCACCTGCTCGCCCACGGCGCCGCGAATCCGGATCCAGGCATCGATCAGGGCGCCGTCGTTGTGGATACTCAGGTCGAGCCCCATCGCATCGGCATCGACGAAGGCATACATGTCGCCGCCGTAGGCCACGTCGATCTCGATCCGGCCCAATCCGTCCACATCCAGCAGCGCGCGCTCGACCAGCAGGAAACTTTCGACGTTCTCGAAACTGACGGCGCCCACACTGCCCGATTCGACCTGCACGTCGCAGGCCACCGGCCCGGCGGGCGTGTCGAAGCGAACGGTGGTGACCGGTTCCCGGACAGGGACCATCCCCTGGGCGACCACCGTGGTCGCGGCGCCGATGATGCAGTGGCCGCACATGGGCACGTACTCGTCCTGCTCCATGATGACGGCGGCGAAATCCGCCTCGGCAGAGTCCGGCGGCAGCAGCAGCACGGAACACATCAGGCCGGAACCGCGCGGTTCGAAGTTGACCATGCGCCGCATGCCGTCGGCATGGGTCATCAGCCAGTCGCGCCGCTCGAACAGGTTGTTTCCCGGCGGCACCGGGACGCCGCCGACAATCACGCGCGTCGGGTTGCCCTCGGTATGGGAATCGACCGTGCGAATGCTGCGCAGGGAATAACTGGCCATCGCTCCGCCAGGTGGCTGATCGTTGACGGCAATATACTAAAATCGTATACAGTATCCTAATCGGGAGCCTGACGTTCAGGAACGGGCCGCGCTCGCGAACCGCCTTCGACGGGAAGGCCGGGCTTTACTCTACGGAACTCTACAGACGCAACCGGAGCGGACATGTCGGTACACCAGAACTTCATCGCGGGGGAATGGCGCGCATCGTCCCGCACCAGTCCCAACATCAATCCATCGAACACGGATGAATCCATCGGCGAATACGCCCTGGCGGACGAGTCCGATACCGAAACCGCCATTGCCGCCGCCACCGAGGCGTTTCCCGGGTGGTCGACGAGCGGCATCCAGCAACGGTTCGACGCGCTCGACGGCATCGCCACCGAAATCCTCGCGAGAAAGGAGGAACTCGGCCGGCTCCTGGCCCGGGAAGAAGGCAAGACGCTGCCCGAGGGAATCGGCGAAGTCGCCCGCGCCGGCCAGATATTCAAGTTCTTCGCCGGCGAGACCCTGCGCCTCACCGGCGATGTGGTGCCGTCGGTGCGGCCGGGCATCAATGTGGAGATCACCCGGGAGCCGGTCGGCGTGGTCGGCATCGTCACCCCCTGGAATTTCCCCATCGCCATTCCGGCCTGGAAGATCGCACCGGCCCTCGCCTATGGAAACTGCGTGGTATTCAAGCCCGCGAGCCTGGTCCCCGGAAGCGCCTGGGCGCTTGCCGACATCATCGGCCGCTCCGGCCTGCCGGCCGGCGTCTTCAACCTGGTCCTCGGCCCGGGCAGCGTCGTCGGCAACGCGCTTTTAGAAGACCGCCGGATCGCGGCGGTGAGCTTTACCGGGTCTGTGGAGACCGGGCATCAGGTCGCTACCGCCTGCAGCGCAAGAGGCGCCAAATTCCAACTGGAGATGGGCGGCAAGAACCCGCTGGTCGTATTCAACGACGCCGATCTAGATATCGCCGTCGACTGCGCCGTCAACGGCGCCTTCTATTCCACCGGCCAGCGCTGCACGGCCTCTTCGCGCCTGATCGTCGAAGCCGGCATCCACGACCGCTTCGTGGACGCGATGATCGAAGCCACCGGTTCGCTGCGGGTGGGCGATGCCATGGACGAATCGACGCAGATCGGGCCGGTGGTGGACCAGGCTCAACTGAATCAGGACGTCGACTACATCGGCATCGGCAAGTCGGAAGGCGCAACCCTCGCTGTCGGCGGGGACCCCGTCGAGGGGAAGACGCCCGGTTTCTACCTGTCGCCGGCGCTGTTCGTCGATACCGACAACGCCATGCGCATCAACCGGGAGGAAATCTTCGGGCCGGTGGCCACAGTCATCAGGGCCGCGGACCAGGACGAAGCCGTGGCCATCGCCAACGACACGGAATTCGGGCTCTCGGCCGGCGTCTGCACCCGTTCCATGGCTGCCGCCAACCGCTTCAAGCAAGGGAGCCGCGCCGGCATGGTCATGGTCAACCTGCCGACCGCCGGCGTCGACTACCACGTCCCGTTCGGCGGCACCAAGGCATCGAGCTACGGCGCGCGCGAACAGGGCAGCTATGCGGCGGAGTTCTATACGACGGTGAAGACCGCTTACATCAGGCCCTGAACGGCGCTAGAGAGCCGCGCTTTCGAGCGGTCGCTGCGAATTCGCGCGAAGGCAGCCACTGCCACGCAGTCGAATGCCGATACGGTGGCCGCACGGATATTGCGCGAACCGTAGTTTCAGCATGCGACAATCGCCATTTGAGGCAATCCCATGAGTATGACAATGCCAGCGCCCAACGCCCTTCGAACGGGAGCGTTCAACTACATCTCGGCGAGAACCCAGGCCTCGCTCTATCGCAACGGCAAGGTGCGGCTGAACCGGGATTACGAAGGCACCGACAGCGACATCACCGGCCTCGACTTCGAAGAGCGGAGCATGCCGATACGGGACGCGCGTGGCCTGGCGGCGTCACAGCGACCCACCCTCGATGCCAATGGCTTTGAACGGCTCCATCGGCCCCTCTCGCCTCCCGGCATCGACTTTCTCGATCACGATCAGGTCGTCCACCACTACTATCCGCACTGTGAGGACATCGTCCGCGAGGCGAGCGGCGCGCGTCTGGTCGCGGCCTTCGACCACAACATCCGGTCGGCATCCGGGCACCGGAGCGGGCGTCGCGTCAAGGGCGGGCAGCCCGTGATGCGGCCCGTGCACTTCGCACACGCCGACTACACCCTCACCAGCGGACCGCAGCGGTTGCGCGACCTGGGGAACCCGCCCACCGTCAACGACACGTACCGCACCCGGTTATCGGATGGAGAAACGCTACTCGACGAGGCGGATGTCGCGCACGCGCTGGATGCGGGCCGGTTCGCAATCGTCAACCTCTGGCGAAACATCGCGCCGGAACCGGTCGCGCTGCATCCTCTCGCCCTCTGCGACGCCGCGACCGTCAATCCAGATGATCTGGTCGTCTTCGAAATCCACTATGTCGACCGGGTCGGCGAAAACTACTTCGCCAAGCACGCCGACAGCCATCGCTGGTACTTCTACTCCGCCCTGACCGGCGACGAGGCGGTATTGATCAAGCAGTGGGATTCGGCGGGTGGACTGGCGCGCTCGAACGGCGAGAAGTCCGACTCGATGAGTCCCGGCGCGCCCTGCACGTTCAGCTTCCACACCGCCTTCGAAGACCCGACGACAGCACCCGATGCGCCCGATCGCTGGAGCATCGAAGTACGCTGCATTGCGCTCTACGATTAGGTCGTCCGTACTCCTGGCCGGCCCCAGGGCCTGAGCCGGGTGAATTGTGCAATGTGTGCAAAGTCACGGTCAGCCGACAACATCGTGGAAAAAGTAACCACGCCAGCCCGGGCTATTCCTTTACCGCAAGTGACAAGCGATGGCGTGGGCCGGCGTCATCGGCACCAATTCAGGCTCAACGCGGTCGCAATCGATTTGATGTTCCGTTTTCACCCGGTGCTTCACGGGGCAGCGCGTGCAGAAGTTGCAGCCCGTCGGCGGATTGGACGGGCTCGGCATCTCGCCCTCGAGTGTCGTGGTCAAGCCCTGTCGAGCACGCTTCGGGTCGGGCACGGGCACAGCGGCAAGAAGCGCTTGTGTGTAGGGATGGCGTGGGCTGTCGAACAGCTCGGTGCGGGTCGCGTTCTCGACGATCTTGCCCAGGTACATGACCGCCACACGATCGCTGACCCGGCGCACGGCGCCCAGGTCATGGGCGATGAACAGGTAGGACAGCCCCAGGCGCGCCTGGAGGTCGCGCAGCAAATCGATGATCTGTGCCTGGACAGACACATCGAGTGCCGAGGTGGGCTCGTCGCAGATCAACAGGTCGGGCTCCAGCGCCAGGGCGCGGGCGATGCCGACGCGCTGGCGCTGGCCGCCGGACAACTGGCGCGGCAGGCGCGAGCCGAGCGCCGGGTCGAGGCCCACGGTCTCGAACAGGCGGTCGACCCGGGTACGCAGTTCGCGGCCCGCGACCCCCCGATGAATTTCCAGGGGCTCGGCCACGAGCCGGCGCACCCGCCAGCGCGGGTTGAGCGCCGACCCGGCATCCTGGAAAACCAGTTGCATGCGCGGGCGCAGGGTTCGAAGCGGGCCCTCGCCGAGCGTCGTGATGTCGACGCCGTCGAAGCGGATGGACCCCGAGGTTGCCGGCACGAGCCGCAGGAGCGCGCGCCCGAGCGTGCTCTTGCCGCAACCGCTCTCGCCGACGAGGCCGAGCGTTTCGCCGCGGCCGACCGTCAGGGAAACGCCGTCGACGGCCCGTACGATGCCGGGGCGGCGCTCGAACATTGAACCGCCGCGGCCCGCGAAGTGAACCCGCAGGTCCGATACCTCGACCAGAGGCGCCTCGGCGGAGGTGGGTGCATTCATTCGCGGCCAGCGACTCCCACCGCATTCGATCGCGCAAGCTCCACAAGTGCCCGCGTATAGGGTTCCCGCGGGGAGGCGTAAAGTTGGCCCGCCGGCGCCGTCTCGACGATCCTGCCCGAACGCATCACCGCGACCCGGTCGGCCATGCCGGCGACGACACCGAAGTCGTGGCTGATCCAGATCAGCGCCATGCCCAGCTCGTCGCAAAGTTGCCGGACCAGGGCGACGATCTGCGCCTGCACCGTCACATCGAGCGCGGTGGTTGGCTCGTCCGCGATCAGCAGC
>CAZWZH010000077.1:0-54893 GCA_964638775.1 uncultured Pseudomonadales bacterium
TCCGTTCTTCTCGGATCGACCACCACCAGCTTCACGCCGCGTTTCTTGGCCTCCCTGACCCATTTCATGGGATTGTTGGGAGGAATCGGGGAGACCGGCATGCCGACGTGGCTCACGGCCGGGTTGGTGCCGACCAGCACCGTCAGATCGGTGTTGTTGACGCCATCAAGGCATCAACTGATTAATTGATTAGATATCGCCGAGGTGATACAAACGGCCAGCGTTGTCAAATGTTGGTTGCTGCGGATGACGAACCGGCTGCAGGGGAATGTGGCGATCACACTGATTCGGCAAGGACGCCGAAAACAAAGGATAAAGACATGACAAGATTCGAAGGAAAGTCCGTAATCGTCACGGGATCGAGCGGTGGCATCGGCAGGGCGGCGGCAATTCGCTTCGCCCGCGACGGGGCGAAGGTTGCGCTGGCCGATCTCAAGGAGGAGGACAATGCGGAGACCCTGGGCATGATCACCTCGGAAGGCGGCGAAGCGATTGCGCTCAACGTCGATGTCACCGTCGAGGCGCAGGTCGAGCGGATGGTGGAGACCGCCGTCGAGCGATTCGGCGGCCTTGACGTGGGCGTGAACAACGCGGGCGTATTCCAGCCCTTAGGGCAGATTCACGAGCAGGAAGACGAGACCTTTCAGCAGGTCATGAACGTCAATCTGCGGGGCGTATGGCTGTGCATGAAACACGAGATCCGGCAGATGCTGAAAGCGGGCCGGGGGGCGATCGTGAATACCACCTCATCGGCATCGGTCAATGGCACGCCCTTCTCCGCCTTCTATAGCGCCAGCAAACATGGCGTACTCGGCCTGACCCGCTCGGCCGGAATTGAATACGCCGCTTCGGGAATCCGCACTAACGCGATTGCGCCGGGCGGAACCATGACACCCATGCTGGAGGCTGTGATTGCCAAGCATCCGGAGTTCGCGCAGGCGGGCGCCGAGAGAACGCCTGTCGGGCGCAATGCCGACCCCGACGAGATGGCTTCGGCCATCCTGTTCCTGGCTTCGGACGATGCGAGTTATGTCGTGGGGCACAATCTCCTGGTGGATGGCGGGTTTTCGGTTTGAAACCGCGCGGCACGCCCTTCGGGAGGGCGCAAAACCGCCGATGGCCGTGTTGCGGCCCTTGCCAATGTCCAGGCAATCGCTGCGGACCGCGCCTTGCCAGGGACGTGCCCGCAGCTACTGATCCCGAATTATCAGTTGGAAGGAGCACTGGGATCGCATGAAGGAACTTGAAGGCAAAACCGCGATTGTCACCGGCGCCGCCCAGGGAATCGGCGAGAGCACGGCGATGCTCCTCGCAAAGAAAGGCGCGGCGGTGGCCGTTGTGGACAAGAACGTTCAGGGAGCCGAAGAAGCCGTTGCGCACATCGAGGGTCTTGGCTCGAGAGGCATCGCCATCCAGGCGGATGTGACGGTTGTCGACGAGATTCGGGCATCGGTTGAGACGGCGGTCTCGACCTTCGGAAGGCTCGATGTCCTGGTCAACAACGCCTCCGACATCGCCGAGGTCATCATGCAGGATCTGGACGTGGTCAGCACGGACCTCGACCTCTGGGATCACAGCTACGAGGTGAACCTGAGAGCGCCGGCGGCCGCGTGCAAGTTCGCGATTCCCCACATGGTCGAGTCCGGCGGCGGTTCCATCATCAATATCTCCTCCGTAAATGCCCTGGCGGGGGACCTGGTCCGCTGCGCATACAGTGCCACCAAGGCGGGGCTGATCATGCTGTCGAAATCCGTCGCAACCCAGTTCGGTCATCAAGGCATCCGGTGCAACGCCATATGCCCCGGTCTGGTGCTTTCGCCTCCCGCGTTCGCCGAGGAAAACGAACCCTTTCTGAAAATCCTCGACGGCAGCATCCTCACGCCCTATCGCGGAAAACCGGCCCACCTGGCCAGCCTGATCGTCTTCCTGGCGTCTGACGAAGCCGCTTATGTCACGGGTCAGACCATTGCCGCGGACGGGGGACTGATGAGCCACATGCCGTACCACGCGCAGATGCGGCCCGAACAAGGCGCCGCCAGCGGCAATACTGTCGGCCCCGTTGGCGACACCGTTGAAACAAGTTCCGACCGGAAAGAACGGGTCTCGGAGGCCATTCGTAAGAAACACGGACGGTGATCCTGGTTGGTGCCAATCCGCCGAGATCAAACCGGTTACGTAACGGGCACGCCCAACCCCCTGGCCAGGGCGTGGAGGTGGTCCCGGGCAAATCTCTCGGCGAGCTGCGTGCCCGGCACCATCTGGAACCCGTGGCATGCGGCGGGGTACGAAATCAGTTCCGTCCTTACTCCGGCCAGCATCAGCTTTTGCGCATATTCGATGTTTTCGTCCCGAAACAGATCGAGTGCCGCGGTCGCCATCCAGGTGGCCGGCAGGCCCGCGAAATCCTCCAGGCGTGCGGGCACCTGGGGCGCCCGGGCGGGGGCGTCGCCAAGGTAACTGCGCCAGCCGTACTGGTTGCTTTTGCGCGTCCAGATGAATTCGCCCACCAGTTCATCGCCCGGCTGTTCGGGGGTGCCGGTGCGGTCGTCCAGCATGGGATAGGTGAGGTGCTGATGACAGATCGCGTACTCCCCCGCATCCCGGGCCTTGATCGCCAGGGCGGCCGCGAGCCCGCCGCCGGCGCTCTCCCCGCCGATGCCGACGCGATTGCGGTCGACCCCGAGCGCCGGCGCCTGCTCGTGCAGCCAGGCAAGGCCGGCGTAACAGTCGTCCAGAGGCGCCGGAATCGGGTGTTCCGGCGCTATACGATAGTCCACCGACAGCACCACGACACCCAGCCGGGCACAGATTTCGAGGTTTACCGGATCGGAAATCTCCGGTGTCCCCATGACGTAGCCGCCGCCGTGTATATGCAGATAGCCGGCGCCGGACGCGGCCTCTGCCGACGGCCTGTACAGCAGGGCGCGTACATCCGGCCCGTCGCCGCCATCAGCATGAATCTCTTCCCGGGTGACGCCGGCTTCCGCCGGGTCGCCAAGCTCCACCGCCATGCCGGGATTGTCCCGTATCAGGGGAAGCTGTTCGTCATCGAGTTCGAACGGAGGGACGAGTTCGAGCAGCGGGTGCAATTCCGGGTCTAGCAGGTGTTTCGTGGTCATGGGCGTTCTCCGCAGGGCGCTCTATTTGGCGCGTTTGAGGGCGGTCTGGTCGAAGTCCCGCTCGTCCAGGCCCACCCCGAACCGGATGTCATTGTAATGGAGCAGCGTGGTCTTGCCGCTCTTGTGGTTGGTCATTGCCAGGGTCGAGGCTCGCCAGAAGCGCTCGTCGTGCAATTGGTAGTCCCGGAACCGCAGCGTCTTCAGGTGCGCATTGCGCCGGTCGTAGTACAGGGTTTTCTGCACCCGGTACTCTTCCCGGTCGTGCCAGATTTCCATGCGCGCGTAACCCGAGTGTTCGTAGGCGGGCACCCACTCGGAAACGAAACAGGCCAGGTCGCCGCAGGCTTCGTCGCGCAGGTAGCGGTAACGATACTTTTCCATCTCGAAGTCGCTCAGGTCCTCGAAGGCGAACTCGCTGCCCATGAAGGCGCCGGAACGATTCTTCGAGGATATGCGCTTGACCCGTTTCAGCGCCGGCAGGTACAGCCACTGGTCGTCCGGCTCCAGCCCGTGGCTGTAGGTGAGCATGGCGGTGCCTTTCACATCGGCCGGTTCGTCGAAGATGGTCAGGCTCCAGTTGCCGTCGTCGGTGCGTTCGAACGTCTGCGCCCGCAGGGTGCGCCGCCGCTCGCGCCCCCGGTTGTCGCGCAGCACCATGGTGAAGGATTCCTCGCTGTCGACGAAACCGCTGGCGCGCCGGTCGGCCTCGGCGGCAATGGCGGCGCCTTTCTCTTCAGCGTCGCCCCCGCCTGACTGCTCCCCTCCGGCCGGTGGAGCGAGCATCACCGCGATGAGCAGGACGGACGCCGCCCGTCGCCAATTGCCGGTGACCTGTTCCGCCCTCGGCGCAACATCGGGTTTTTGCCATCGGCATTCAGGCATCCCGGCGGTATCTCAATGCGTGAGTACGGAATCGGCGACCAGCGCCGCTGGTTCTGCTGCGCGTTCGGGCCCGAACGGCTTCAGCAGCAACACCAGGCAGGGCAACAGGAACAGGTCGGCGACCAGCGCGGCAACCATGGTGGCGGACAGCAATATGCCAAAGTTCGAAAGCATCGCCATATCAGATGCCAGGTACACCAGAAAGGCCAGCGACAGGACGACGGTGGTGATGACCAACGCCCGGCCCGTGCTCAGGAGGCTCTCCCGAATGGCGCGCTCGTAGTTGCCGTGGCGCAGGAACTCCGAGCGCAGGCGCGTGGTGATGTGCACGGTGTCGTCCACGGCGATGCCGATGGCCACCGTGGCCACCAGCAGCCGGAAGTAGTCGAGTTGCACGGATTGCCAGCCCATCAGGCCGAGCGCCAGAATCACCGGGAACAGGTTGGGGATCATGGCCAGCAGGCCGACCTTGATCGAGCGGAACGCCAGGCACAGCACCAGGGCGATGATGCCGAACGCGAGGCTGTAGCCCCACATCTGGCTGTCGGCAATGTACTCGGCCATCTTGATCCACAACAGGCCGATGCCCGTCGTCCGGATCTCGACACCGGCCGGATGCTCCTCCAGGTAGCGTTCCATGTCATCGACCAGGGCTTGAATACGGCTGGAATCCGTGAGGTCCACACGCAGTTCCAGCGTGGTGCGGCTGTAGTCGCCGTTCAGGTAGTCGCCGAGTTCCTCTCCACCGGAAAGCTCGTACATCAGAAGATACTGGGCGATCAGTTCGTCACTGTCCGGCAGGCGGTAGTAGGCCGGGTCGTCACCGTGAAAGCTCTGGTTCACGTCCTTGAGGATGTCCACCACGGAGTACGTCTTCTCCACGATGGGCGACCGGTCGGCATGGGCCTGAAACGCATCGAGGTGGGCAAGCAACTCCCGGGTCCTGGCGCCGTCCGGTTCGCCGCTGTCGTAGACGAACACCACGTTCAGCATCCCGCCCATGACGTTCTGAATGTAGTCGGTGTGCCGGCGGAACTGCGTGTGGGGCTTGAACTCGTCCAGAAAATTGAAACCCACGTGCAGCTTGCCGATGCCCGCAAGGGAGCCCGCCAGAATGCCGCCGAACAGGATCACGATGGCCAGGGGGCGCTTCGTATCGAGCACGGCGATTCTGCGGAGCAGGCGGTGTAAAGCGTCGCGCTTCCTCACATCCTCACCGGCGGCCCTTCGTGGCTTCTCCTTGCCCATGGACATGAAACAGACCATGACGGTGATGCTGGCGACGAAGGTCAGCATCACGCCGACGCCGAGGTACACGGCCATTTCCGCGAGCGCACGCAGGTTCGAGCCCGACATCACCACGAAGCCCGTAGCCGTGGTGAACGCGGCCAGCAGGCAGGGCATGGCGACGCGCTCCAGCGCCTCCTTCACCGACCGACGCCGATCCATGCCCCGGGCCCGCATCAGGTTGAATTCGGTAATCAGGTGTACCGACTGGGCGACGCCAATGGCGATGAGCAGGGTGGGGGCGATGAGAAACATGACCCCGATCTTGTAGCCGGCCAGGCTCATGAAACCCACCGTGAGAATCATGCTCAGAATAACCACCGACAGCGGGCCGAGCAGCCCGAGAAGCTGCATGCGGAAGCACACCATGGCAATCAGGCTGACCAGCGCCAGTGTCAGCAGGGCCTGGGTGGCGGATTCGCTCTTGATGACCTCGTGGTAAGCGGAGTTCATCGCCACGTCTCCAGACCAGCGAAAGTCGATGCCCCGGTATTCCGGCCGCGCCAGGATTTCCGCGATCTTGCGGCTCGCCACTTGCGGATACAGGTTCTCGATGTCGTTGCCGCCGTCCGGGTCCAGCCGCAGCAGGTCCAGCGGATCGCTGCTGGTAACGGTCATCTCCAGGACGATGGCGCCGTGGGTCGCCTCGTTATCGACGATGGCGCCCCGGTAGGCGGGCTTGCCCATCATCGCCCGGCCCCGCTCGGATAGGGCGGCCTGGTTGTCCGGCATGTCCAGGGCCAACTCGTGGATTTCCAGGAAATCGCCGTCGGCGGTGATGAATTCCACGTTGCTCAGGCTGGTCACGTCCTTGACGAAAGGCACCTCGTATTCCAGGGCCTCGGTAAGCTCCGCAATGCGCCGCATGGCGTCCAGATCGAAGGGGCCGTGGGCACTCGCGGGCACCGAATACAGGAGATAGGCCACCTCGTCGGACCCGAATTCCTCCTGGTAGGTCTTGTAGGCGCTGAAGGCGGGGTCGGTGGCATCGAAGAAGCTGTCGAAGCTGTTGTCGATGCGAAACTTCGTCGCCTGGAATGCTCCGGCTGAGAGCATGGCGATTGCAACCACGAACACCACGGACTTGTGGCCGTGCATCCACACCCCCAGCCGGCCGAACAACCGGTCGGCCTCACGCAGGTAGTCGAATTGCGGATCCCGATTCATGTGCGCAAAAAGCCCCGCTCGAGCAACAAAGCTACTCTGCTACTTACTATGAGCTTAGATTGGCTTGCGTCAAGCCGGCCGGAAACGGTAGGCCTCCAGCGTCTCCCGGGCCCAGTTGCGCCAATGCGCCGAGGCCTTCTTGCCGCCGTAGTAGCCGAGCGAGCCGGGTGCGGCGCGGCCGTAGCCGTTAAAGTTCGTCAGGCAGTCCCGCAGTGGCGCGCTCGCCAGGTCGGCATCGGCGCAGAGCTTCGCCCAACGGTCCTCGTCCTCCTTGCGGATGTCGACGACGCCGTGGCCGAGTTCGCGCATGGCGGTGAGCAGCCAGGCGACGTAGTCGGTGTGCTCCTCTATGGCATCGGTGAAGTTGAAGGTTCCACCGGTGCCCTGAGGGCCGGCGACGATGAACAGGTTCGGGTAGCCGTGGCAGTGCACGCCGAGGAAGGTGCGCGTGCCTTCTTCTTCCCATTTGTCCGCGACGCTGCGCCCGTCGGCGCCGGTGATGCGCCCCATGGATTCCCGCGACATGAAGTCGAAGCCGGTGGCATAGATCAGCACGTCGAGGTCGTAGGGCACACCGTCGTGCACCACGCCCCGCTCGTTGATCCTCTGCACCCCGCGCGGCGCCACGTCGACCAACGTGACATTGGGCTGGTTGAAGGTGGGCAGGTACTCGTCGTGGAAGTTCGGACGCTTGCAGCCGTAGGGGTAGTAGGGCTTCATCGCCGTGGCGGTGGTGGGGTCTTCGACCATCGCATCGACCCGGTCGCGGATCTGCCCCATGATGCGGAAGCTCGTCTCGAGTTCGCGCTCGAGCAGTTCCTCGGGGCTGAGGCGGGGCCCGTCGCCGTACAGCCGCCGCTTCGGCCGTTGCGCCTTTCCGGAGAGGTAGGCATCGTTTGCCTTCAGCGCCCGGCGGCCGATCAGCTTGGCGAAGCGTTCCCGCCGCCGCCGTGCCCAGCCCGGCTCGTTCTTCCACGCCTCGATCTCTTCGGGCGTGGTGTCGCGCTGGTCGCGCACATCGATGGTGGAGGGCGTGCGCTGAAACACGTACAGGTGTGCGGCGTCTTTCGCGATCTCGGGAATCACCTGCACGGCGGTGGCGCCCGTGCCGATGATGCCGATGCGCTTGCCGACCAGGTCGACGTTGTAGTCCCAGCGGGCGGTATGGAACGACTGCCCTTCGAACGTTTCCATCCCGTCGATGCGCGCCAGCCTCGGGGTGGTGAGCGTGCCGTTGGCCAATACCAGGAACCGCGCCCGCATCGCATCGCCGCGATCGGTGCGCACCGTCCAGCGTTCGGCCTCGTCGTCCCACTCGGCGCCGGTCATCTCGGTGTGGAACAGGCAGTGGTCGTAGAACCCGAACCGGGTGGCCATCATCCGGCAGTACTCGAAGATCTCGAAGCCGGAAGCGAACTTCCTGGACGGGAAGTACCCCATCTCGTCGAGCAGCGGCAGGTAGGAGTACGACTCCACGTCGCAGGCGACGCCCGGGTAGCGGTTCCAGTACCAGGTGCCGCCGACATCGCCGCCCTTCTCGCAGAAACGCACGTCGGCGAACCCGGCCTGGGACAGCCGGTACCACAGCAGCAGCCCGGCGAAACCGGCGCCCACCACCAGGATTTCGCACTCGTCGGTAAGCGCCTCGCGTTCCACCGCTGCGGTGGAGTAGTGGTCCTCGAGATAGCGGGCGAAATTGCCCTCCATGGCCATGTAGTCGTCGGCGCCGCGGCGCACATCGTTGAACTCGCGGATCTGCGCCCTGGCTGCGTCGTCATAGGCCGCGTCCGCCTTGAACTCCGGCAAGACTAGGTAATCGGCGTTTTCGACCACGCCGTAGCCCCTGCCGTCGATCTTCTCCGAAGCCTTCCCGGCGCGGGTGTTGAACAGTTTGAGTCCGGTGGCGGGATCGATACGAATCGCTTGCATCGAGTCAGAGGCCATGGCGAACCCCACAGCGGAAAATCATCAAAAGCACGTAAAACCTCGGCCGAATCGATTCGCCCGCAGGGTACAATAGATTCAATTGACTAGTCAATTATTATGAATCCCTCGCCGGGGCGATGGCGCCAGGTTATTGCTGTTGATCAAAGTCAATTGGTCTATTGAAACGTGATGCCGATAGCGCATTCATGAAACCGATTGAAATGTAGAACGGCTGCGAAGGCTGCAGCAACGGTGCAGTTCAATGGGAGGACCGTTTCAGGATTGGCTGGCCGTTCCCGATGATCCCGCAGGTTGTCAGGCGTCCTTGAGCCCGTAGCCGATTACCTCGTCGTCTTCGAGGCGGGCGATGTCGGAATCGGATGGCCCGAGTTCCCGCAACACCTCATAGACGGGCCATCGGCGCGATCGAGTTGCTGCATTTTTTGGAGCGCTATATGATTGCTTCACGAACCACTCCAACATTTCATCCCGGAAATGCCCGAGACGCCTCAAACGCAGCGCGAACACTCCGAACAGACCGTACGAATGCGTACCGGTCCAACGGCGAACGATGCCGATGCCGGTGGAGAAACCCGCGAGCCGCTTGCCCGATACCTCTCGATGCGTGGTATGCAGCAGGCGACCGCCGAACAGTTGAACGAAGCGTTGCAAATGGTTCTGGACGACATGCCTGAGGTGCTATACGGGTCGTCAACTGAGGAACTGACCGAGCACGAACAGGCGGTTCTTCGCGACGGGGGCGTCGATCTGTACGCGGTGACCGAATGCGACCCTGTCGCCACGACAGCCTTGCAATACGCCGCCATAGTCAAGACCAGTCTGACGACAGGGGAGGTGGCAAGCCGGCTGGGCATGCCGGAGAATCACGTCAGGCAGATGATCGCCCGCGGAACGCTCTACAGTTTTCTGCTGAACAACCGCCGGCTCATCCCCATCTTCCAGTTCGAACGAAGCGGCGCCCTGGTCGCGAACATCACCAAGGTGAATGCGGCGCTCAGCCCGGACCTGCACCCTGTGGAAGTCCAGGAGTGGTACACGCAGGCCGACCCAGACCTGTTCGCCGGAGGCGAAACCGAAGCGGTCATGTCGCCATTGGCGTGGCTCCGCTCGGGCGGAGCCGTCAAGAAAGTCGCTGCGCTTGCGCGCCGCCTGTAGCGCCCCAACCCCACCGTACGCCCGAGATCGTGGCCAAACTACCCCGGGCGCCGGACCTTGCCCGGCTCAGTCGACTCGACCCGGCGCTGATCACCGTGGTGCCCGGTCAACTCCTGTTCCGGGTCTATTGGCGAGGCGGGGCTTATCCGACACATTGGAACGCGTTTCGGCGCTATGGCCCATTGTCGCGTTTCGACCACCACCTCCCCGACGGGCAGGGAGACCCGGTCCTCCAGAGTCGCGGCATTCTCTATGCGGCCACAGACATCGCAACCGCGGTCGCCGAGTGTTTCGAACGCAACCGGCGCCGGGTCAACCGCTTTCGGCGCCAGCCCTGGCTGGTTGCCTTTGCGTTGCAGGGCGAGGTGTGCCTGCTCGACGTCACGGACACCTTTCCTGTCCGTGCGGGCGCCTCATCGAAACTCGCGGCGGGGCCGTATTCCCATGCACAGAACTGGTCACGGGGCTTCTATGACGCCTACCCGGAAATTCAAGGCATCTACTACAGATCGTCGCTAACCGGCCGGCCCGCAATCGCCCTCTACGAGCGCGCCCAAGGTGCTGGTGCCTTCCCGCGAGCCCCAGGGTTTCACCGCGCTCTTGGCGACCCCGCCCTGTTGGATGCACTGCGCAACGTCGTTGAGGAGATCGGGTATACGCTGCTTTGACTGCACCAAAGCGGCATTCGATTCGCGTCACGCCCGAACGCCCTTCTCGCCAAAAGCCACCACCGCATTCCGCCGCCGAAAAGCGGCATGCAATCCCGGTGGGGATAGGGATCCGGTCGTAGCGACAGCGAAAGCGGGACCGCATCGTTGCGGTCGAGCCATGCTTCCCCGTGTCGGAATGATGTCAGGCCACTGTCACGCAGAAAGAGCCGGCCCGCGAGGCGTCCGTGCAGGAAGACATCGAGAGCGCGCGTGGCGGTCTATCGGCATCTTGACCGGCTTTGTTGAACACGACCTCGATACCCAGGGTATGCAGGACCGCAAGCGTCTTGCCGAGTTGGCAGGTCGGCTTGCCCTTCTCGAGATCTATAATGAACCGCATGCCCGTACCGGCCGCCATTGCGAGTTGGCGTTGTGTCACGCCCAGCGATTTGCGCACGCCCCTGACCGTCTGGCCAACTTGCTGCACGGAAACGGCCATAGCGTTCCTGCGATCTAGTGTTACCGATCGGGAATATTAGCTGCTTTCAACGGCGAAAGGACCAATTTGTTACCGAACGGGAATACATCGAGACCTCGAGACGGATGCTGTAGAAAAAGTTCCCGATTGGGAATGTAATGCGTGGATGTTCCCGTGGCCGCGGGCGTTTACTCGATCGCCATGCGGTCATTTCTGGTATTTTGCTTGACGCAGGCGCAGGCCATTGCCGCCGCGCCGGGAGGTGGTTGAAAAATAGCTTGCAACCGGCCTCACGCGATGCAGGACTCATTGAATCGATAGCGCGGTTTTCAATGGTGCGGCCCGACCGCTCCATGGGAGGAGAACGCTCATGACTCAGACACCCGTCATTCCCTTGATCGTAAGGGGAAAGATCGTCGAATCTGACCTGGTCGAGTTTGCCGGCCGGGGTGGCGGATGCTCTTTCCGGACACCTGACGTACACCGGTTCGTCGATCAACTGCCGTTGCGGGGCCTTGGAAACTTCAAGGACATCCACGCGTTGAAGACCGAGGAAATCATCGATTTCCTGGTCGGGTTCGGCGAACGGCTCGATGTCGGAACCAATCCGCATCTGCAGCAGGCGAGAGAGCTCTCCTACGACACGGCGCCGGTCACGCGCCCGATCCTGGACGATGAGTACGAAGCGCTGAAGCATTTTTTTTCGCGGGAACTGCTCGAAGACATGATCGACGGCGAACGGGCTTACTTCGACGGCCGGGTGCGAACGCCCAAGCCCAACGGCAGGGTCTGCTCGATCCGGGCGTTCGGTGCGCGGAGCCTGCACATCGTCGCCGGCAACTCGCCGTTGGTCTCGGCCATGACGATTGCGCGCAGCGCCCTGACCCGTGGCGATGCCATCATCAAGAGCCCGTCGAACGATCCGTTTACCGCGGCGGCGGTGGTGCGCAGCCTGTGTGAATACGCGCCCGATCATCCGGTCACGAGGCATCTGAGCGTCGCCTACTGGAAAGGTGGCGATGAGTCGTTCGAGCGCCGGTTCTATCTGCCGGCAAACATCGAAAAAATCCTGGCCTGGGGTGGATTCGCATCCGTCAAGCACGTCACGAAGTACATTCAACCCGGCCTGGAACTCATTTCCCTAGATCCCAAGCGCAGTATCAGCGTCATCGGCGCGGAGACCTTCAATACCGAAGAGTCGATGCAGGCTGCGGCGGTGCGCGTGGCGGCCGACATCGGCGGCCTGAACCAGGTGGGTTGCGTGAACGCGCGCAAGGTCTACCTGCTGACCGGAACCGAAAGCGCCGGGCTCGAGAAGGCAAACCGATTCGGTGAGTTGGCCTATCGCGCAATGATGGCCCTGCCGGAGCGCTTCAGCACCAAGCCGAAGAGCGTCGATGCCGAGCTGAAATCGAATGTGGAAGCGCTGCGATTCCAGGAAGACTGGTACAACGTCATCGGCGGCGAAGAAGACGAGGGCGCCATCATCGTCTCGCAGCTTCCGGCAGCCGTCTCGTTCGATGCCAGCCTCGACAATCGCGTCGCCAATTTCATACCGGTAGACAGCGTCGACGAGGTCGCCGCCGATGTGGATGCCTACACGCAGACCGTCGGCGTCTACCCCGAGGCGTTCAAGCGCGAGCTCGAGGACGTTCTGCCGCTGTACGGCGCACAGCGGATCGTTTCGCTCGGCTACGCAGTGCTCGCGGATTCCGCCGGGGGTCCGCAAGACGGAATCGAGCCGATCCGGCGCATGACCAAGTGGATCGTGGACGAGAACTGCGATGCCCTTGATCGCGGGGTTCATCCACCACCCTGGGCTGATTGAATGGAGGGCGACACGTCAAACAAACCAATTGCGGTCGTCACGGGAGCCTCCTCGGGTATTGGCGCCTGTTTCGCCGAGCGGCTCGCCGGCCGTGGCTCCGATCTCATCATCGTCGCCAGGCGCCGGGAGCGGTTGGACAAGCTGGCGAATACGATTGAGGAGAGATTCGGCGTCGCCGTGGAGATCAGGGCGGTCGATCTTTCTAACCAGGCGGCCACCCGCGCGCTTGCGGAATACCTGGGGTCTCTCGAACGCGTCGATACACTCGTCAACTCGGCGGGATTCGGCACCAACGGCGCGTTCGCATCGGTCGATGCGGCGCGCATCGAACAGGAACTCAGCGTCGACATGGTGGCGCTCGTCATGCTGACGCGTGCCGTATTGCCCGGAATGCTGGCGCGGTCGAAGGGCGACATCATCAACGTATCCTCGGTCGGGGGCTTCAATGCCGCGCCTTATTTCGCAACCTACAGCGGGATCAAGTCGGGTGTAATCACCTTCACCGAATCCCTGTACGGCGAACTCAAGGGCTCGGGCGTGCGGGTTCAGGTGCTGTGCCCCGGGCCGGTGCCGACGGAATTCAATGAAGTGGCTGGCGTCGACGAAACGCCGACGCCCGGCTTCATGGTTCAGTCGGCCGAAGACTGTGTGGCCGGTTCATTGAGGGATCTGAAAAAGGGGAAAGCGGTGAGCATTCCAAATGCCGCCTGCCGTTGGGTCTTCAGGTTTGTCCGGCATTTGCCGCTTTCCGTACGCCTGGCTTTCGTCTCGGGAATGGTGCCGAAGGATCGGAGCTAGCGTTCTGGCCAGAGCACCTCAAAGGCCATTCCCATTCGAGTCGGGAACCCGGCGCGGCGGGACGAGGACGCGCAAGGAACAGACGACCGCTGGGAGAGAGTAGGTGTGCGGTACGGGCATCCGGCACCTTTAAAGCACCCCTGCGCCCTTGAATTCCACGACAACGCGTCCGCTTGGCGTGCCGGATGCCCGTACCGCATACCTGCTCTCGGTACCCGATCGAAGCAATCTTTTGGTACGTCTATTCCAAAAATTTTATTTGAATCAATCGCTTGAGAGTTTACTCAATGCAAGCTACCCGACTTCCTCAAGCAATCGTTCGCGCAGTTTCGCTTTCGCGATCTTCTCCAGGTTGGCACGTGGAAGCGAGTCGACGATCCTTACTTCCCGGGGCCGTTTGAAATCCGCCAAAGAGCGTTCGCAGGTGGCTTCAATCTCCGTTTTGAGTTCCGCGTGGTCGTTGCCGACGCCCGCGAGCACGAACGCAACCGGCACTTCGTTCAGCATCCTGTCTGGCTTTGCCACGACCGCGGCCTCGGATACGCCCGGCAGCGTTTGAATCACCCGTTCGACTTCGGCGGCGCTGACGTTCTCGCCGCCGACCTTGAGCATGTCCTTGATCCGGTCTTCGAACGACAGGGTGCCGTCGGGGTTCGCCCGTACCCGGTCGCCGGTAATGAAGAAACCCGCGTCATCGAAACTCGACTGCGTGACCGCCTCGTTGTTCAGGTAGCGGTCGAAAATGGAAACACCGGGAATGCCGCGGATTCGCAGTTCGCCGGCTTTTCCCGGTTCCACGCCGGCTCCGTCCGGTGCAAGAACGGCGATCTCGTAGAGCGGTGACGGGCGCCCCAGTGTGAAGGGGGTATCCTCGTGAAGCACCGAACCCACGATTCCCAGGCTCACGGTTTCGGTCATGCCCCACCAGCCCAGCGAGCGAACCTTGAATTTCCTGTCGTAGATGCCGTTGACGCCCACGCCCCAGGTTCGGAACCGGTGCTCCGGCACCTCCTGACCCTTTATCGCGTTCACGCAGAAGGGCACCACGGAACTCCAGGTGCAGCCGTGCCGCAGGGCCACATCCCAGAACCGGCTTGCCGAGAACCGGGGTTGCAGCACGACTGTGCCGCCCACCCACAAAGACGCCAGTACCTGGCAGGACATGGCGTTCATGTGGAACAGCGGCAGCATCGTCTGGTGCACGTCGGTCGACAGCAGTCCCTCGCTGAAGGCGCCGGCGCGGGCAGCCCACAGCCCGTTGGCATGGGTCCAGACCACGCCCTTCGGCCGGGATGTGGTACCGGATGTGTACATCACGCACAGCGGTGCTGTCGGGTCGACGACCCGGTCAGGCGGTTCGGAATCGGCGTACAGAACTGCAAAGGCCTGGTCCGGGGCGACGGCTGCGCCGGGCGACAAACCGGCGTCCGACTCGGTCACGGCAAGCCATTGCAGGTCAGGACAGTTTTCGGCGACCAGGGAGGCGAATTTCGGCTGGGTAATGGCCGCTTTGACGCCTGCAAAATCGGCGTAGTAACTCAATTCGGCGCCTGCAGACCGGGTATTGGTGGTCACCGCGACGGCGCCCAATCTGGCGCACGCGAACCAGCTCAGCAGGAATTCCGGGCAGTTCTCCAGGTGAACGAGAATGAAATCGCCTTTCCCGATCCCCCGATTTGCCATTCCGGCGGCCAGCCGTCTGGTTGCCTCGGAAAATTCCCGGTACGTCCATAGCCGCCCGGGCAGCTCGAACGGTTCCCAGACAAGGAACGGGTGGTGCGCCCGGATCCTGGCCTGCTGGTCCAGGAGCGTTCCCATGTCCCAACCGGAAAACGGGTTTGCCGCAGGGTGTCGAAGGGTCGGACGAGTCATCGGATCGACAAGGCTCAAGGATGGAAACAGGCTACCACGACGCTATTAAATTAACCAGTTGTTATATTATCATTCCAGCCAGGGAGCCGGATTTTTCTCGGCACGTCGAGACAGCGGTCTAACGTGAAAACTACTGCGCGTCGACATTATGCAGCTTGTCGTGGCACGTCGAGATGATAACCGAACCGGAGGCAGGATCTGGTTGCCTGCGTTTGCGGTTGCTGCGTTGACAAGTCGGATGGAACCATGGAGGACACGGATCGATGGCGAGTGAGTTCGAAGGAAAAGGGGTAATAGTCACCGGCGCCGGTTCCGGCATCGGGCGTGCAACGGCGCTCGCCTTCGCCGAAGAGGGTGCGGATCTCGTGCTGGTGGACATCAATGCCGAAGCCAATCGCGAATCGCTGCAGCTTGTGGAAGAGGCCGGCGCCACCGCCGTGACCGTCGATTGCGACCTGTCCCGGGAAGACCATGTGGAGGCGATGGTGGACACGGCCGTCAAGTCGTTCGGAGCGATACAGGTTGCCGTCAACAATGCCGGCGTCGAGCAGGAGGTGACTCCCCTGGTGGAGCAGACCGTGGAAACCTACGACAGGGTCATGGACACGAACGTCAAGGGCGTGTGGCTATGCATGAAATACGAGCTGAAACACATGCTGGGGCGGGGGCAGGGCGCAATAGTCAACACCTCGGCCATGTCCGACTCGATCGGCTCGGCCGGGATGCAGTTCTACGTCGCGAGCAAGCACGCCGTGCTCGGACTGACCCGATCGGTTGCGCTTGAGGTCGTCAGGCAGGGCGTACGCATCAATGCCGTCGCTCCCGGTCCGGTGCTGACCCCGATGCTCATCGAACACCGAAAAAGAAATCCCGAACTCCACGAGATGGCCGAGGCGGCTCATCCGTTCGGGCGATACGCGGAGCCCCGCGAAATTGCCCATGCGATTCTGTATCTGGCCTCGGACCGGTCGAGCTACCTGGTCGGCCAGTCCATCAAGGTCGATGGCGGCGCCACTGTTCCTTAGCCGGGCCTGCGCACGAATGAATCCAGCGAGGTTGGCAAAAATAGTGAAGTTGCTCGACGGTTACCACCGAAGCTCAGAATAGTCCGCGGAATCGCAGAGCCCGTCGCTGGCCCGGATGAGGCTCAGTTCGTCCTGTGGGGGAACGTAGAAGCCCTTGGCCGGCCGGTTGGTGGCGTCCAGAATCGTGAATCCCCGCGTTCCGTCCCGCTCGACCTCGATGAAGTGATGGGACGTTGCCGCCCAGCCCTTCGTGAAAAACTGGAACCCCTGGGCGGCGATTCCGTCGAGTTCCAACTGGCTGCCGTCCTCCAGGGCAAGCTGCGCACGCAATCCGCTGACGGTGAATCCATCCCAGTCGAATTCGGTCAGAACCTTCAGGTCCGTGATGTCTGTGGTCTGGCCGTTGCGCGCGACGTAACCCACTTTCGCCACGAAACCGTTCTCCATCTGCACGATCATGGCAACCCAGGACAGATGCTCGCCCAGGGTTCCGGTGACCATTCTGTGCTGCCTGGCAACCGTATAGTCGCGCGGGCCCCAGGAACGGTCGCGGTGGGCCAGGGCATCGACGGTGTATTCCTCGTCGCCCAGGCGCAGGCGCCCCTGCAATCGTCCGGCCACCTCCAGGTGTCCGTCGGCATTCATGCTGTCATGAACGGACGACCCTCCTTCGTGCTCGCTGACTTCCTTCGTCCAGTTGCGGGGGGTGTAAAACGATTGGTGAAATTCCAGGCTCGCGCCGCCGTCGGGCTCCGCCCAGGAATAGTTGATGCGGCCGTCGCCCAGGCTTTGCACTGCCGAAGATCCGACAGTCTGCCCCGTCTCGGTTCGTGCGCACTCGGTGTGCTGGTATTCCTTGATCAGGCGAAAACACCGGCCGCCCTTCTTGAACGCGAAGGTCAGAACCTGGCCGGTTCCCCGGTTCGGGTATTGGCCGATCCGATGATAGCCGCCGACCTGGTTTTCGGAATCGTAAAACCAGTAGCAATCGCTTTCCTGCCAGTTTTCCGCGTTAGTTGGTTGATGTGGGCGGTTCCAACTCTCGTTGTAGGTCATTTACTGTCTTTCCTGTTGATCAGTTCAAATTGGCCGCCTCGCCATGCCCGCCAGCGATCGGCGACTCGTTGCGACCTTGCCACATTGGGAAGACCTTTTCGGCAATCAAGGGGCTCAGCCGCTCTCCACGATTGCCCAGAGCCACTCGTACCCTTGTGCATGGGCGGCCTTGTGCGCTTCCGGCACGCCCCGGTTCATCGACGTGAGAACGATGAGGCCGGTAAAGCACATGACTTTTCGGAAATAGTCGTAGTCGGCCAGGCGGCTTCCGGTTACCTCCTCGTAGCGGGATATCCATGCCTGTTCGGTTGGAATCCTGTGCCGGGCGTGGGGCGGGGCGGCCATGCGGCAGTATTCGTTGAAGTGGACCTGCAGGGCGACATCCATGGAGGGGCTGCCGATTCCCGCCAGTTCCCAGTCCAGAATCGCCACGAGCCTGTCGTTCCTGAACATGTAATTGGCAAGGTTCGCGTCGCCGTGAATGAGGGTCCAGTCGTCGGGGTGGTAGGACGGCTGATTGTCGAACAGCCATTGGAGGCAACGCCGCAGTCGGTCGATGGACGGGAAACCGGACCATTGTGCGGTTTTCCAATACCAGTTCAGGTACCTTTCGATGGGGGTTCGGCCGCCTGCGCTGCAGCAGTATTTCTCCAGGCCGAGCCGTTGCCAGTCGACGGAATGGACCCGTCCGAGTGCAGCGAAAATTTCGTCGTGCATTTTTGCGAGCTGCGTCTCGCTTGCCTTCGCGAACAAACCCGTCGTGTAGGCCGAGGTGTCCGCAACTTCACCGTCGACCCGCTCCATGATGAAGCCCGGCAGGGGGAGGCGGTCGCCTTCCGCATCGCAGGCAACCGGTTCCGGAACCGGAAGTCCCCGTTCACTCAGCATCCCGTGGAGGTGGAACTGGCTCGCGATATCGTATTCGGCGAAAATGCGAAGTTCGTTGTTGTACGGTGCGAATCGAAGAACGTATTCGTTGGTGGCGCCGTTCACCCGGGCGCTGAAGATCACGATACCGCTGGACGCGCCGGCACCGGCCCCGCCGCCGGCGATGTCGAACACTTCAACTTCGCCCTCGGTGTCCGGCTGAGTTTCAAGCAGCGCTACGATGTGTTCCCTGCCTACATCCTCGAAATCCGGTTTCAGAGCCGTCGTGGCCGACCGGATGGCGTTTTCCATGCTGGTGTCGGATTCCGCCACGGCAGTATGCTCCTGAGCGAAAATGTGATCCTTGTAGCGGCCGGCGCATGCAACGGGCCGAACTGCTTGCCCCGAGAATCTATCCGGCGGGCTTGCTCAGGTCAACTAATCAATCAATTATTTCTATACAGCGAAAGCTGCCCTTGATAGGGTAAGCGTCGACGGACGAATGAAGGAGCGTTGGCAGTGGGCAGCCCGGGAAATCTGGAAGAGGTGCTTGCGAAACTCGAGATCCGGGAAGCGCTGGCCCGTTACGCGCGGGGAATCGACCGCTACGACATCGACCTGGCCAAAAGCGCCTATCACCCCGATGCCACGGATGAGCACGGGCCCTATCGCGGCAACGCCCACGAGGTGATGGACAGGGTGGAAAAGGGCATGGCCGGCATCGAAGCCTGCCAGCACCAGATACTCAATACGCTGATCGAACTCGAAGGCGACCGGGCAAACGTCGAGTCCTATTTCTTTTCACTGCATGTTCCGAAAGGGTCCAGCGTCGAAGAACATTCCTACGGGCGCTACATCGACGTTTTCGAGCGGCGGAACGGGGAATGGAAAATCCTGGACCGGCGGGTGGTCGTTGACATCACCTCCTGCCCGCCGCGCGCCCCCTGGAAGTACGAGGACCGCTTCAGCCGGGGAACCAGGGACCGGCAGGACCCGAGCTACGGGATCCTGCGTCGATGACGTCATTCCCCAACGCGCTTTCGCCGTTGCGCATTGGGGAGGTCACGCTTCCCAACCGGATCGTTCGCACGGCCCACGTCACGATGCTTGGCATGGATGCCAAGAGCGGGGTCAGCGAAAGGCTGATCGCCTATCACGAAGCCCGCGCCCGCGGCGGCGTTGGCCTGACGATACTGGAGATCTGCTCGGGCCACCCTTCGAGCCCGGCGCCGCTGATGGCGATCAACCCCGGGCTGGTCGAGGGCTATCGGCAACTGGTGGAGAGAATCAGGCCGCACGGCATGCGCCTGTTCCAGCAACTCTGGCACGGTGGGCATCACGCGAAACCGGCGGACGGCAGCGCCCCGTGGTCGGCATCGGACATTCCAAGTCCCAGGCTGGGCATTGCCGCCCGGCCCATGACGCGATCGATGATCGCCGAAGCGATCGACGGCTATGTGCTGGGGGCGCGCGCGGCCAGGAAGGGCGGCATCGACGGGGTGGAAGTGCACGCCGCGCACGGGTACCTGATCCAGCAGTTCCTGTCGCCCATCACGAACCGGCGTGCCGACGACTATGGCGGCCCCCTGGAAAACCGCATGCGGCTGCTGCTCGAAGTCCTGGCTGCCGTGCGCGAGGAAGTCGGTTCAGGCATTCCCGTGGGTGTGAGGGTCGGGCCGGACATGGTCGAAGGGGGATTCGGCGCCGAGGAGTGCCTGACGCTCGTGAAAACCCTGGAAAGCAAGGGCCTGATCGACTTTGTCGACCTGTCCCAGGGCAGCTACTTCACCATACCGAAGATCGTCGGCGCGATGCACGAACCATCCGGCTACCAACTGGATCACAGCGTTCCGATCGCCGCGGCAACGGAACTGCCCACGATCGTGACGGGGCGATTCAGAACCCTGGAAGAAGCGGAGCAGATCATCCGGCTGGGACAGGCCGACTGCGTGAGCATGGTTCGCGCGACCATTGCCGATCCTGAGCTCGTCAACAAGACCAGGGAAGGCAGGGTTTCCGAGGTGCGGCCCTGCATCGCCTGCAATCAGGCATGCATCGGCAGTCAGCTCGCCGGGAAGCCCGGGCTTGGCTGCACGGTCAATCCGGCGGTCGGGCACGAGGCGAAGAGAAGCGAGGAGAACATCCCGCCCGCGAAAGAAATACGGCGTGTGCTGGTAGTCGGGGGCGGCCCGGCGGGTATGGAGGCGGCCCGGATTGCGGCCCTGCGCGGACACGAGGTGGTTCTCTGCGAAGCCGACAAGGATCTCGGCGGCAAATTGCGCCTGGCAAGGAAGGCGCCCTTCCGTGCGGCCATCGGCGATGTTGCGGCCTGGCTGGAGTGCGAGCTGTTCAGGCTCGGCGTGCGGATCAATCTCAGCACCTATGTCGATGCGGACGACCTCGAGTCGTATTCGCCGGATGCGGTCGTTGTGGCCACCGGCGCATTGCCGCGTTCCGACGGTTTTCGTCTCGGCAATCCGGGCAGCCCGCTTGCGGAAGGCAATTGGCGCCCGTTGACGAGCTTCGATGTCTTCACGCGGCCGCTCGACGCCGGGAACGGGCCTTTTGTCGTTGAAGACGACATCGGGCACTACGAGGGCATTGCGGTTGCGGAGTATCTGCTCCACGCAGGCGCCGAAGTACTCTATGTGACCCGGCATTCATCGTTGGCCCCACTGATGGAGCCGGCGCTGTCTTCGGGCCCGGCATTCAACCGGCTCTCCTCGAACGCGAAGTTCCGCCTGTTCACGGGTTCGTCGATTTCGAAATTCGATGCGGAGACCATCGAGATCAAAACGGCGGGAAGTGTTGCCGCATCCGTCGGGCCCGGTACCGCCGTTCTGGTAACGCACGACACACCGAACTACGAACTCCTTGAAAGTGCCGAGGAGAAGGGGTTCGAATGCCAGATTGTAGGCGATGCGCGCAGCCCGCGTTTCCTTGAATCGGCGATGCGGGACGGGCGTTTTGCCGGGATGCGCGTGTAGCACTTCCGGCGTGATTCAATACCACTCAATCCGGTAGATGCGGCGAGAGTACGCGGGGAACAGCATGAGAGCCTGGCAGATGAACGAACTGGGAAACCCCTGGGACAAGTTGCAGGTTCAGGAAGTCGTTCTGCCTGAAGTTTCCGGCAAGACCTGCCGGATCGCCGTCGAGGCTGCGGATCTCAACTTCGCCGACATTCTGCAGTGCCAGGGCGGCTACCAGGTGAAACGCGAGCTGCCGTTCACGCCCGGCATGACCGCGGCCGGAACTGTATTGGAGGCTGGCGCTGACGTGCCCTTCAAGGCAGGCGACAGGATTGTCGGGGTCACCTACCGCGGCAATGGCGGTTATGCGGAAGAGTGCCTGATCGCCGCTGCCGGCGCCAACCTGATCCCGGACGGCGTGGATTGCGTGCAGGCCGCTGCGATTCACATGACCTACGGCACCGGCTGGTTCGGACTGCACCTGCGCGGGGAACTCCAGCCGGGCCAGACCGTGCTGGTGCTTGCCGCTGCCGGTGGCGTCGGCTCGGCGGCCGTCGATCTTGCCAAGGTGCACGGCTGCCGGGTGATCGCCGCCGCCGGCGGCGGGGAAAAAACCGAAGCCTGCATTCGGGTCGGTGCGGACGAGGCCATCGACTACAACGCCGAAGACCTGTACCGGCGGGTCATGGACCTGACCGACGGCCGGGGCGTCGATATGGTGTATGACCCGGTCGGGGGCGACTATTTCGATGTGGCGCGGCGGCTGGTGGCCTGGCAGGGCAAGTACCTGGTCATCGGGTTTGCTTCGGGCAGGATACCCGCCGCTCCGATGAATCATGCCCTTGTGAAGAACTATTCATTGATCGGCGTTCATATGGGCGGCTATCGAGGGCGTGACGATGTTCAGTTTGAACGCTGTTACAGCGATCTGTACAAGATGCTGCTGGACAGCAGGCTGAATCCGTTGGTTGAAGATGTTATCGGATTTGAGGCGCTACCAGACGGGCTGCTGAAACTCGCCAACAGGCAGACGATCGGGCGTGCGATATTCGATCCACGCCGGTAATGGTTTTGCTTCGGCCCCCGGATCGCGCTGTGCGAGAAGCCCGGCTGCTCGGCAGTCAATATCAATGCTGTCTGACTACCCGTCGGTTTCCAGGCTGGTCAAGTAGTCCATCGCTTCGATGCCCTGTTTGCCAGCGAGCTAGCGATTCAAACCGAAACTGATGGACTCTGTCCGAAGGTCATAATCCTCAGGAAACCGTTCCGGTCTATTCATGGTGTATACCTCTGGCGTCCTCAGGAGACGTTGCCCGTCGAAACCGGTAGGGATGCGGGCCCCCAGATGCCGGGGAAAGGACGCCATCCGATATCCCCGTCACGCGCGAGATTCGGAAGCCGTGAAGCGATGATCGGCAGGGCAACCTCGATTTGAACGCGTGCTATGAACTGCCCCAGGCAGATATGTATGCCCCTCCCGAATGCGTAGTGACGCGCTTCGGGTTTCCGGCCCGGTTCAAAGCTGTTCGGGTCGCTGAAGATGGAAGCGTCGCGGCCCGAAAACGGCAACGGAAACACCAGCATGGTTCCCTCGGGTATGGTTACGTCCCGGTAGACGAACTCCTCCCTCGCGATCCGATAGGTGGTGATGACACTGGCGTAGCGCAGCGTTTCGTTGATGATTGCCTTGGCGAACTGCTCGTCGCTTGCCAGCCGTTTCCAATCTTCCGGGCGATCCAGCAGGATGTTGACGATCATGTTGAGCAGGTTCTTGGACGTGTCGTAACCGCCGCCGAACAGCAGAACGATCAGGTCGATCATTTCCTGCCGGGTCAGGCCGTCTTCATGGCCGGTGACCTCCAGCAGTTGATCCAGGAGGTCCTTGTCCCGGGCATCCGGTGGGGGGTTGGCTTCGCGCTCCTCGAATAGTTGCTCGACGAAGTTCAGCATGTACTCGAGCGCGTCATCCAGGGCCGGCAACATGTCCGGATTCAGGCTGAAGCCGGTACCCATCGCTTCGAGTTTGTCCTTGATTTCCGGCACGATGTCCACAGGCGCTCCGATGAGCCGGCACATGACGCTGATCGGGAAGAACGAGGCGAACTCGGTGAAGTCGAACCGGTCCCTTGCAGCCCAGTCGTCGAGCAGGCCGTTTACCGTTTCCTTCATGATCGGCCGGTGCCGTTCGGCGTTGCGCGGGGTGAAGGTGGGTGCCACCACATCGCGGATGCGTTTGTGGTCATCGCCGGAAAGCGCCAGCATGAACCGGTTGTTCCACTTGCCCCAGATGCTGTCATCGGCGCCCATCAGCGTGGTGATCGCCTTGTTGGGGGTGTCGAGTTTGTCGTCCATGAGGAGCAGGTCCCTCATGTCATCGAAGCCGAGCACCACATAGCCGACGGCTGTCCTGGCAAGCCAGTGCTTTTTGATGGCCTCCCTGTACCGGGGATACGGGTCTTCGGCAAATGCCGGGCTTGTAATGTCGATTTCCGGCAGTGTCAGTTCAGCGAGTTTCATGTTGCTTCAATTGTCTGTTTACCCGCCCGTCCAGACCTCTTGTTCGCGGATAAGGTTTACCGATGAGTCGACGGTCAAGCCGACGACCGCCCTCTCGTTGGTCGGAGACGACGCTTCGTCAGGCGTCTTGCCCGGGTCTGCATCGTTTACGCCGCATGCACGACAGATGCCGTTGCCTGGCGTCGGTCGGGACCGTTCGCGAACGGTCACGGCAAAGAACGATCGGTGGTCATGCGCCGTTCAGGTACTCTTCCAGTGTCTTCATGTACTGGCGGATCCGGCTCTCCTGGTACCGCGCGAGCGTGACCCCTTTCTTGCGGGTCGCTTTCAAACCCTTCGTCATGCGCGAGAGATTGGGAATGTCCTGGTCGATGACCGGCCCGTAGACGCCCATTTCCTTCTGGTCGGCCCAAAGGTCGTTTTCGCCGATCCTCCGTTCCGCCATCACCTGGTAGTCGCGTCCGTCCGTCGGTACGGGATGCAGCATCCAGATTTCGAAAAGGCATTGGTCGGGAGAATCGTTCCAGGGCCTGAAGCGGTAGCACAGTGGCGCGAAGGGGGTCGGCCAGACCGTGAAGTTGGGGAAGATGTTGTATTGCACCTGGTCCAGGACATCGAAGGTGCTCGCCTCGCTCAGATCCACGCCGTATCGTTCGGAAAAGGCCTTGCGGTTGAAATCGCCCAGGACATCACGCGCGCGCTGCCCCTCTTCGACCCGAGGCCGCATTTCCTTGGGGAGGCGGCGCAGCATGGCATCCACCACCTGCTGCTCGTTGACCTTGTTCGCGACATACTGGCTGGGCACCCCATCCACCAGGATCAGGCGATTGATATGCCTGCTGTTTGCCCAGACGTCGTACTGGACCTTGGTGTCGTGCGAGAACGCGGCGATTCCGTTGGGGTCGATCCTGTGCTGCTCGTCCTTTTCGTAATGCGTTTCCGGCACGTGAAAGCCTTCGATAAAGGCTTCCAGCGCGATTTTCCAGTTGCAGCGAACAACCTGTGAGACGTGACCCGCCTTGTAGCGCTTCTCGAACTCCTCACCGGACACGTGTTGGGGAAGCAACTCGAGGTATTCGCCGAGCGGGGCGCAGTCGTCGTCCAGGTTGACGAAGACGAAACCACCCCAGGTATCGATTCGCACTTCGGGCAAGCGGAACTGTTCCCGATTCAGGTGATCGAAATCCCAGGCGCCGGGAACGTATTTCAGTTGGCCTTCCAGCGTCCAGGTGAAACCGTGATAGGGGCAGCGGAACTCGTTCTTCCGCCCCTGGTCCAGGCACAGGGCATTGCCGCGGTGCAGGCAGGCATTGACATAGGCCTGCACGGTATCGGCGCCCGTCCGCACGACGATGACGCTGTCATCGCAGATGTCATAGACGATGTAGCTTCCGACCTCCGGGATGTCCTCAAGGCGGCAGGCAACCTGCCAGGTCCTGTTCCAGACCGTTTCCTTTTCGCGCTCGTGCCATTCCCGGGATGTATACCGGTCTATGGAGAGGTCCTCATTGCCCATGTCCACCCAGGAGGTAGTGCGGTAGGGCGCCGCGGCAGGGTGGGTGTCCTTGGCGATGATCGATTGCACGGACTCGCCCGGCCCGAGATTGATGTTGGGGTAACCGCTGTCAACGGATGCGCTGTCTTTCATGTCCGGCTTGCCTGATTGATTGCTGCAACGACGCCCAAGGCGCGTTTCGACCTTCCCGATACAAGGTCCCCGACGGAAATATAGCAATTTGACGTTCGGGTGTAAATAATATATCGCTCAATCAATTAAATCGATGGCCCGGCTCGGGATTTCCTGCGACACTCTGCGGGGCGGCACGGACACGAGGTAGAAGGGATGCCAGGTCAGATCATCATTGTCGGCGGCACGTCTGCGGCAGGAAAGACAACCACCGTGGCCACATTCGCCAAGCGCGCCAGGGATCCTTACCTGATGTTCGGCATCGACAATCTTCTCGGCGCCATGTTTCCGGGCAAGTTCTCGATGTTCGGTGAGAGAACGCGGGAGGGGATGTATCACTACCATGAAGATCCGGACGATCCGGAGAGTCCGTTCCGCTGCGGCTTCGGCGACTTCGGCTGGCCCGCCATCCAGGCGTTTCACGACATGATCGCCGCGGCTTCGCGAGCCGGCCAGAACCTGGTGGTGGATCACCTGCTGTTTCTCGACCCGCCGTTTCTGCAGGACTGCGCATGGCGCCTGGAAGGGCTTCCCGTGCTGCTCGTGGCCCTGAAACCACCCTACGACGTATTGATGGAGCGTCAGGCGACCCGGGAAGTGCACATGCCCGACACCATGGAAGAAGCGGCGAGAAGCGAGGAAGAAAGCGCGTTTCAGGTCATTGCGAAAACCATGCAGAAACTGACGCCCTGGTTCTATGAAGCCAGTTACGCAAACGATATCCACGACCTGGCGATCGACACGACCAGGAATAGTCCGGACGAGGTCTGCGAGCGGATCGAACAGCGGTTGGCCCAGGGCCCGGGCACGGCGTTCGAACGGCTTCGGGAGCGCTATCCACGGCCTCGTGCCTGATCGCCCGCGGAATGGGTCGGGCCGATAATTGACCAATAGATTAAAAAGAAACCCTGTGCTATATTCGCCTCGATAACGTCCTGCCGAGGTGTAACCGGAGGCATCGAGCCCCGGCGCCGGTGAGGTGTGCCACAAGGAAACCGTTATGGAGTTTGGCGTTTTTTTCGAGTTGTCCGTTCCGCGTCCGTTTACGCGGGAGAACGAGTCCGCCGCTTATTTCGACGCGCTGGCGCAGGCGACGCTGGCGGACGAGTTGGGCTTCGATAACGCCTGGGTCGTCGAGCATCACTTCCTGGAGGAATATTCCCACTCGTCGGCCCCGGAGTTGTTCCTAACGGCGCTTGCCATGCAGACCGAGCGCATCCGCCTGTGCCACGGCGCCGTCGTATGCGTTCCGGGTGTCAACCACCCGGTTCGCATAGCCGAACGCGCCGCGGCCCTCGACATTCTTTCCAGGGGGCGCCTGCAACTGGGCACCGCACGTTCGTCCACGTGGACGGAACTGGGCGGCTTCTGCAACGAACCCGATATCACCAAGGTGAGTTGGGATGAGTATGTGCAGGCGATTCCCAGGATGTGGACGCAGGACTCGTTCAGTTTCGACGGCGTCTCTTTCAGCATGCCGGCGCGCAATGTCATTCCCAAGCCGGTGCAGAAGCCTCACCCGCCGATGTGGGTTGCGGTCACCAGCCCCGGCACGGAACTCGAGGCGGCGAAGCGGGGCCTCGGCTGCCTCGGCGTGGCCGCACAGTCTTTTGCGGCCCAGGAACGTACCGTCGAGGAATACCGCAAGGTGATTGCGAATTGCGATCCGGTGGGGGAAGTGGTTACCGACAAGGTCCATTCCATGAACTACCTGTTCTGCCACGAGGACATCGGCTACGCCTCGAAGATGGGCCGCAACTTCATCAACCGGTTCAGCTTTCTCAATACCAATCAGCTCTGGAGCCGCGAAGTCTTTCCTTCCTCGGCTTACCGGTCGCTGGGGAACCTGGCTCCCGGCAAGTCCCCCGGCAGAAGCGATCCAGCCAGGTCCGGGCCGGAAGACGACCCGGCCAAGGTAAAGCCGTTGCCGGAAGGAGTCACGATAGGCGACCCCGAGCACATCATCGCCGCGATCCGGAAATGGGAGTCGGCCGGAGTCGACGGCATCAACTTCCTGCTGAGTTGTGTGGACGCCATTCCCCATGAAGAGGTTCTGGAAAGCCTCCGCCTGTTCGCGAAAGAAGTGATGCCGGCGTTCGGCAAGGGGCGCGACGACCTGAAGGTGGGCGTGAAGCTGGAAGTGGCGTGATGCTGAGGGGAAACCGAAGCATCGATGAGGTGTTCAATGGCGCGCCCGATGTCGATGTCGAGAACCTGGAGCCGCTGGAACTGGGGCGGTTAAGCTGGCTGCAGCTCAACTACGAGCTCGTGGTGGGCGATGGGTACCGTACCGACTTTTTCCCGCCGGGTTTGCATCCCACCGATCCTGTTGTCGTCAACCTGCAGGTCTGGGATGTCGATGACGGCCCGGCCGGACCGTTCCGGCTGGCGCAGGTTCGATTGACCTGCCGCGCCGGAGTGCGAATTCGTGCCCTGCAGACCAACAGCGTCATCGACGGTACCGACGAAGCAAGGCGCAGGCTGAGCTCCGGGTGGGCGTATCGCCCGGTTGCCGGCAGCATCGACTTCAAGCGCTTCAACAACCGTTGGTCGGCCGAAGTGGCCGTTGACGGGAGACTGGTGTTGAAAGGGCACATGAGTCTGCCTCAACCGCTGAACGCCGCCGATCTGCAACACATAGCGAACATGAATGCCGGCATGGTCGACGGCGAGGCGTTGCTGCTCCAGGTAGAACCCGCCATTACGACGCTGGGCGTTCTGCGGGGCGCTCCCGTGCTGGAGAGCTTCGACTCGGAATTCTGGAACCTCAGGGATGCGAAGCCGGGGTTTCCCGTCATCGGGGCGGGAGCGGACCTGACCATGACGCTCCCGCCGGTTCGTTTCATGCAGGACCCGGTCAAGTCCGCGATCCACGGCACCCGGAAGGTAGCGTAACCATGAGTTTCCGTCGAGCGAGAATCATCAACCAGGACATCGTCAGGGCGCCCGCCGAGCAGGTGTGGGATGTGCTGACAGACTGGCACAACACCCATCGGTTGAGAACGAGCGAATCGGCTTCGGGGCCGCTGAGCGTGAACAGGGTGGAACTCGAAGGGCAACCCGGCAGCACGCCGCGTACCCGGGTGTTCCATTTCAAGGACGAGCGCATGGGCATCGTCCGCGAGACCCTGTTGCACCAGGACGACGAGGCGATGCACTACTATTACAACATCGAAGGCATCGGGCCTGCCGGTGTGCGCAACTACCTGGCGACCACGGACGTGGACCCGATTGCAGATAGTGAATGCCAGGTCACCATCACCGCGCGATTCGACCTCGCCGCCAACATGGAAATGTTGCGGGCCAAGAACATCATCAACGCCGCCCACCTGGGTGTGATCAAGGGCCTGCAGTTCAATCTCGAAAAGTCCGGTTGAGTGCTTGACCAGGACCTGCCACCACACTGGCCGAACACGGTCGTTCATTCATGATCAGGTCGGGTCAGGCGGTTTGTCCGTGAATCAGTCCGTCGACAGGGATGCAACGTGACATCCGCTTCCATCGAGACATGCCTCGTCGAGAAGAACGGCCTCATCCTGGAGGTCACGTTCAACCGCCCGGAACGAGGGAACTCCCTGACTCCGGTGGAACACGAGTTTCTCGACCTTGTGTGGACGGAGTTCGAAGGCGACGAGTCGCTGCGGGTCGCGATTCTCGGTGCAGCGGGCGACCGGATTTTCTGTTCCGGCAACGATTTCAGATATGCGTCGGAGCATGGGAGCTTTGCGATCCCGCCGACCGGTCTTGCCGGGCTCACCAGCCGGTTCGATCGGGAAAAGCCCATAATCGCTGCGGTCAACGGTGCGGCGGCAGGCGGCGGCTTTGAAATCGCCATGGCCTGCGACCTGGTGGTTGCCGCAGGGCACGCCACGTTTTCCCTGCCCGAAGTGAAGGCGGGAACCTACGCCGGAGCGGGGGGGCTAGTACGGCTTCCCCGGCAGGTTGGCGACAAGGTCGCGATGGAGATGATACTGACCGGGCGGAAAATCCCGGCGGAGCGAGCCTGCGCTCTCGGCCTGGTGAATCGCGTTGTCGATGGCGCGTCGCTCATGCGCGAGGCACGGCAACTGGCCGCGGAGATCGTCGGGAACTCGCCCCTGGCCTGTGCCGTCAGCAAGAGAATAGTCAACGAAACGCGGGACATACCGGCACTGCGCGATGCGCAGCGAGTCAGTGACCGTTTGGGCGCGCAATTGATTGGTAGCAGGGAATTCCGGCAGGGCGTGAGCGCCTTCCTGGAAAAGCGGCGCCCCGATTGGACGGGGGAGGAGAAATAGCGGGTACTGCCACCGGCGCCAGCGCGCTGATTGACGGCGGCGGCTCCTGTCGCGGCGTTTTGACGGAAGGGCAACTGGAGTTGCGCTGGTTCCGGGCCGGTAGATTCAGTACTATGAATCGACTGATCAATTTCGAGCGTCATACAGCGATGCGAGAAGCCGAACGAATCCGGTTGCCGTCTTCTTGCCGTTGCAACACCGGATTCTTTACCCAGCCTGCAGTCTGGGTCTGAAAGCAAACGATCGGGAGAGCCGCGCGTTGGCCAGGAAAGCACGAACCAAAGAACTCGGAAGGCCCGTTGCCAGTGACAGCGAGGCGACCCGGGCAAACATACTGGCGGCCGCGAAAGCGTGCTTCGGCTCCACGGGTTTCCGCAGCACGTCCAATCGCGACATCGCCGAGAAGGCGGGCGTTACCGCGGCCACGATCTACTATTACTTCAAGAACAAGAGCGACCTCTTCATTACCGTTCACCACGAAGTGCAGGCGAAGATCCTGGGCGTTGCAAGAAAGGTGATGGAGGAGGCTACAAGCCTGACCGAGGCATGGATCGAAATGTCCCAGGGGATATTCGAACTGCACAAGGGCGATCCCGATATCGCCAGGTTCAACGCTGTCGTCCGCCAGGAGGGCGTTCGGCACCCCGAGATCGCCGAAGTCCGTTACGATCGGGAGTGGCGCGACATCTTTCGCAAGCTGGCCGAGCTGGGGATCAGCACGGGAGAAATAGACCCGGCCAAGGAAAGGGAACTGCGGGCCGTGTTGTCGGTGCTCAACTTCGGAATCAGCCACCACGCCGTCGAATCTTCGGTTTCCGCCCATGAAGCGTGCATAAGGGGCCTGACCGACTTGTTGCGGGGCGAACTCATCAAGCCCGGGAAAACCTAGCCCGCTACTCGACAGCTTTTTGCTCTGTAGATACCCGAAAGATCACACCCGGAAGGATGATCTGTCGGTCGGCGACTTCCCGCACGCGTTTCCCGGTGCCAGGGCATCGTTCCGTTACAGGGCCTGACCGTTGCGGTTCCTACTCGGTCAGAATGCAGGGCTCCCAACCGCCGGCGCCCTGTTCTCCATCCCACTCCATGTCCAGGCGCCACTCGTGGTAGAAAAGGCGGGTCTTGAGACCTTGCGGTAGACCGATCGATTCGAAGTTGGGCGGCAACAGGGCGAAGACCACGCCCTGATTGGTGGTTCTGAGATTGATGGTGGACTCACCATGCTCGCTCTCGAAGCGTATGGCGCCCAGATCGCTGCACGGAATCGGCAAGGAAATCGTCTGCTCCGGCACATCGATCTTCGAGCCGTAAGCCACCTTGCCGTCAACGGTCACGCCCCCCACTCCCATGAACGTCGTTGCACCGTGTTCCTGGGTTGTGCCGACGCCGATCGCCATGAAACTCCGTCCACTGGGAAAAACACCGGTCAGCATGTAGCCCGAGCGCATGGCGTCGAACGATCGCACCCCGGCGGAATGATCACGGTAACCCGCTCCGTCGATGAACGTTCGCTCATTGCCGATAGTGATATAACCCAGGGCATGGCAGGGCGTGAAGTGCGTCCAGCTCGCGTTGGAATGCGTGGCGGCCTGCCCCCGCATGGGCGCATAGGTGGCGGATACGGATAACAGTCGAAGATCCAGCTTCAGCGGCACGATATTGTTGTCGATGCTCTGCAGCGGCGCGGCCCTCAGGGATTTCCAGTCGCTTCTCTGGCCGATGGTGTCGACCTTGACGCGGTAGGACTCGAAGGGGCTTTCGCACATCGCGTGACATTGCTGGTAGCCGGGGCCGAATACCGAGTGCTCCCGCCCGAAGCCATGCGAGGCGATTACGCTGCCGTCATCCCCGTTGACCGTGATGTAACCCCTCCACAAGCTGCTGTCGTCGGGATGCCGCTGAAAGTGCATGTACAGGTAGTGGTTCTCCCAGTACGCCCAGAAGGCATAGCTCTCCGTCCAGTTCGGCGTGTCGTCGGGCCGTACGTGGTTCATGTCATGGGCGGGTTCGAAGCCTTCAGGTACGAATGACGACATCGCGTGTTCCTCCTCGAATGCTGTCGTGTGTGCCGTTCAGTCGCCTGCCGGATCAAGCGGCGATGGCATCGAAGGCGACCGGCAGCGACTTGTAGCCCCAGATGCCCATGGGAGGGCGGCAAACGATGTCTCCGTTCAGGCGCGGGTTGCGGATTCTGCGCGCCAGGATCGGCAGCGCCTCTTCCAGCAGCGCCCGGGCGAGGAACTGCCCGAGGCAGATGTGGATGCCCTGGCCGAATGCGATGACGGGCGGTGCATCGCTTCGCTCGGGATCGAATCGGTCGGGATCGCTCGCATGGTCGCTGTCCCAGCCATAGAAGGTGACCGGAAAGCTCATGAAGGTGTTTGCGGGAATGAGAACGCCGCGATACTCGATGTCGACATCGTTCAGGCGGTGCAGGCAGCCGATGGCGTTTCTCAGGCGCAGTGACTCGTTGATCAGGCGTTTTACCCGTTTCGGGTTGCGGTCAAGCTTCTCCTGCTCCTGCGGATGGTCGATCAGCATCTTCATGATCAGGTTGAGCTGGTTCTTGGTGGTGTCGTAGCCGGCTCCGAGCAGGAGAACCAGGAGCGTACGCAGCTCTTCGTCGTCGAGACGGTCGCCCTCGTGAGCAATTTCCACGAGATCCTGCAAGAGGTCCTGCGGATGGTCTCCCGCCCCCCGGCGCGCATCGATCAGCCGTGTCACGTATTCGTACATGTTCACGAGCCCGTGATCGATTGCGGGCAACATCGAGGCGTCCTGGCCGAACGCGGCTTCCTGTGGCTCCAGCCAGTCGGCGAAGTGGCTGACGTCTTCGATCGGCACGCCGATCAGCCGGCACATCACGGTAATCGGGTACCGTGCGGACAGTTCGGTGAATTCGCAGTGCTGCCCATTCACGCCGTCGATGATCTCTTCGAGGGTTTCCCGCATGAATTGTCGGTGTCTGTCCGCCGCCATGGGCGTGAACGCCGGAGCAACCAGCCTCCTTATCCGGTGATGCTCTTCTCCCCGTAATGCCACGAGCTGATGGGCGGTAAAGCGCTCAAAGGCCGTACCCTTTGCGTTCCACATCCGCACAAGGTCCAGGTTGGGTTCGCGGCAGCGTTCGTCGTCGCGCAGGAAATCCCGCATCGACTCGTAATCGAGCAACAGGTAGCCGAACTGATACTGTGCTATCCACGATTTTTCGCAGGCCGCCAGGTACGTTGCGTGGGGGTCCCGTGCATACTCGGGATCGAAGAGGTCGATCTGCGGAAGGTCGAGTTCGCTTAGTTGTTTCATGTTGCTCGGAGCGGAAGCGGGAACGGAGATTCTATAGCCCACAACTTAAATGATCAATTGATTAATATGAAATCCCAATCAGGACTGCGGATGTGTGATCGGAAAGGGAACGCACCTTGGGGAGAAATTCGTTCATGGAGGCACACCTGTCCAGCGAACCAGGCGAAAACGGAACCCCGGTCTCGCGTTCTCGGCGTCAATACGGATCGGGTTCGTTCTGGAACTGCCGATGGATCTCGATCAGGCCGGGCGTCAGCACTGCAAGCCACAGCGCCACGGCAGCACCGAACCACGCGATCGGCAGGAACAGAAGGAGTATGAGCCACAGCGCCAGGAACCCGTGCACCCTCTTCAACATCGCCCGCGGGCTCACCCGCTCGGGGTCTCCTGCACGGCTCAGCGGAAACGCCTTGGGCCTGAGGAACCAGCCATGGGCCGTCAGGATCAGCAGGAACCGGGGCCAGGAAACGTTCTCCCCCCTCAGCACGGGCTTCCTGTCGGGCACCGCATCGCCGGCGCTGTCCATGGCCGCCTGGATCTTTTTCCAGGTGTAGGCCGCCTCGGGCCGGGCGCCGGCGCCGCTCATGGTGCTGTACTTGGGAACGTCCCGCCAGCGGTAGAGGACGCGCCCTGATTTGTGTACGGCCAGCACTGCGGGCTGGTAATAGCCGTTCGGATGGCTCGCCCAGGGCCGGTTGCGCAGGTGGCCGTAGTTCTCGTTGTAGAAGACATCCAGCCAGCCCCTGTCCTTGCACGCCTTGCGGATCTCGTGGTGGGGGTCGCCGATCACGGGGTAGCTGGTCTCCCACTCCACTTCCGCCTCCGTGGCAAGCGTCTGCGGTTCGCTGGTGATGGCAAACACCCCACCGCCCGCAGCGCGGATCTCCTCAAGCACGCCGGACTTTACGAAGCTTCGCAACTCGAAGCGGCAGGGGGGTCACCACAGGCCGCGATAGTAGAGAAGGACCACAAAATCATGACTCTGCAACTGCCGGTCCAGCCATTCCGAGCGAATACCCTTGGGCGGGTCGAGCAACGGCGGGATGTCGGGTGCGGCCTCGGCAACGAAATCGAACCGGTACGCCCCGCCCTCCGGCAGCACGCGCACCTGCTCGCGCATGCAGATCTCGCCATCGCACAGAACGAGCCCGACATCGAAGGGTTTATCGGCATTCCCGGCTTCGTCGACATCGACCAGCCCGGTCAACTCATAACTTGTTCCGCGAACATCGTTCACCCACGACAACGCCGCTTCCGCGGCGGGAAGCAACCGTTTGGGTATGTCCTCGCGCAGGTGCACTGCGGGTCCCTTCCATCTCGATCGGAAAAAATTTCAGCACATCAGGGTATCGATGTCGATCTGAAAACATCGTTTCTCCATGGGCGGACTTCCGGAGGCCCGTCTGCGCAGAACCGGAATCAACCATCCATGTATCCCCATTTCGGCCCGATGTTCTCCTACTACGCGGCCAAGACACGGGCTCGTAATCCTCCTGACAACAGAGGCCAAGTCGGACCCGTTCTTCCCGACCAGGCAGGTCAAGATCACAAGGTTGACGACACAGGAATCTGGCTCAGCACCTGCGATGCGGCTAGCGGATTGAATCGAATACGTCGTCAAGCGTCGACGCGTCGAGTACGCTCTCGGCCCAGGTTTCTAGATCGGCGGCAGAAGCTTGGCCCAGCCTTGCGGCGACTTCGGGCGACAGCAGACCAAACCGTCGCCGCAGCAGCCGTTCCAGGAGCGCACGCTCCCCCTTGACGCGGCCTTGGCGCATGCTCTGCTCCATGCCCTGTTGCATGCCTTCTTCGCGTGCCCTTGAGATGATTCCTGCCATGGTGGAACTGTCCTCGCGATACTGCTGTCGATAACGCCGGTACTCATTGTCAGTGAGGCCGGCGTAGATGTCGATGAACTCGATGTACTTGGCCCGCCTGTCGCTGTCCTGCTCCAGCGTCAGCAATCCGCTGATCGCCTCTGCATACATCTCGACCTTGCGGTTCTTCGGGCGTGGCGGACCGAGTTCGCCATGCACTGCCCCCTGTTCGTTCTTCCTCAGGGTCGCGCAAGTGTCGGCACACGCGCTATGGGCAATGGCTGAAATGACGGTGGGAAATCTTCCCCGGTAGGCTGAGCTACCGGCCTACAGGATGGCCCGACATGCGCGTATGATTCTTCTGGCAGCAATGCCGAGGAACAACAACAGATGAACCGCCGAAGCGTCCTGGGGTCAGTGGTTTCCATCGGCGTGCTGTCCCGCGTTCCGGCCGCCGTCGCTGCCGAGCGCCGGAAAACGCCGCGCGACTTCACCGGGCCGTTCTATCCCCGCGGGCCGCGCATCGGGGCCACCGACCTGATCGTCGGGGAGCCCCGTGCCGAGGTGCTGCATTTGAGCGGCCGGGTGCTGGCGACGGACGGCAGCCCACGTTCCGGCGTGCTGGTCGATATCTGGCACGCCGATCCCAACGGCCGGTACAAGCACCCGCGTCATGGCGGCCAGGACAGACTCATGGACGGGTTTCTCTACTGGGGCGAAGCCACCACGGACGCCGATGCCCGGTTCCGGTTCCGCACCTATGTCCCCGGACGATATGAGGCGCGCCCGGCTCAGCACATCCACTACAAGGTCTGGCAGGGCGAGCGTGAATTGCTCACCAGCCAGATGTACTTCGCGGAACTCGGCGGCGCCCGGGGTCTTTCCCGGTCAGCGAAGGCGGCGCTGCAGACGGTGAGCCTTGAACGGATTGGGGACGGCAGCGCCGCGGCCGCGATCGAAATCGTGATCTAGTCCGGGGCAATAGTTCCGCATCGCGCCTCCCACGCGTTGAGTTCCCGACTCGCCTGGCATGCAGACTCCGAGCGCCGGTCTTCAGAAGACCTGGCGCGCGACGAATTTGAAAAGCGGGCCCCAGAACGCCGATCGCCTGCCCTTGGTCAACTCGACCCGGTCGGCCCGGTTGCCGAACGTGGTCATCGCCTTGGCGCCCAACCAGCGAAGCGGTTCCGGGGGCCACTTCTCCGGGCGGTCGTCCACCCAGGGCAGGCGGGCGATGTCCGTATCCCGCTCTAAAACCAGGTCTGCCATGATGCGCCCGGCCAGGTTGGAGGCGCCGACGCCTTCGCCCACGTAGCCGCCGGCCGCGCCGAAACCGGTGGACCGGTCGAAATAGGCATAGGGGCGCCACTCGGTTGGTACGCCCATCAGGCCGCCCCAGCGGTGCGTGAATTCGTAGCCCTGGAGTACCGGAAACATGTCCCTGAGTGCGGATTCCAGCTCCGTGAAACGGTTTTCGTCCGGGGTGATGAAGGGCTTTCGCCTCGAGCCGAACAGGTAACCCTCGCGCCCGCCGAACGCCAGGCGCCCGTCGGTCGTGCGCTGGCCGTAGGTGGTGACGCGGCGCCGGTCGTCGAAAGTTTCCCGCTGGTGCAGGCCGATCTCGTCCCAGACGGATTCGGGCAGCGGTTCGGTGGCGATCATCATGGAATAGAGCGGGATCAGCCGCCGCTTGTGGCCGGCGAGAGAGTCCGTGTAGCCCTCGGTGGCGCGGATTACGGCATCGGCCGTAACCGCGCCCCGGGCGGTGGTGGCCGTATTGCCCTGAATGTCGAGAACGGGCGTGGATTCGAATACGCGTACGCCGCGCCGGCGGACGGCCTCGCCGAGGCCGCGCACCAGGCGCGCCGGATGGATGGCCGCGCAATGGGGCGTGTAGATGGCGCCGTGGTTGCGGGTGCAGTTGATGCGCCGCCTGGACTCCTCGGCCGGCAGCCAGTGGCAATAGTCGGCGAGCCCGCGCGCGGCGTAGGCCTCTGCCTCGGCCTGCAGGCGCCTGACGACAAACGGCGCGTATGCGACCGCCAGCGTACCGCCCTTGGCGTAGTGACAGTCGATGTTCTCCGCCTGGCAGACGCGGGCGACTTCATCCACGGTGGCCATCATGCTGCGCAGCACGCGGGTGCCGGAGTCGCGCGTGGCCGGGTCCGCGAGCAGGTCTTCGACGCCTGCGGCGGTGCCCATGCACCAGCCGCCGTTGCGGCCGCTGGCGCCGAAGCCGACGGTCATTGCCTCCAGTACCGCGATGTCGAGGTCGGGCTGCAGGACCTTGAGGTAATAGGCCGTCCACAGGCCGGTGAAGCCGCCGCCGACGATGGTGACATCGACCCTGGCGGGCAGTTCCTCCGGCGGTTCCGGTTCCGGGGTCGGGTCCAGTGAGTCAAACCAGAAACTGACCCGCTCGAGGCGACTGTATGACATCGATTCAGGCACAGCAGTGTTCATCCAACCCAATCGGCGACAAGAGTTCCAAAAGAGGCCACGCGCCGCAACCATTGAGTACACGAATGTTGCCGACGCGGCGGCAAAATCCGGGCATCGCTCATATGTCTTCCCAGCAAATGAAGATCTGATCCTCGATCCTGGCGTACACGGCCTTGTGGACGGCGTCTTCCGGTTCCGTCAGGGAATAGATGTGTTCCACCGCCCGGTCGACCTGGGCCCGGTTGCGGAACGTCATGATGAAAAAGTATTCGTGATCGCGTTCGCTGTCGGTGTCCATGATGGTTTCGGTCTGCCTGCGGCCCACCGGACCTGTTGAGTGGACGAGATCGAGTTTCTCGAGGTGCGCGGTGAATTCGGCGACAGACCGGCGGAATTCGTCCACGGTCTCGCCCGATTTCAGGTTGAAGCAGGACAACATGTGGAACATGCTTCAGGACACTTCCGCGATTCTATTGCTGCCTGTCGACAGGGCTGGTTTGTCCGGTGCGGGCGCCAGATCGAGTCGTCTGTTCGAGCTGTGTGCGGACGCTATTGGGCGGGCCTTGCCGCCACCAGGACGAACCTGTCCGTCTTGCCGCGAATTTCCGGCTCGAAGATCATGAGTGTGCGGTCGTCGTCGGGCCGGCGCAGCATCTGCGGTGAAGCGATAATCTCGAGCCCGGCAGCTTCTATTACTTTGCGCGCCAATTCCTCGGTCATTCGATGCAGGGCGGCGTTGTCGGCACCCTCGGCCCCGTGGTGGTCGATGATCACGGCGAATCCGCCCGGTTTCAGGAGATTCCTGACCCCACTCAGAAACTGCACCGCGATCTCTTCGCTGTCCAGATAGTAGTAATCGTGCAGATTGAGGGCGGTCAGGGCGGCGTCGAGGCTGCCCGCTTCAATCCCCGTGTTTCCGATTGCGGCATCGATGCGCTGCACGTTGGCGAGGCGGCCATCGGCCAACCGGGCGGTGATGGCCTTGTCGTAGCGGCGGTTGTCCCACTCGAGAAACTCGGGGGCGTTCTGCGCATAGACCCGGCCCTCATCGCCGACCGCGACCGACAGGACTTCCGCGTACCAGCCGCCGGACGACGCAAGATCCATCACCGTCATGCCGCGCTCGATGCCGGCGGCCACCAGCACGTCCGCCGGCTGCCGGGCGGCGTCGCGCGCGCGGTCTTCTTCCGATCGCGCTTCGAGCGCTTCGGATAGCGATTCGACCGTCCATGTCTCGGCGGACAGGCTGAACGGGAGAAGGCATGCGAAAACGCCCGCGAAGACTCTGGCCAACATATGCTGCACCGGATTCGACAAGTGGAAAGGCGATCATACACGCTTGCCACAGTGCCGACGGTTGGGCCGGCCGAGGATGCGGGGTTGGTGGCAGGCTGCGGATTGGTCGCGAAAGGTCAGTAGCCCGTCAATGCACCTGCGACCTTGCCAACGGTTCGACGCGAATGGTCGGCCGCATGTCGAGGACATGGCTTTCCACTACGGCCAGACGCTTGTCCAACACGCCGATTTTCTCATCGAGTTTCCTGATCTCCCCACTCAGCTTGGTGTCGAGTGCGTTGATCTCCCGACTCAACTTGGTGTCCAGCGCTTTGATTTCGCCGCTCAGCCGGGTGTCCAGACCGCCTAATTTGATATCCATCGACCGCATGTCTTCCCGAATCCACCCGGCGACGGTAAGGATCAGGGCGGCAGTGCCGACGACTGCCATCAAAATCGTGACGGCCGATCCGATGACTGCCCAGAATTCGGGGCTCAGTTTGCGTAACAGGGGTTGTTCGCCATCCATGCCTGAATCATAACGACGCGGTAGATCAATCGCCATGCTGCCGCTGTGCGACAAGTGCGGCAGATGGCGTGCGAATTTTCCCGTAGTTGTGCTGGTGTACGCAGCACGCCGCGCCTTCGCGAAACAGGAGCCTGCAACCGGAATCGTCCACCAGGGCTTCGAATACGCCGCCGGGCGAGGGCACCAGCCTTGAGTTGGCCAACGCGGCTTCCGCTATGGTGGTGGCTTCCTCAAGGCTCAGTGTTCTTGTGGGTAACAACATGCAGTGGTGCTCCAGCGGGCTGCGGGTTGAACGATGCGTGCATATGGTGGGTGCGTCTAACCGTCCTGTTGCCTCAATCTGGAAAGCAACTCGGTGTAGGCCGCTCCCAGGCTGTGGTAGCTGTCCAGGTCCGTGTCGCGCAGGAGCGACTCCAACCGGTGACTGACGATTTCTCCAAGCTGGTACTCGATCCTTTTGCGCAGAACGGTCTTGCGATCGGAGTTTTCGCGGTACCAGCGGTGGTGTTCGTCGATCGCGGCATCGAGTTCCTCAAGGCCGCTTCGGGCGCTTGAAGACACCTCGATCACCTTCGGGCTCAAGGTGGATGCTCCGCTACGCATGGCAAGCACGCTGTTCAGTTCCCTGGTCAGGGTGCGGGATCCCGGCAGGTCGCACTTGTTCACCACATGGATGTCGGCGATCTCCATGATGCCGGCCTTCATGGCCTGGATGACGTCTCCGGAATTCGGAGGCAGCACGAGCACCACCGTGTCGGTGATGAACCGAATATTGCATTCCGTCTGCCCGACACCCACGGTTTCAAGAACCGCGTCGTCGAAACCCCAGCGGTCGAAAACGTTCAGGATTCCGAGGACGTTGTGGCACAACCCGTCGTGCAGGCGCGTACTTGCAACGGAACGGATGAAGAACTTCTCGCGCGTGTCCATCGAGCCCATGCGGATCCTGTCGCCCAGAATCGCCCCCTGGCTGATCGGGCTCGAGGGGTCGATCGCCAGGACGGCCACGCTTCTGTCGTGCTTCATTCGATGCTCGGCCCAGCTTGCGATGAGCGTGCTTTTTCCCGACCCCGGAGGGCCGGTGAACCCGATCCGCCGGGCTTCGCTTTCCGGGGAGAGATCCTGGGCAAGAATCTGCTCCACGCCTGCCCTGGCAGCGCTGCTGACCGCTTTGGCCAGGGCGGCGCGGTCGGACCCGTCAAACGTCATGGCCCGGCTGGCCCCACTGCGTGCCGGCGGAAAGTCCTGCCCGCTGACGGACTGTCCGGCGCCTGGCCGGCCCCGGGCATACGGGTGTCGCGCAGCGCCTGGCCGGTCCCGGGCATACGGGTGTCGAGCAGCGCCTCGGCCCGACCCGGGGAGGAGTTATCGCAAGGTGCGTTCAATCGTTGCGACAACCTGGTCGAGCGGCATTTCCGCGGTGAAAATCGCTGCAACGCCGCGGTTTTCGAGGTACTGGTAATCCTGTTTCGGAATCGTGCCCCCGAGGAAAATCGGGACGTCGCCGGCCCCCAGCTCATCGAGTTTCTCACGGGTGAGGCCCACCAGTTCCTTGTGGCTGCCGCTCAGAATGCTCAAGCCCACCGCATCGACGTCTTCGTCAACCGCGACGCGGGCGATGTAGTCCGGCGTTTTCCGCAAGCCGGTGTAGATGACTTCGGCGCCGGCATCGCGGAGCGTCAGGGCGATGATCTTGGCGCCGGCATCGTGGCCGTCGAGGCCGGGCTTGCCGACCAGGATGCGCTTGCCCTTGAGTGACACGGTTTCCTCCGCCCCGCGTGCGTCAAAGGCGCACGGGCTCCCTGAATTCACCCCATTGACGCTTGAGCCGGCCCGTCATTTCGCCGACGGTTGCATAGGCATGGCAGCACTCCACCAGGTAGGGCAGCAGGTTCTCCGAGCCGTTCGATGCCGCCTTCTCGAGGGCGGACAGGCAGCGGCTTGCCTCGGCGTTGTCCCGGGTCTGCCTGATGCGTTCGAGTTTCTCGATGACCTTGCCGCCCGCGGACGGGTCGAACCGGAACACCTCTCCGAACTCGTTGTTGCCCTCGCTGTCGTTCAGGAATGCGTTCTCACCGACAACGACCCGTTCGCCGCTGTCGGTTCTGACTTTCCGGTCCCGGGCGCTTTGGGCGATCCTGGCCTGCAGGTAGCCGTCCTCGATGCACTTCTCGACGCCGCCGTACTCTTCGAGCTCGAGTATGACCCGCTCGGCCTGCTGCTCCATCTGCTCCGTCAGCCACTCGACGTAGTAGCTGCCTCCGAGGGGATCGACGGTTTTGTCGATGCCGCTCTCGTAGGCGAGGATCTGCTGGGTTCTCAGGGCGGTTTCGGCGCTGAACTCGGTGGGAATCTGGTAGGCCTCGTCATGGGCGCAGGTGAACACCGACTGGGCTCCGCCGAAGACGGCTGCCATGTTCTCGACGGCCACGCGGGCGATGTTGTTGTACGGCTGGGCGGCGGTCAGAGACGACCCGCCGCACACGACGCCGAAGCGGAACATCAGCGCCTTGGGGTCCGTTACGCCGTACCGCTCTTTCAGGAGTCGTGCCCAGAGCCGCCGTCCCGCGCGAAACTTGGCGATTTCCTCGAAGAAGTTCATGTGCACGTAGAAGAAGAAGCTGAGCCGCCTGGCGAATTCGTTGGGGTCGGCGCCCCGGGAAACAAGTTCGTCCACGTAGGCGAGCCCGTTGGCGAGGGTATAGCCGAGTTCCTCCACTTCGTCGACGCCCGCATCGCGAACGTGCGCGCCGGCGATGCTGATGGGGTTGAAGCGGGGCGTGTTCTCGTTCGAGAAGAGAATGGTATCGGCGATCAGCCGCATGGACGGCCTGACCGGGAATATCCAGGTGCCCCGGGCACAGTATTCCTTGAGGATGTCGTTCTGGATGGTGCCCGTGAGGGCCGCTCTCGGAACGCCGGTCTTGTCGGCTACCGCGACGTACATGGCGTAGACGATCGCCGCCGTGCCGTTGATGGTGATCGACGTCGAAATGCTGCCGAGATCGATGCCGTCGAACAGGATCTCGGCCTCGGCAAGGTTCGACAGCGATACGCCGACCTTGCCGACTTCCCCTGCCGACATGGGGTCGTCGGGGTCGTAGCCGCACTGGGTGGGCAGGTCCAGTGCGACCGACAGCCCGGTGGAGCCCTTGTCCAGCAGGAACCGGTATCTTTCGTTGGTGCCCTCGGCGGTTCCGAACCCGGAGTATTGCCGGAACGTCCACAGCCTGCCCCGGTAGCCGTCCTTGAAAATGCCCCGGGTGTACGGCGCCTGGCCGGGCACCCCGGGATCGGCGGAGTCCACCATGTCCGCCGTGACTACTGGCGGCACGTCTACACCTCCTATTGTTCTGTGGTTTCTCCGGGGCGCGGTAGTCTCAACAGGCTTGTTCACTTTCTTCCACCCAGCACGGCGTCGGCCGCCTCCCAATGCGCATCGTTTGTCCAGCAGTCGACAAAATACCCTGTTTCCAGCTCCGCCAGGCCATCCAGAGCCCGCTTCTTTGCCGCGAGCCTCAAGGCTTTCATGGCTCTCAGGACGTGAGGCAATCTGGCAAGCACGGGTTTCATGTAGTTGCCGACAGCGACATCGAGCGGCTTGGACTCGTCCGTCAAGGCATCGACGACACCGATCTCCAGGGCTTCCGGCGCTTTCAGGACTTTCGCTGTCGCAATCAGCCGGAGAGCCGGCGCGGACCCGATGCGCTCGATGAGATCCGGTCCGCCGCCCCAGGCCGTGGTGATGTTCAGTGTTCCCTGCAGGAAGCCGATGCTGGCATTCGGCGTGGCCAGGCGAAAATCGCAGGCCATGGCGAGCTCCGCGCCCCCGCCAAGGGCCGTGCCGTTGAGGACGGCGACAACCGGAACGGGAAAGTTCCTGATCGCATCCAGGGCCGTTCTCCCTGATTCGCACATCAGCCTGCTGTCTTCAACGGTTCGAACGGAGTCCAGTTCTCTAAGGTCGCCGCCGGCGGCGAAGCTTTTCTCCCCCGTTCCGGTAATGGTGGCGGCCTTGATGGTGCGATCCTCGGAGCAGGACTCGAACAGGGTGCGTATCTCCCCGAGAACCTCCAGGCTCAGCGCGTTGCGCTTCTCTTCCCGATCGATGGTTACGGAAAGAAGGCCGGAGCGTTCAGAAACGATCAGGTGCTGGAATGGGTCGCTCATGCGAAGTTTCCGAATTGCGATGCGGCTGTCCCGGAAGCGACGTCCCGCCCGCCAGGGCTCTGGTACAAAACGCAGCCGACATCCAAAGCGGGCATCGGGGAGTTTAACATCGTCTTTCACGTGGGATTTCGCGGTTGACGGGTAGTTTGCGGAAGCCGTGCCGCAAACGCCGACCGCGCCCGGCACGTTGCCGGATGCTCGGTCATCCGGCCGACTGCCAGCCGTCGAGGAGCAGTGCCGAGACCTCGTCCCGCGGCCGCAGCATCCGGGTCGTACTGGTGGAGGTGCCCGCCGCCTCGATCCTCTCGCTGAGGCCCAGAGCCGCCGTGAAGTGGGTCATGCGGCCGGCGAGCGCGTTGCATTCCTTGGCGGTAAACTGAGTACGGGAACAGATTCGTTGACTTGGACTCGGGCAGCAATGCACTCCGTGTTCTGCACGCCTTGTTCCGAAGTCTCCGGGACGGTTGGAACTCCCGGGAATCCACCGATCGAACAAGAGGAGCCTGGAAGCATGACAGCTCATTCGTTCACAAGTCTCGTTGCCTCCGCCAACGAAGCGCTCGCCCATCCGCGACGCGAGACCACGGTAGGCGCGGGCAACGGCTCCCCTGAAGCTTCGCCGAGATTCGAGGTCTATCACTCCGCCCCGTCCCTCTGCTCTTTCAAGGTGCGCGCGGTTCTCTTCGAGCGCGGCATACCGTTCCGCTCGCACGACCTGAACATCATGCCCATCGGTAGCGGTACTCCGGAGAACTATCGCCCGGAGTATGTGCGCATGCGCCTGCAGGGAGCGCCGAACGCCAGGCTGGTGGACGGTTACACGGGCGCCTCCTCCGTGACCACCGAAGGGTTCGACCCCTGCGTGGTGCCGACCCTGGTGGATCACGAAAAGCAGGCGGTGGTGGTCGATTCGGCGAACATTTGCGAATACCTCGATCGCGAATGGGCCGAGGGCGAGCCGCTCATGCCCGAGGCGACGGCCGATGAGGTGCGCGCACAGGTCGACCGGGTCGACCGGGCGCCCCATGTGGCCGCGCTCTATGGGGCCCATCCGGACAGCGACAGTCGTCCGGCGGCATTGCGCAAGAACATCAAGGACGTGCATGGGAGGAAGATCGCCGCCGTTGAAGCCATGATGGCCGAGGCCGGCGACGACGTGGAACTGCAGGCGGCCTACCGGGCCAAGATCACCAAGGAGGCGAGCGCCGATAAATTCGTCTACGACGCGGATTCCATGCGTGGGGCGCACAGGGCAATGGACGAACACGTTGGGGCGCTCGAAGCGCAGCTCGAAGGCCACGGGGAATCCTGGGTTCTGGGCGATGCCTATACCCTGGCCGACATCATGTGGACGAACAGCCTCTATCGCCTCAAGTGGCTCGGCATGGGGCATTTCTGGGAACAGGGTTCGGACCGGCCCCGGGTCGTGGAATACGCGGAGCGCGCCTTCGAGCGGCCCTCGTTCCGCCGGGCGGTCATCGGCTGGCCCGGAGCGTACTTTCCCTCTCCGCACGTCAAGGAGTTCAGCGGGCCCATGGCCTTCGTGAAGTTCGCCTGGCACATGATGCGGCGTCTGCCGATATAGAATCCGCAAATATCCGCAGGCAAAGATGGCGAAGGCCGGAAGCTGAATTCCCCCGGGCGGGCCATGCGTTGGAGATCTCGGCCGTTCCGTTGATCGGGGCATGAAGTTCTGTTGGCGAGTCCGTTTAAATGTACGGCCTCCGGCAGTCGCCGGTAGGCGCCAAGTCAGCCGCCTTCGGCGAACGAACGAAGCACGAACCTGAACTTGTGGGTGAAAGCTCACGCGAAATCGGGAAAACGCCTCATTGGCGGCAACCGTCCGGGGGGAGTAGGATTCAAACCATGGGCGATTCAACCGAAATGCCGTCCCGCAAACCGAGCGCCGAACTGCTTGCGATTATCGCCGTGGGCGTAACCGTACTCCTGGCTGTATTCGGTCAGGCTGCTTGGCTGGACAGGAAGATCGAGCGGGTCGAAGCGAGACTCAACGACGAAATCAGAGCGGTGGACGCAGAACTCAGCGGCGAATTCAAACGGGTGGAAGACAGGTTGGACATCAGGTTAGCAAGTCTTCAGCAGGGGCAGGCGGCCATTCGTGAACGACTCGCCGCAGTCGAGAGCCGTGTCACCGCAGTGCCGGCCTCCATGCAGGAGCAGGCGGAGTCCTAGCCCGACCAGCCATGGCGCCGGTTGGAAGGAGCGCGCCGGTGGCTCAGGGTTTTGACATCGCCCGACTTGCATTAGAATGCGCGGCCTGCACATTCGATGCACCATGCGCATCCGGGCGGGAATAGCTCAGCTGGTAGAGCACAACCTTGCCAAGGTTGGGGTCGCGGGTTCAAATCCCGTTTCCCGCTCCAATAAAATCAACGAGTTAAATTCAATTCGTGATACTCGCGAATACGCATCTTGCCTGTTCGGCAAAATGCCGACATACTGGCGGCAAATGCGCGAAAGGGCGAAAATGGCGGAAACAGGGTTCAGCCTGGCAAGCGCCGCGGCCGAACGCCTCGGCGGTAGCGGTTCGATCGGTTTTGAAATCCGCACGGATGCGGACCTCGTCAAGGCAGTTGAGGCTGGTTTTCGAACGGAATCCCTGGCGGCACTCGCCGAGGGCGGTGTATCCGATCAAGAAATTGCGGCGCTCGTCATCAACCCCCGTACGTTGTCGCATCGGCGGGCCAAGGGTGAGCGGCTCACGGTGGATGAGTCGGACCGCGCAGCGAGGCTGGCCCGGACGGTGGCGCTTGCGGCCAGGACGTTTGCCAATTCAGACAAGGCTGACCGCTGGCTTCACAGGGAATTGCGCGCCCTTGACGGACGGCGCCCGATCGATCTGGTTCGAACGCAGGTGGGCGCCCGCATCGTCGAGGACGTTCTGATGAGAATCGCCTGGGGCGCACCGGCCTGATGCGCCTGTGGCGCCTGTCCGGCGCGGACTACGCAGAACGATTCGACGGCGGTTTTGGACACAGCCACGAAGGCCGGTGGAATACGCCGGGGCACCCGGTGACCTACTGTTCCACCGGTCCGGCGCTCTGCGTGCTGGAGAAACTCGTGCATATCGATGATCCGCTGTTGATGCCGGACGACACCATGCTTGTGTGCTATGAGGCACCCGATGAAATAACCGTCGAATCGTTGCTCCTGGAACAGGTGCCCGACGATTGGCGCAACGTACCCCGCGTTACCCGGTCAATGGGTGACGCCTGGCTTCAAGGCTTGTCAGCCGCTCTGTGGAGCGTGCCGTCAGCGGTCGTACCGATTGCCCATGCCAATGACCGGAACCTGTTGGTCAACCATCGGCACGAGGATGCCGGCCGGATTTCAATCTCCCGGGTCGACCGGTTCGAATACGATCCGAGGCTGTTTTCGTTTGGGGATTGATTCGGGAAACACAGCGTGTGCAACGGCACGGTAATTGGACTCTGATCGGCGCGAAAACTCGCCCTGTGAACGAGTTGACGAGGGATCAATGTTGGACGTCGAGTTAAATCTTGGTGGCCGGCAAAGGGGCTGATTGAAAAGATCAGGCGGCGTGCTCGTCGATGAAATTCTTCAGGTCGGCCATGGATTCCTCGTAACACTGAATCAGGAAAAAGTGGCTGGCCGGTTCGTAGACCCGGAGTTTGCAGTTCGGGATTCGCTCCGCGATCGCTCTCGAGGCATCGGCCGCGCAGAGCACGTCGCGCCCGCCCGTCATCACGAGAGTGGGGCACTTAACCTGGTGCAGGCGGTCGAGCGAGTCATGGGTGAGGCAGGCGTGGGTGCCGTGCGAGTAGCCGTGGACGGGCCCGGTGGCGTTCGCCAGCATTTCCTCGACGGCGTCGAGCTGTTCCTTGTTCTCGTTGAAATAGGGCGGCGGGAAGAAAAAAAGCGCCTGGTGCCTGGCCGCGGCCGCGAAGCCCTGCGCTTTCACCACCTCGTTTATGTTGTGGAGAATCCGGTAGCCGTACCTGTCGAGCTTGCCGAAGGAGGCGGTGATGACCAGGCTTCGGACCCGGTCCGGCCAGGCTAGCGTGATTTCCTGGGCGATGGCCCCTCCCATCGACCGGCCCACGACATGAGCGGGTTCGGAGATTCCGACGGCGTCCATCAGGGCGATGGTGTCGTCGGCGAAATGCCTTGTCGTGTAGGGATAGTCCGGCGCAGAACTCCGGCCCGCTCCACGGTTGTCCAGGGCAAGGATCCGGTAATCCTTCGAAAGGACTTCGATCTGCGCCTTCCAGGCGCTGCAATCCCCCGCGAGACCGTGGAGTAGGACGATCGGCTGCCCCTCGCCGTGCAACTCGTAGTAGAGCTCCACGTCTCCTACGGTCTGGGTCGGCATGGAAGAACGCCCTTCCGCTGTCGAATACGCTGGCTACCTCGCCCCAATCCCGACTTACTCGTTGCGCCCCGGGGCCACCTTGTCCATGAACTCCTCGTTGTCCAGCACCCATCCCAGGCAGCGAACGACGTTCTGCAGCCCCAGCGCATGGAGGTCGGCCCCGTACATGCTCGCCACGCAGTCCGATAGGACGACTACGGTGTAGTCGTAGTTGAACGCCGTGAAGGCGGTGTTCATGACGCAGGTGTTGGTGTTGATGCCCATCATGCAGACGTTTTTCGCGCCGAGCATGTCCAGCAGGCCCTTCAGGTCGGTTCCCATGAAGCAGTCCAGGCGCTTCTTGTTGTCGATGACGTAGTCGCCGTCCTCGTACAGGCTCGGGATGATCTCGGTGGTGACTTCACCCATGATGTTGTGGTCGTTGACGGTGCTCTTGCGACCGAGGGTAAGGCGGTTCTTCTCGTCCTGGATGTCGTGCAGGGCCTTCCAGAAGGGTACCGTCATGCCCTCGCTGCCAAGGCCCGGAATCTTCCGGAATACCAGCTTCACGTGAATGACGGGAATCTCGTAGCTGCGGGCGAATGCCAGCACTTCCTCGGCATTGGCGATGACTTTCACGCAATCCTCGTCACTGGCCGGCATGGTCGCCACTTCCGGGTCGAGGTGGCCACGGTGCATGTCGATGGTGACGACGGCCGTTTCCTTCGGGTTGAGCCGGACCATTTCCTTCAGCCGGTCCGTCATTTCCGATCGATCGAGAATTTCTACCTGAGACATGGTTCACCCCCCTTCAACATGATATGAACGTCCGCTCGAGACGACGTTGTTCGAGAACGGTCCAGTTATACCAAATATTCGTGCGAATTCCGATTTGGCCTGCCGCCGCCAGGAAATGGCCGCGGCGGCCGAATGGTTCGAGCGACCGGGGCGGACGCGACTGTAAGATGTTTTGGTCTTATTATAGAATTATAAGTTATATAACTTATTGAAAAACATTGATATAAAATAAATTTTGTCTAGTGTTGCATTTTATTCTATAGATTAATAGAATACGTGCGGTTTCGTGTGAAGCTAAGGCAACATGCTGCAGGGCAACAGCCGCTACGAACAGACCCGCACCGCCGCCATCAAGGCAGCCGCGGCCGAGTTTGCCGAGAAGGGTTATCACGGCGCCAGCACCCGTGAGATCGCCGCGCGGCTCGGTATCAAGCAGGGCAGCCTCTATTACTATTTCAAGTCCAAGGAAGACGCGCTGCTCGAAGTCTGCCTGTACGGCATCCGCGACTACGCGCAACGCATGCAGGACATCGCCGCCAACGACCAGCCCTTCGAGGCGAAGCTGCTGGCAACCGTTTCCTCGCACCTCTGGAGTTACCGCTCCACCGACGAAGCGCTCAAGGTTTACAACGACGAGCGCCTGTACCTGCCCGAAGAAAAACGGCGCCACCTGAAAGAGCTCGGCAGTTCGTATCGCGAACAGCTCGAGGGCATCATTGCCGATGCGGTCGAAACCGGCCAGGTCCGCGGCACCATCGACCCGCACTTCGCGGCGCAGGCCGTCATCGGCATCTGCAACGCCTGGGGCGACCTGATCGTTCGCGACCCGGACCTCGACATCGTTGCACTCACCCAGAAGTGCACCGGTCTGCTGCTCGGCGGATTTCGGGATCCGGAACACTAAACTACGAAAGGAACCATTCAGTGGGCGCATTCAAGGAGCCGCATGGCGGCGAACTCAGGAATCTTTACCTGTCCGAGAGAAAGGCGGATATCGAGAAGCAGAGGGCCGGGGACTGTGCGTCCTGGGACCTGACCTCCCGCCAGTTGTGCGATCTCGATCTGCTGATGAACGGCGCCTTCTCGCCGCTGGAAGGCTTTCTCGCGCGGGATGACTACGAAAGGGTCTGCGACGAAATGCGCCTCGTCAGCGGCGTGCTCTGGCCGATACCCGTCAACCTCGACGTCAGCGAATCGTTCGCTGCGGGCATAAAGGAAGGTGAGACGATCGCGTTGCGTGACGCGGAAGGCGTGCTGATCGCGACGCTGGAAATCTCGGACATCTGGAGGCCCGACCTGGAAAGCGAAGCCCGGCGTGTTTACGGCACGACCGACGACACCCACCCAGCCGTCGGCCATCTCATGCACCGCTCCGGTCCCGTTTACCTCGGCGGGCGCGTTCGCGGCGTCGAACCGCCGACCTACTACGACTTCAAGCTGCTGCGCGACGCGCCTTCGGAGTTGCGCGGCCGTTTCCGCAAGCTGGGCTGGCGCCGCATCGTCGCCTTCCAGACGCGCAACCCCCTGCACCGCGCTCACCAGAAACTGACCTTCCGGGCCGCCCAGGAAGCGGAGGCGAACCTCTTGATCCACCCCGTCATCGGCATGACCAAACCCGGTGACGTGGATCACTTCACCCGGGTACGCTGCTACGAACACGTCCTGGAACAGTATCCCGACCAGACCACGCAGTTGAGCCTGCTGAATCTCGCCATGCGCATGGGCGGCCCGCGCGAGGCGCTTTGGCACGCCATCGTGCGCAAGAACTACGGCTGCACGCACTTCATCGTCGGCCGCGACCATGCGGGCCCCGGCACCGGCAAGGACGGCGAGCCGTTCTACGGGCCCTATGACGCCCAGGAACTGTTCCGGCAACACGAGGAAGAACTCGACATCACGATGGTGCCGTTCCGGCAGATGGTGTACGTGGAGAACAAGGCCGAATACATGCCGGAGGACGAGACCGAGCCGAGCGACAAGGTGTTGACCCTGTCGGGCACCGAGTTCCGGCGGCGGCTGCGCGAAGGCCTGGACATCCCCGACTGGTTCTCCTATCCGAAGGTGGTCGACGAGCTGCGCAAGGCCCACCCGCCGAAACACCGCCAGGGCTTCACGGTGTTCTTCACGGGCCTGTCCGGCTCGGGCAAGTCCACGGTGGCCAACGCCCTGATGATCAAGCTGCTCGAAGACGGTTCGAGGCCGGTGACCCTGCTCGACGGCGATGTCGTGCGCAAGCACCTGTCGAGCGAACTGACCTTCTCCAAGGAACACCGCGACCTGAACATCGAGCGTATCGGCTTTGTGGCGAGCGAGATCACCAGGAACGGCGGCATCGCGATCTGCGCGCCGATCGCTCCCTATGCGGCCACGCGCCGGCGGGTGCGCGACATGATCAAGCCCGCGGGCGGCTTCATCGAGGTGTATGTATCGACCGCGCTGGAGGTCTGCGAAGCGCGCGACCGCAAGGGCCTGTACGCGAGAGCGCGCGCCGGGGCGCTCAAGGGGTTCACCGGCATCGACGACCCCTACGAGGAACCCGCGAACGCCGAGGTGGTCATCGATACGTCCGAATTGTCGCCGGACCTGGCCGCGCACCGCATCCTGATCACGCTGGAGCGGTTGGGCTATATCAAGTAACGCGTGACGCTGCAGTTCCCTGTGCGTCAGCGCCCCGGCCGCCGTGGCGAAAAATGCCAGGCCCTTTACCGGATCAGGATCAACTCCGTCTGCGGTGGTGACAGATAATCCACACCGTCCTCGGTCGCTATGGCTTGTTCGTGGTCCCAGAAAAGCAGGTACTGGTCCATTCCCGCTTCCCCCGGTGACGGCATGTAGAAAAAGTACTCCAGGACGAAATGATGATTCGGGGCCAGGGGTATCTCCCGGGTCCAGTCCGGCCCGTAGGAACCGATGCGCGGCGCCAGGTAGGTTTCCACCGACCGGGGCCGGGCACCCTTCGTCTGGGCGTGGGCATCGATGGAGAGCTGGGTTCTGGTCGGGTCGAATCCCTGCATGTAGGCAGGGAAATCGTTCTTGGGCGTCACCATGTGCAACTGGTCGTCGCGCAGCATGATGCCGGCCTGTTCGAAGCGCTGTTCGTAGTCCCGCATGATCTCGCGGGGGGTGCGCCCGGCGCGAACGGTCTCCACCAGGATCCTGTCGATGCGCAGGTATTCCTGCCATAGCTTTTCTATCTCCGGTGGCGGCCCTGTCTCGTTTTCGCGCAGGACGTATGCGTATACGCCCTGGCTCGGCGCCGCGACGATGTCGCCTCCCTGCACCACGGCGCCCTCCCAGCCGGCGCTACGCCCGCGCTGCGACTGCCCCGTGCGCATGCGCCGCATCACGGTCAGTTCGGTGTCGTCGACCGGCGTGACGCCCGGCTCTATTGCGGCGATGGCCTCGTCAATCACTTTCAGTTCGTCCTGGCGCATGCGCTTGAGCAGTTCGATCTCGCTGGGCACCTGGTGGTTGATGTAGTCCATCATCAGCCATTCGGAGGAGACCAGGCGGCTGGCGTACTCCTCGCCGATCTCTTCGGTTAGCAGCACGTAGTCCGTGTGCGAGAGACCCTCGATTTCACCGCGATAGGTCACCCAGGGGCCCAGGTCGTGCAGGAAATTGACGGCGATGCGCCGGGGGTCCCGTGCGGCGATGAATTCCTTGAGGCCCTTGAAGCGGTAGTCGAACTCGGTCATGGGGCCGCCGAGCGGTTCCTGGATGCGCACCGGCTTCGCGACGATGTCGAAGGCGCCGCTGTCCTCGATCAGCCGGTAGTTCCGTTCGCCCCAGCCGCGGTGGGCGGCCCCCCAGCGGCGGCCGAGCACGGCGCGCTCGATGCGGTCGCCGCCGCGGTCGGTAAAGACGAAAACGCCGGAGGCACTGCCCAGTTCATCGATGCCGAACGGGTCGGGCACCGCTTCGCGCATCACGTGCAGCCACATGTCGACATTGCGGGCGCGCATGATCTTCGGCAGCACCAGGTCGAACTTGTCCCTGCGAATCTGGTGGTTCTGCTCGGTGTAATCCTTCAGCGGGATCACCTGGGCGGTCGCAATGATCGGCGCACAGAGGCCGATCAATACGAGAAGGCGCCGGAGTTGCGGCGCTGCTTTCAATGCACTCATGGATTCCTCCCTTGTTCGAACGGGTTGGGTAAGGGGGCCGGCAATTCCGCCTGCACTCTATTTACTAATACTTTATATCGTATACAATCAAAACCGGATACGAATCTGGCTCTACCTTCCTGACTTTTGGCTCTGCCGCGCGTCGGGATTGGGGAGTCCCAGCCAAGGAGAGGAAGCAATGAGTCGATATTATTCCGGAAGTCGTTTCAAGCCGTTGTCGGCTTCTACAATCCTTTTCATAGCTACCGGGTTGCTTGCTACCGGGATAGCAGTCGGGGAGGAGCCGGCGAGCGGCGACTTGGTGATCGAAGAGATCCTGGTTACGGCCGAGAAGCGCGAACAGGCCCTGAGCGATGTGCCGATGGCGCTGTCGGCCATCGAAGGGGACACGATCGAGGACCGGGGGTACACGAACCTCGAGAGCTTCTTCCGATCGATTCCTTCTGTATCCCTGCTCGATGGAGGCGCCCAACGCAAGCAGGTCATCATCCGGGGAATCGCCATCGATGCGGGCGTGCGGGCCGGGTCCTTAAGTTCCCTTTACGTCGATGAAACCCTGGTCTCCGGTGGCAGTTTCGGGCTCGATCCCCGCATATTCGACCTGGAGCGGATCGAGGTGCTGAAAGGACCCCAGGGCACGCTGTACGGTGGCGGGTCCATCTCGGGCTCGGTGCGCTACATCACCAACAAACCCAATCCCGACGAGTTCGAGGCCAACTTCGCGGTCGACAGTTACAAGACCCAGGGCACCGATCTCGGCTACTCCATCGACGGCATGGTCAACGTGCCGCTGGTTCAGGGCGTTCTGGGCCTGCGCGTCGTCGGGTTCTTCTCCGACAGTTCCGGCTATTACTCCAACGACTATCTGGATATCGACAACCAGGGGCGGTTCGACCAGCATGGCGGCCGTGTCGCCCTGCGCTGGACACCGACCGACACCTTCTCGGCCACGGCCACCTATTTCCTGGACGAGACGGACCAGAGGGGCTGGTACCGGGCCACCGGCGACGACTGGGAACGGCGGGACCAGAACAACCGCCACCGCGAAATTCTTACCGCCGATGCCGAGATTTTCTCCCTGAACATGGAATGGGACGTCGGCTGGGCGACCGTTACCTCCGCCACGGCGTTTCTCGACTTCTACACCTATCGGAAGGTAGACCGGACCTTCCTGGGCATCGACCAGTACTGGGATCCGGCACGGCTCGCGGTACTCGACGACACCTGGGACGAAACCCTTTCGGAAGAGCTGCGCATCGTCTCGGCCCCCGACCGGTTCGGCCCGTTCGACTGGATCGTGGGCCTGTACTACGCCAAGCTCGACAACGAGGTGGATGTCGGCGATTACATCGGTATCGGCGACGAATACGATCAGAACGATTCCGGCGACCGGTTCAATGCCGCAGCCCCGGGACAGGACTTCGTCTCCTACTTCCCCGAGGGCTATGTGTCCCCGTTCGGTGAAAACGAAGTGCCGGGCACCTATCCCGACTACATCTATCGGGAGATCAAGTACGAGGATCAGAAACAGTTGGCGTTCTTCGGTGAGCTGACCTACAACGTTACCGAGGATCTGGCCGCGACGGTGGGCTTTCGCCGCACCAACACCAAGACGGCCGACGGCTTCACCAACCAGGTTGCCGAGGGGGCGGGAGCTGCGTTTTCGGAGATGGTGGCCACCCCGCAGTTCAAGGAACCGCACTCGAACTGGATGTTCAACCTGGCCTGGCACGTCACCGACGAGGTCATGGTGTTCGGGCGCGCCGCGGAAGGCTTCCGGATCGGAACCGGCGGCTCCAACCCGGTCGTTCAGCCCAGTTGCCAGGAGCTGGCGCGGCAGGTGCTCGGCTTCACGCCTGGCCGTGTCCTGTCGGATTCGATGTGGGCTTACGAACTCGGCACCAAGATGACCCTGGCCGACGGCCGTTTCGTGCTCAACGCCGGTGTCTTCCAGAATCGCTGGCGCGACCTGCAGGTGCGGGTGCGCCTGTTCGGCGATGCCACCTGCAGCATCAGCTTCGTGCAGAATTTCGCTGCCGCCACCGGCGAGGGATTCGAGTTCGACGCGCGCTTCCTGGTCACCGAACGGCTGCAACTGGGCCTGGCGGGCGGTTATGTCGACTTCACCCTGGACGACGACCAGCCGTTCCTGAACGCGGCCAAGGGCGACCGGCTGCCGAGCCACCCGGATTTCACCCTGAGTGGCACCGCCGACTACAGCTTCCCGATGGTGCCGGGATGGGAAGGGTTTGCCCGGGCGGAAGTGAACTACATCGGCAAGATGGTGGGGGATTTCAACGCCGACAGCACGGTGCCCCGCATCGACTTCGGCAAGTACACGGTCGCCAACGTCCGCGTGGGGGCGATCCGGGAGCAGTGGGAGTTCACGGTGTACGCCGAGAACCTGTTCAACAAGGATGCGTTGACCTTCCAGTTCAAGGACCGGAGGGACCGGACCGAATCGCTGGTGATCCGGCCGATAACGGTGGGTATCAACGTCCGCACGAGGTTCTAG
>CAZWZH010000078.1:0-3294 GCA_964638775.1 uncultured Pseudomonadales bacterium
CCGGCCCGCTCGATGGAGCCGATGGGATACATGCGCCCTACCCGTTCCGGCCCGACCGCCGGCAGGTTGACATCCATGATGTAGGTGTCGGGATACGCCCACAGGGCCTGGAAGTTGGCGCCGACGCCGAGTTCGGCAAAGCGCCCGTGGTCCTCCGCGTGGATGAGTTGCAGGTGGGAGATGTGGTGGCGGTTGCCCCGCTCGCCGTTCTTGCGGCGGGCGTTCTCCACCGCATCCAGGGCGCTGCGCACGGCGCGATCGCCGATGGCGTGGAAATGCACCTGTACGCCGCGCGCATCCAGGCCGGCCACCGTTTCGTTCAGTGCCTCCTGCGGCTGCAGCAGCATGCCGGACGCGCCGTCCCGGCCGATGTAGGGTTCGAGCAGCGCGGCGGTCTCGCCTTCGAGAACCCCGTCGACGTAGATCTTTGCCGCATCGAGGCGCAGGCGCTTGCCGGACCCCCGGTCTTCCGGCGCAATGAGGCCGGGATTCGTTGTACCCGCTGGCGCCTCGCCGACGGTAATCGACAGAACCAGCCGCGCCGTGAGATCCCCTTCCGCCTCCAGCGCGCGATAAACGGGCAATTCCCAATCGGACACCGAAGCTTCCACCATGGAGGTGATACCAAGCCGGTTGGCGAGTTGCACGGCGGCACGAAGCCCATCCACCCGCTGTTCGAGGGTCAGCGGCGGCAGGATCAACTCGACCAGATTCTGCGCCGTCTCCCGCAACGTGCCGGACGGTTCGCCGTCGGCATCCCGCTCGATGATGCCGAGCGACGGGTTCGGGGTTTCGCTCTCGATGCCGGCCAGCGTCAACGCCCGGGAATTCGCCCAGGACGAGTGCCCGTCCTCGCCGCGCAGGAACATCGGGCGCTCGGCATTGATACGGTCGAGCAGTTCCTTGCCCGGATTGGCCTCGGGGAACAGCGACAGGTTCCAGCCGCCGCCCACGAGCCACTCGCCCTCAGGTAGCGCCGCATCGCATTGCCCGACTTTTCCCAACAGGCTCTCGACACTCGCAAGGCCAGCCAGGTCGCACTGCATCATCTGGATGCCGCCGTACATGGGATGAACGTGCGCATCGTGAAACCCGGGCAGCATCATGCGCCCCGCCAGGTCGACGGTCGGCCCTGCCCAGGCGCCGGTGACGTCCGCATCGGAGCCCACGGCGGCGATGCGCCCGTCCCTAACGGCTACCGCCTCCGCCCAGGGCGCCGCGTCGTTCAGGGTGTAGACGCGGCCGGAAACGAAGATCAGGTCAGCCTGCTGCACGCCGGTGCCGCAGGAGCCAAGCGCCAGCAAGGCGAGCAGAGTCGTGAGACGCGCGGTTTCTTTCATGGCACAAAACGCAAGCCTTTGATATTAAGAAAAAACTCATTTGACATAATTTTGTCAAACATGTTTTCCTTTCAAATCATACAGTTGTAGCCTATTCCATGCGAGCTATCCTCACGGTCGCCGGATCGGACAGCAGCGGCGGGGCCGGTATCCAGGCAGACCTCAAGACCATCGCCGCCAACGGCGCCTACGGGCTGACGGTCGTAACGGCGGTAACCGCCCAGAACGCCCGGGCCGTCAAGGCCTCCATGCCCGTTCCCGCGCACCTCATCGCCGCTCAATTCGCCGCCGTCTTCGAGTCGTTCGACATCGCCGCCGTGAAGAGCGGCATGCTCGTCGACCGCGAGCGAATCGCAGCGGTCGCCGAAGCGTTGCGCAGCCGGGGAGCGCCCAACTACGTACTCGACCCGGTGATCACCGCAAGTTCCGGCTATCCGCTGCTCGAGCAGGACGCCGTGGCCGCCATGCTCGGCGATCTGGCCCCCATGGCGACGCTGGTGACGCCGAACGTGCCCGAACTCGAACTGATGACAGGCCGGCCGATACTCACCTTGGAAGACGCCCGGGCCGCCGCGGCCGTGCTGATCGACCGCGGCTGCCGGGCCGTACTCGTCAAGGGCGGCCACCTTCCCGAGGCGCCGGCCACAGACTTGCTGGTCACTCCCGACATGGAACAGGCATTCACCGCCGAGTTCATACCGACTGCTGGGGCGAGCGGCACGGGCTGCGCCTACTCGTCGGCCATCGCCACCTTCCTGGGCCGCGGCGAAAAGCTGGTGGACGCCATCGAGAACGCGAAGCGCTACGTCACCGGCGCGATCCGGCGTGGCCCTGCGATCGGCCGGGGAGCAGGCCCCATGGATCATTTTTACGCCATGCGCGGCGCGCTGAAGTAGCACAAAGCTGTCCGTATTGCGATTGGAGTGACCGCATGAAAGAGATTCCGCGGCTGCATGTCATTACCGACGAGACCCTCCAGGCGCGGTTCAGCCACGGCGAACTGGCGCGGCTGGCGCTGGCCGGCGGCGCCGGCTGCGTGCAGTTTCGCGAAAAGCGCCCCAGAACGACCGTCGCGCTGATCGAGGCCGCACGCCCGGTGGTGGAGGCCTGCCGCGCAGCAGGCGCCACGGCAGTCATCGACGACCGCGCCGATATTGCGCTCGCGCTCAATGCAGACGCCGTGCACCTGGGCCGCCACGATCTCGACGCCGCCACCGCGCGACGGATTATCGGCAACTCCGCCATCATTGGCGGCACCGCCAATTCCTACGACGAAGCGGCGCGGGTCTGGAGAACCGATGTCGACTATCTTGGCATCGGCCCGGTGCACGGCACCCGCTCGAAAACCGACCCAGCACCGGCCATGGGCCTCGAAACACTGGCGCGCATCGCTGCGGGCTCGCCCAAACCCGTGATCGCCATCGGCGGGATCGGGCCGCGGCACATTGCCGACATCCTGGGCACGGGGGCCCATGGCGTAGCGGTACTCTCCTACGTCGCGGCGGCCGACAAACCCCGGGACGCCGCCCGGGAATGCGCGGTGGCCCTGAACGCCGCGCTGCGGTCGCCCGGCGCGTGAACCCCGGCGACCTCCCCCGGCTCTACGCCATCGCCGATCTCGACTACGCGGGCAGTCAGGCCGAATTCCTTCGTTGCATCGCCGCCCTCGCCGAGGCCGCCCGCCTGCACCCGTCGCAACTCGCGATACAGGTGCGCGCCCGCCAGGCATCCGCGCCCGCATTGGCCGCCCTCGCCCGCACGAGCCGCGAGGCGGTCGGCAAAGAGGCGCTGCTCTTGCTCAACGGGCCCGAATCCCTGGCCGCCGAACTCGGCTACGACGGCGTGCACTGGCCGGAAGCCCGAATCCCCGGCGCACCGGAAGTGTCCCACAACTTTGCAATCCGTACCTCCGCGGCCCACTCCATCAAGGCGGTGCGCCGCGCTCACCGCGCCG
>CAZWZH010000079.1:0-2797 GCA_964638775.1 uncultured Pseudomonadales bacterium
TGTGGCTGGACGTCAACGGCAGGCGCTGTCAGGACAGCAACACTTCGAAGATGGTGTTCGGAGTGCGCTACCTGGTCAGCTACATAAGCCGCTTCATGACGCTGAACCCGGGCGACGTCATTTCCACGGGCACGCCCTCCGGCGTCGGGCTCGGCCACGATCCGCCCGTCTACCTCAAACCGGGCGACGTTATGGAACTGGGCGTCGAAGACCTGGGGCGACAGCGCCAGGAGCTCGTGTCCCATGCTGGATTAGTCGACGACTGATCGACTTCAGGAGCGGCGAAAACGCCAGGTTCGCGCACAGGCAGGTCTGACTGATGGCCGTTGCGGTTGGGATTGATCTCGGCACCCAGAGCGTCAAGGTTGTCTGCTACGACTTCGTGAATCGGCGCGTGGCCGGCAGCGCCAGCGCGTCCCTCGATCTTCGCCAGGAAGACGATGGGACAGCCGAACAACTTGCCGAGTGGTGGCTGGACGCATTGCGCGAGGCTTCCCGAAGAGTCGATCCAGCCGTTCGTGGGAGGGCGGCGGCCATCTCGGTTTCGGGCCAGCAGCACGGTTTTGTGGCACTGGACGAAACAGACGCGGTGCTGGCTCCCGTGAAACTTTGGTGCGACACGTCCACGGCCACGGAATGCGAGGAGATAATGCATGCTTTCGGAGGCCGCGAAGCCTGCATCGCGCGGGCCGGCAACCCGATTGCGCCGGGCTATACCGCATCCAAACTGCGTTGGCTGAAGAAGGCCAGACCGAACCTGTATGACCGACTCGACGGCATTCTGCTGCCCCACGACTATCTGAACCTGTATTTGACCGGCGAACGCTGCATGGAAATGGGCGACGCTTCAGGAACCGGCTTTCTCGATGTCCGCCGCAGGGATTGGTCCCGAGACATGCTGCGCGCCATCGATGCGGACCGGGACTTGAGCGACTGCCTTCCGCCCCTGCGCATCGGCAACGAAGCCATCGGCACGCTCCGGACGGAGATTGCCGAAGAGCTGGGCCTGCCCGCCGGAATTCCGGTGGCGATCGGCGGCGGCGACAACATGATGGGAGCGATCGGCACCGGCAACGTGCGCCCGGGAATGCTCACGATGAGCCTTGGCACCTCGGGCACCGTGTATGCCTATGCCGACCGGCCCGTTGTCGATCCCGAAGGCAATATCGCCGCTTTCTGTTCTTCAACCGGGGGTTGGCTGCCATTGTTGTGCACCATGAACTGCACGGTCAGCACCGAGCTGATGCGCTCGCTGCTCAATGCCGATATTTCGGCTTTTGAGGAACAGGTGGCTGCTGCCGAGCCAGGCGCCGGCGGCGTCATTACGCTGCCCTTCTTCAACGGCGAGCGAACGCCCAACTTGCCGGATGCCAAGGGCTCCATAGTGGGAATCGACAGCCGTAACGCCCGGCCCGAGAACCTGCTGCGGTCCTCCGTCGAAGGTGCGACCTTTGCGCTGAAATTCGGTATCGACGAACTGGCGGGCCTGGGCGTCGATATCGGAGAGATCGTGCTGACCGGCGGCGGGGCAAGAAGCGCCGGGTGGCGGCAGATTGTTGCCGATATCTGCGAAGCACCGGTCGTGGTGCTCAGGCAGGATGAAGGCGCGGCCTTCGGGGCGGCGCTCCAGGCGATGCAGCTCATCGAAACGGGCGCATCGATCGAGGATCTCGTCGATGCCCACCTGGAAAAGGACGACGGCCGCAGTTGCGAACCGCACAACGCGACCGTAAATATTTACAGGGAGTGCTACGGCGAATACAGGCGCGCGGTTGCGGCCTTGACCGCGATCTACGCCTAGGAGACCAGGCAAAGGGGCAAGAACATGAACCGCAGCGTCTTTATCGGCGATCGGGAATATTTCCCGGGTATCGCCAGGATCCAATACGAAGGCCCTGAAACGGACAATCCGCTGGCGTTCAAGACCTACGATCCATCCCGGTTAGTGGGCGGCAAGACCATGGAAGAACACCTGCGCTTCGCGGTCTGCTATTGGCATACCTTCTGCGCCACCGGGGGAGACCCGTTCGGACCGGGTACCCGCATCCATCCCTGGGCTGAAAAGGGCGATCCGATGGATCGTTCGCGCGAAAGGGTGGACGCGGCGTTCGAGTTCTTTACCAAGCTCAACGTGCCGTTCTGGTGTTTTCACGACTTCGACCTGGCTTTCGAAGGCGCCGGCGTCGCCGACTCCGAGAAAAACCTCGAGCAGATGGTGGGTCTGGCCAGGGAGCGGCAGGACGCGACCGGCATGAAGCTGCTATGGGGGACGGCGAACGTGTTCTCGCATCCACGCTACATGAACGGCGCATCCACCAATCCGGACTTCGCCGTTGTCGCCTATGCCGCCTCGCAGGTAAAGGCCGCAATCGACGCCACTGTGGAGCTCGGTGGCGAGAATTACGTGTTCTGGGGCGGGCGCGAAGGCTATGCGTGCCTGCAGAACACCGACACCAGACGGGAACTCGAGCATATGGCGATGTTTCTGTCCAAGGCGCGCGATTACGCCCGGTCGGTGGGGTTCAAGGGCACGTTCCTGGTCGAACCCAAACCCATGGAACCGATGAAGCACCAGTACGACTTCGATGTCCTCACGGTGATCGGCTTCTTGCGCCAGCACGGGCTTGCCGGCGACTTCAAACTCAATGTCGAGGCCAACCATGCGACGCTGGCGGGGCACGCGTTCGCGCACGATCTGCGCATGGCCGCCGATGCGGGCCTGCTGGGCTCGATAGACGCCAACCGGGGCGATCCGCAGAACGGATGAGACACGGACCAGTTCGCCATGGACCTGTAC
>CAZWZH010000080.1:0-45330 GCA_964638775.1 uncultured Pseudomonadales bacterium
CGGCCCGGCCCGGCCGATGCCGGCCGGCGTACGCGCAAGCCGGAAACGGCTGGCCTCAATGACCAGTTCCCGGACGCTCGGGTGGCTTACCGCCTGAAAGTGGCCACGATCTCGAAGCTGAGGGTCGGCTTCGCATTCCGCCGAATTCTGCACGACATGGGCCGCGACGCCGGCTGCAATCAGGACGGATTCCAACTCCCGCTCTTCGCGGCTGCGCGTCCAGTCCGAAACGAGGTTGTCGAGTTCGTCGGCGCGCCGCCTGCGTCCCTCCGCGGTCGCCAGGTGCGGGTCCTTCCCGGCAGCATCCAGGCCCATCACTTCGCACAAGGATCGCCAGGCTGCATCGGATTGGCAGGCGATGGCCACCCAGCGGTCGTCGCCGCGCGCGGGATAGACGCCGTGCGGACAGAGTTCGAGGTCGCGATTACCCATGCGCCGCCAGATCCTGCCGTTCACCTGGTAGTCGAGGATCGCCGGAGCCAGCAGGTGGATTGCCGCCTCCGCCTGGGATACGTCGATGTGCTGGCCTTCGCCGGTCAACCGCCGGTGGTCGAGGGCCGCCAGCAGGGAGGCGGCCATGATGCGCGGCGAAATCGTGTCGGTGTAGGCCAGAAACGGCCCTGCCGGAGCGCGGTCCGGCCAGCCGGTCAGGTCGTGGAAGCCGGCCAGTGCCGAGGCCATGTTGCCGTAGCCGGGCACCATCGATCGCGGCCCCGACTGACCCATCAGGCAACTGCTCAACATGATCAGCGACGGATTGACTTCTCGAAGCACCGGGTAGTCCAGGTTCCAGGCTTTCATGGCCTTCGGCGAAAAGGACTCGGTCACCACATCCGCCCATCGAACGAGATCGAGGATCACTTCGCGGCCCGCCGGATGCCCGGGGTCGATGGTAACGCCGAGCTTGCCGGCATTGAAGCTGGCGAACAGCGCGCTGGTTTCCATGCCCGGCTCGCCGTCCTTCAACGGTGCCGAACCGCGCACCGGGTCGAGGCGCTCGCCGGACTCGACCTTGATGACCGTCGCGCCGTAGTCGGCCAGCATACGGGTGAACAGCGGACCGGCGATCACCCACATGAAATCGAGCACCTTCAGGCCGGACAGGGCAGATGCGCGAGGTTCGCCGGCCTCACCAGACGGGTCGGAAAGCCCTCTCCGGCCCATTGGCGCGGCACTTCGCGTTGCGCCACACCCCGGACCCACACCGCGTTCACCCTGCCGAGCCGCCTTCCCGGAGTCCCGGCGCGCGCTGTCCAGTCGAGGAGCCGCCGCGCTCGGCACGGGCGGACCGGCCGAAAACCTGGCGACGGCTCCCGGAACCCGTACGTGTCCATGGCGGCCGATGTCCAGCGTTTCCCAGAACCTCCGCGCCTCGAAGTGAGGCTCATGGAGCAGTCCCGCGACATCGAACGCCGGCGCGATGTATACGCCACGCTCCAGCCCCTCGCGAAACAGCTCCTGCTGTGTGCGGGCCAGGGTGAACGCCTCGATCCTGGCGCAGAGTTCGAGATATCCATCCACGGGACGCTCCCCCGCCTCGATCGCCCTGGCTTCGGCATTCCAGTCCTTCGCCACATCCCCGGCGCTGCAGGCGCCGTGCTCGTGCAGCCAGCGCAACAGTCTTCGGTTCGGCTCCTCGAATGCGTGGCCGAACATGAGCGTTATGGTCACGTAGCCGTCCCGGCAGGGAAAGGTAAACCGAATCGGGAAGGTGCCGCGCAAGCCGCCGGCGACGCGCCGCACCGCGAATCCGCCGTTGTTCGGCGCCGCCAGTACCATGCCCAGCGCAGCCTGGGCAGACGATTGCTGGGCGGAGACATCCACCTGCTGCCCGAGCCCGGTCCGGTGGCGGGCCTCAAGGGCGATCAGCGCCGCGCAGGCCGCATCGGCGCCGGCATGCAGGAACGACTGCGGCACGCTGGTGCGCACGGGCGCCCGGTCGTCGTCTCCGGCCAGGATGTGCGCGCCGCTCGATGCCCACACCGTCAGGTCGGTGGCGGGCCAGTCGGCCTTTGGCCCGGTCCGCCCGAACGGGCTGATGGATACGCAGACGAGCCCGGGATTCACGGCGGCAAGCGTCTCGTAGTCAAGGCCGAGCCGGCGCGCATCGGCTCCCGGGAACGATTCGATCAGGATGTCCGCGTCCGCCGCCAATGCACGCAGCCCCGCCCTGCCCGAGCCTGATTCCAGGTCAAGCACGACGCTGCTTTTGCCGCGACCGTAAGCCTGCCACCACAGGCCGCTCTCCGGCCCGTTCCCGCCTCCGGCAAACGGTGGCAGGGCGCGCGCGGAACTCCCGCCCGGCGGTTCCACCGCAACCACTTCCGCACCCAGATGAGCCAGGATGTAGCCGCAGAACATCCCCTTCTCGTCGGTCAGATCAAGCGCTTTGCGGGATGAAAGCATCGCCCCGAACATAGCACAGCGACCGCCCGCGCCCTTGCCGCGCCCCGGCCGGAACTACATCATGGGCGCTGGCCGGGACCGTTCGCGAATCAAATTTGCGAAGATGGCGCTCGCCATTGACGGCCGTAGCGGTTTACTCGTGCATGGTCCCGGACAGGAGTGCGGCTGCGCCGCGCCCGAAGAAACGGTCGAAGGCTTCTCATGCCCCTAACCGGTCCGCTGGGCTTCAGGCTCAAGGCCCAATACGGCCTGGCTCAACTGAGCGAACGGCTCGGCACCGCGGTGCTGGGCACGTACCTGCTGTTCTACTACAGCCAGGTGCTGGGAATGCCCCCGGCGCTCGCGGCCCTCGGGGCAGGCCTCGCCGTCATCGTCGACGCCATCACCGATCCCGTCATCGGTTCGATCTCCGACCACTGGCGCTCGCGGCACGGGCGCCGGCACCCGTTCATGTACGCGGGGGCACTCCTGACCGGCATTCCCTTCTACCTGCTCTTCGCCCCGCCCGTCACCGGCGACGCCGCTCTTTTCATCTGGATGCTGGTGTGGGTGAACCTGGCACGCATCGCCATGACCCTGTTTTACATCCCGAACGTCGCGCTCGGCGCCGAACTGACGGAGGACTACCACGAACGGTCGTCGGTGGTCGGGTACCGGACGTTTTTCGGCCTGGTGGGCGGGCTCGGTTCACTGATGCTGGGCTTCGGCCTGTTTTTCTCGCCCACGCCGGAATTCGAACACGGCCAACTGAATGCGGCGGCCTACCCGCCTTTCGCGCTGCTGGTGGGCGCCGTCGTCACCGCAGCCGCGCTGTGGAGCGCCTGGGGCACCCGCCATGTGGTGGAGTTCCTGCCGCAACCGCCGGCCCGGGAGCGGGACAGCGTCTGGACCATCGTTGTGCGCGTAGTCACGGACCTGTGGTCGGCGATGCAGAGCCAGTCGTTCCGTACGCTCTTTTTCGGCCTGCTGGCCCTTGGCGCGGCCACGGGCATCGAGGCCGCCCTGAGCATCCATGTGCTCACTTTCTTCTGGGAACTCGAGCAGGCCGACGTGCTGCTGCTCGCCCCGACTTACGCGCTCGGGGCCGTTGCCGGCGTGGCGATTGCCCCGGTGCTGGTGCGCCTGGTCACCCGCAAACACATGCTGCAGGCCGGCATCCTCGCCTGGTCCATGTTCCTGGCCATTCCGGTGGTGCTGCGCCTGGCCGGCTGGTTTCCGGAAAACGGCACCTCCCTGCTGCTGCCGGCGCTGATGGCGTTTCGCCTGTTGCAGGGCGTCGGCGCCATCCAGTGCGATGTCGCCTTTGGCGCCATGATGGCGGACTCGCTGGACGAGCACGAACTCGCCACGGGCGACCGTCAGGAAGGCATGTTCTTCGCCGCCAGCTCCATCGCCGTCAAGGCGCCCTTCGGCGTCGGCAGCGTCGTGGGCGGCCTGGCCCTGAACTTGATAGACTGGCCCACGGGTCCGGATATCCGGACCGCGGCGGATATCGACCCCGACACCATCGTGCAACTGGGCCTTCTGGTCGGCCCCGGCATCGGCGTGGCGGCGCTCATATCGCTGTTGTGCTTCGCCTCGTACCGGCTCACCCGGGACAGGCACGCAAGAATCCTCAAGGAACTGGCCAGGCGGCGCGTGGCCGCGGGAGACACCGCATGAAAAAGGAAGAGGCCGACCGACTCATCCTGGAAGGGAAGAACTCACAGGCCGTGCGGCGCAAGCTGCTCGAGCGCACGCCGCGTTCCGCCGAGATCAAGTCCCGGGGCAAATCGCTCTCCCAGGAGATCGTGCGCACGGTCGACATGCCCCACTCGATCTACATCGACTCCTGCGACGGCGGCACCATGACCGACGTGGACGGCAACACCTACATAGACATGACCATGGGCTTCGGCCCCTGCGTGCTCGGCCATCGGCCGCCGGCGGTGACGGCCGCCCTTCAGGCCCAACTGGACAAGGGATGGCACTTCGGCATCCCCAACGCCAGGCAGATCGAACTGGGGACCCTGATCGAGGAAGCCTCGCCATGCGCGGAAAAGGTCGTCTTCTTCAACAGCGGAACCGAAGCGACGCTCAGCGCCATGCGCATGGCCCGGGCTTTCACCGGCAAGAGCCGGATCGCCACCTTCGACGGCTGCTACCACGGCTCCCACGACTATGTCCTGATCTTCGCAGACCCAAAGAGCGACCGGGACCGCCCGGCGCCCATGCGGGTCGGCGCCGGCATTCCCAAAGCCATCGAAGACGAGACGATGCTGGTGCTGCCCTACCGCAACGAGGCCGCCTTCGACCTGATCCGCGAGCACAAGGACGACCTGGCCGCGGTATTCCTCGAACCGTCCCAGAACTCCCACCCCAGGCTGGACAACGCCGAATTCCTGAACGGGCTGAAGGCGGTGTGCGAGGAAACCGGCGTGCTGCTCGGCTTCGACGAGGTGGTCACCGGTTTCCGCATCGCCTACGGCGGTTGCCAGGAGTACTACGGCATCACTCCGGACTTCGCCACCTACGGCAAGGCCATCGCCGCGGGGCTGCCCATCGGCGCCGTCGCCGGGCGCAAGGACATCATGAACTGCTTTTCCGGCAAGGGCGGCGCCCCCTGGATGTTCTCCGGCGGCACCTTCAACGGCAACCCGCTGTCGATGACCGCCGGCGTCGCCGCCGTCACCGAAATGCGCGACAACAAGGAGACGTTGTATCCCTACCTCATGGAACAGGGCAACCGACTGGCCGCCGAGGTGAACGACTTCTGCATGAAGCACCAGTTCCAGGCACAGCTTCTGAACGCCGGCTCCAAGGTGTACCTGCGCTTCCAGGACGCACCCATCAACAGCTCGCGGGACATCACCGAGGACCGGAAACTGGTGGAGCGGGAGTTCTACCTGCACCTGCTCGGGTACGACGTCATCATCCCCGGCATACACCTCGCGTTCCTGTCGGCCGCGCATACGCCGGACGATGTGGGCACGATCGTCGAGGCCTTCAAGCAGTCGTTTCTCGACTTGCGGGAAGACGGGTTGTTCTGACCCGCTGCTCCCGAGTGGGTCACGCAACGGCTACCGAACCCGCGCCGCTGGCCGTAGCGGCCTGACTCAGCAGCTAGTGTCGTGCCCGTGTCGGCCCGGATCGTTTCGCCATGTTAGTCCCTCAACGCCGCTTTCCAAGATCCCTTCCTGCATGGAACGTCATGTGCGAATTTGGCCCAACGAGTACCGAGCGGCGGGGCGAAAACTTCTACCCGTACAGATGAAAGCGTAACGGGTCCAGCGACAGCACGCCGCCGCTTTCCTTCTGCCAGTCGACCACATGCTTGACGGCGTGGGCGTTGCGTGCCTCGGCGCTCTCGTCGGAATGGAAGCCGTAGAAGATGCCCTGTTGCACCAGGTAGGCGAAGCGGGCCGGGTTGCGCGCCAGCACCTCTTCGGGGGCGCGGCGGAACAGGTCCTCTTCGGTGCGCATGTACGGACGCGCCATCAGCACGGGCATGCTCACCCTGAGCCCCGGCGCGCGGCGATTGAAGGCGCCATGCCAGGTATTGCCGTGCCAGACGATCATGGAGCCGGCGGGCGCCTCGACGGCAATGGCGTCGGGGTTGCCGCCCTCGCCGATCTTCGCCTCGTGGGTCCGCGGGCCGCGGCAGAACTTGTGGCTGCCGGGCAGGAACGCCGTGGAGCCGTTTTCCCGGTTGAACTCGGTGAGCACGTAGGTGGCGTTGCAGACCAGCGCCTGGGGCGGCAGCGGCGGCGGCAGCAGCGTGTCGCAGTGCAGGCCGAAGGTGGTCCTGTTCGGCCCCTTGAGGAAGGCGCCCATGCTGGAGAGCACGACGCTGTAACCGCAGAGGTAGGTGGTCATCGCCAGGAGCACGGGATTCATCAGGGCTTCCTCGAACACCTCGCCCTCGAAGATCAGCGAATGCAGCAGGTCGCCCCAGGGGGAATCGCCGCCATCGCTGGCATAACGTCCGGCGAACTCCACGTGGGTTGCACCCGTGGCGAGGTCGGGGCGCAAACCGCGACGCCGTTCGGACACGTCGAGCACGGCGGCCAGCAGCCGGTCCGCCAAGCCGTTCGGCGATGCAATGGCGGGCGGAATGATGGTGAACCCGTGCGCTTCGAGGTCCGCGACATAGGGTTCAAGACCCAGTTCGGACAATTCCTGCCAGATCCGTTTCAGGGGGTCGGTGGTCCAGGAGTCCGACTCTTCCGGAAGGCCCGCCCCCGACTCTATTGCATCCATCCGCTGTTCCCGCGTACCGCGCCGGTCAGGCGGTGCGCCCGTGGCGCAGCAGCACGCCGGGCGTGGCGCCCGTGCACTCGCCGTCCTCGAAGGTGATCTCGCCATTGACGATGGTGTAGCGGTAGCCTTCGGCTTTCTGCGACAGGCGCCAGTCGCCGGCCGGGAAGTCATACAGGCGTTCCGTCGGCAGTAGCTTCAGCGCATCGTAGTCATAGACGATGAGGTCCGCGGGCGCGCCTTCGCGCAGGAAGCCCCGATCCTTGAATCCGGCGGCCAGCGCAGGGTAGCCCGACAGCCGCCAGTGCGCCTGTTCGAGATCCATGATGTCGTTGTCACGTACGAGGTAGGTCAGGAACTCGGTGGGGTAACGCCCGGTGGTCATGAATTTCATGTGCGCGCCGCCGTCGGAAATACCCGGCAGCGAAAAGGGCGAGTTGGCAATCTCGCGCATGGCGTCCATGTCGAACTGCTGGGGCGGCGTGACGAATACCGTCTGCAGGTCGTCGGTGAGCGATACATCGAGGAGCACGTCAACCGGGTGCTTGTCGTCGCGCTCGGCCAGTTCCCCGACCGTCATGCCTTCCAGCGCGCGCGTCTCCTCGGAGAAGCCCTCGCCGATGAAGAGTTCGGGGATGCCCGTGGTCAGCGACCCGATCATGCTGGTTTCCCGATAGGCGTCGCGCACCCGCTTGCGCCGTTCCGGGTCGCGCATTTTGTGCATGCGCTCTTCCGGGCTGCCGAGCGTCAGCTCGCGCCAGGTGGACATGGTGTCGAACAGGTTCCAGTTGTCCAGCGAGAACTCATAGTTGTTCTGGGCCGTGACGGTCTGGCCGAATATGCGCCTGCCGCGGCAATTGGCGTCCTCGAGCCAGCGCAGCTTGTCCCTGTACTCGCCGTGGGTGATGCCGTGCTGGTCGGCCAAAAGCACCACCGCGTTCCAGACCACCGGCCGGCCGCTCACCTCGCAGAGTTTCTCCGTCAGTTCTTCGCTGGCGCCGAGCACCTGGATGATGCCGCGGCCCTTTTCGCGCAGCACCTCGGCAAAGGCAACGAGGTCGCCCTCCGACATGAGGTCGGTGATCATCGGCGTACCGTCGTAGTCGCGCTGCACCGTTTTCGCGCCCAGCAACTGGGCGGAGAAGCCGCAGGCGCCCACATCCATCATCTCGCCCAGGATGGCGCACATTCGGGCGCGTTCCTCTGGGGTGGGCCGGCGGTCCTTGGCGTCCTGGTGGCCCATCACGTAGGACATCAGCGGGTTCAGGCTGCCGTAGGACAGCATGTTCAGCCCCTTCGGCGTGCGCTCCAGGCTGTTCAGGAATTCCGGATAGGTTTCCCAGTCCCAGGGCATCCCCGCCGCCATGGTGGTGGCGCGCACGGCTTCGTTGCGTTCCATGGTGAGCATGGCCCGCTCCCGGTGCTCCGGCTTGACCGGGGCAAAACCGAAACCGCAATTGCCGATGGCCACCGACGTGACGCCGTGCCAGCCTGACAGGGTGCAGTAGGGATCCCAGAAGACCTGGGAATCGTAGTGGGTGTGCAGGTCGACGAACCCGGGGGCGACGATCAGGTCGCTTGCATCGATGACGCGGGCCGCCTGCGACTCGGCAATGCCGCCGATCCGCGCGATGCGGCCGCCCGCAATCGCAATGTCGGAGGTATAGCGCGGCGTGCGCAGCCCATCGATAACAACGCCGCCTTTCAGCAACAGTTCGTAGTTGGGCATGCTGTTCTTCCTTCCGCGCGGGCGCGAACTTTCATCCTACATTTGCGATTCGTATCCGCGCAACAAAGCCTCGATCAACGGCTGATTTCGGGAAGGCTGCTCGCGCCGCGGGCCGGAATGGGGCCAACGGTCGAAAAGGTCGGCATCCGGTCAGGTTGATTTTTCGGTGGGCCTGGCGCAAGCGCGGCACTGTAGCCGGAGCCGCACGCCGGCGGAGCGGCAATCGAGAGGCTGTGACGGCAGCCCGATCAGCGCGCGTAGGTAAAGCCGCCGTCCAGTGCCAGGGTCTCACCCATCAGGTAGTCTCCCGCCCGCGATGCCATGTACACGACGGTTCCGGCAATATCTTCCGGCCGCCCGATCCGCCCCGCGGGAATGTATGCGGCCACCGATTCGGGGTTGTCCCTGGCCTTTACGTTCATGTCGGTGGCGAACGCCCCCGGTACGATTGTGTTGATGTACACGTGATCCGGGGCAAAATCCTTGGCCAGATGCCGGGTCAGGTGATTGAGGCCCGCCTTGGCCGCTGTATAGGAATAGGAGGGGTCGGAGCTGGGGTAAAGCGCGTCGACCGAGGAAATGTTGATGACCTTGGCGGGCTGTTCGGTGCTCCCGGCCGCGCGCAGCAGCGGAGCGAGCTGCTGAATGAGGAAGAACACGGCCTTCAGGTTGAGGTTCAGGGCCTTGTCCCACCCTTTCTCCGGAAACTCGTCGAAGGGCGCCACCCAGCCGGTGGCGGCGTTGTTGACCAGGATGTCGAGCTTGGATTCCCGTTGCCTGAGTTCGGCGGCCAGTTCGTTCACACCGTCGAGGGAACCGAGGTCGTTGGGAATGGCGATGCACTCGCCGAATGCCGACAGCTCCTCAGCCGTCCGGTGGCAGACGGCACCGTGGCGCGCGGTGATGTAGACGCGCACGCCCCGGCGCACCAGGCCATCGGCGATCATGCGGCCGATGCCCTTGGAGCCGCCGGTTACCACCGCCACGCGGCCGGTCAGGTCAAACAGATCTGTCATGGATAGCTTCCTCTTTGAAATAGTGATCTTTTCCGACGCGGTGTCAAATTCGTGCTTCGTTGCCTGCCCGTTTCCAGTACCGGTCTTTCAGAACGCTTTTGTAGAGCTTGCCGGTGGGCAGGCGCGGCAGTTCCTCCACGAAATCGACGCTCTTCGGACACTTGTAGCGGGCGATACGGGCGCGTGCGTACTCTATCAACTCCGCCTCCAACGCCACTGACGGTGTGATGCCGTCGGCGGGCTGCACCACTGCTTTTACCTCTTCGCCCATGTCTTCGTTGGGTATGCCGATAACCGCCACGTCCATGATCTTGGGGTGCATGATCAGCGCGTCCTCGATCTCCCGGGGATAGATGTTGACCCCGCCGGAGATGATCATGAAGGTCTTGCGGTCGACTAGGAACAGGTAGCCTTCTTCGTTCAGGTAGCCGACATCCCCGAGTGCCGTCCAGTCGGGACGCTCCGGATGCTCGGCCTTGCGGGTCTTTTCCGCATCGTTGTGGTAGCGGAAGTGGTTGACCTGTTCGAAATAGATCGTGCCCACTTCCCCGGGCGGCAGTTCGGCGCCGTCGTCGTCGCAGATGTGCAGCGTGCCGCCCATGGGCTTGCCCACCGTCCCGGGATACTTGAGCCACTCCTGCGGCCCGACGTGGGTCGACCCGTTGGCCTCGGTGCCCGCGTAATACTCGTAGATGATGGGGCCCCACCAGTCGAACATCTGTTGCTTGACCTGGACCGGGCAGGGCGCCGCGGCATGGATCGCGATCCTGTGGCTGGACAGGTCGTAGCGTGCCCGCTCGTCCGGCGGCAGCCGCAGCATCCGGATGAACATGGTCGGTACCCACTGGCTGCGGTTGACCCGGTAGCGCTCGATGGCGGCCAGCGCCTCGGCGGGGTCGAACTTCGGCATGATTACCGCCGTACCGCCCAGCGCCTGGGTCGAGAAGGAGAGAAAGGCCGGGGCCGTGTGATAGAGCGGTGCCGGCGAGAGGAATACCGTTTCCTCGTCGAATCCCCAGAGATGGGCGTGGAAGGCATGGTGGTCATTGGGGTCGGAGACCTCGGCATCGGCGAGCGCGTGCTTGACGCCCTTTGGCCGGCCGGTGGTGCCGGAACTGTAGAACATGAAGGAGCCAAGCGGTTGCCGCCCCAATGGCTCGGCGGGAAACCGGGAACGGGCCTCATCCAGGTTCTCGAAGCCTTCGATGTCGTCCAGGCTGAGCAGCACCCCGCATCCGGGAGCGTGGCGCCGCACGTTCCTGGCCACCTCGGCCAGCCGGGCAGAGGCGATCAGCGCTTTCGCGCCGCAGTCGTTGACGATGTATCCCGCTTCCTCGGCGGTGAGATACCGGTTGACCATGGTGAAGTAGAGACCGGAGCGCATGGCCGCCCAGGCGATCTCGAAGTAGCGGAGGTCGTTCTCCATGTACACCGCGAGGTGGTCGCCGCGACGGAGCCCGCGGTCGCGCAATAGCCGGGCAATCTGGACGGAACGCTCATCGAGTTCCCGAAAACTGACCGATCGGCCGGTCTGCGAGTCGATCGCCGCAGGCTTATCCGGAAACAGACCTGCCCATTTGCCGGGATACATCCGGTCACCTCCCTCGTTCAGGTGTTTCAGTATCCGATGGCGCTGTCGGGGATTCCTTCCCGGGCCGGGCGATCATCGTCGAGCGGCGCGCTCTCGACCACAGGATCCGCGCCGGGCAGCATGGTAACGCGGCGGGCGGTGCTCTACACGTCCGCCTGCATTTGAACGCCTCTGCATCCCGTGGGACTGCGTGAACTTTGCGGCCGGGGCTACACCCTGGCGCCGTTCCGGGTTTGGGCAGTCGTTCAGTTAGCGGTAACATGCGTCGCGGATTTGGGAGTGTGGGCTCCAATTCGTGGGAGTCGCCGGAAAAAAAGAGAGGGGGGCATTCCTGTTGAGAGCTGTTGGCAGTTTGTGCGGTAATTTCGTCACGCTCGCAGTAGTGGGCCTTGGCGCATCGGCATTGGCGGTCGCCGAATAATGCCATTGCGCCCGGCTGCTTCAACTCCGAGGTGATGGACGGCATGCTCGAGCGCATGGGCAACGTCTCCCGGTTCTTTACCCGCAAGCGCGTCTGCGACCCGCCGGAGATGGACAGCACCCTGCTCTACTTCCTGTCACCCGCTTCTGCTGCCGTCACCGGCACCTGCATCAGGATCGACGGCGGACAGGGCTCAAGATAGTTCGGGATCCGATGGCGGGAAAAGGAATTCCCATGTCAAACTCAGGCGCCCGCGTCGCCCTGGCGGTGGCGCTCGTCTTGCTGGGCGCGTGCACTGAAGAGCCCGCTATCGAGCAGCGCTTCGGCGATGTGACCGAGGTGCGAGTCCTCGAAGAGGCCGCCACGGGCGAGAACTGGCTCGTCAACGGCGGGCGCTTCAGCGGCGAGCACTTCAGCCCGTTGCAGCAGATCACCGACGCCAACGTCGGCGAACTCGAACTGGCGTGGTATGCCGACATTCCCAGTTTCACCTTCGCGCTGGAGCCCATCGTCGTGGACGGCGTCGTCTACCTGAGCGGCACGCTGAGCCGGGTCTTCGCCCTCGATGCGGCGAGCGGCGAGCCGCTGTGGCAATTCAGCCCCGAGATTCGCCTGGACATGAGCCTCGGCAACTCCTACGGAGCGCGATTCAGCCGGGGCGTCGCGGTGTGGGAGGGCCGCATCTTCGTCGGCAGCGGGGAGTGCACCCTGATCGCCATCGACGCCGCCACGGCGGCCCAACTCTGGGAGTCATACATCTGCGATCCGAGCTGGGGCGTGGGCGCCCACATCCGTTCGGCGCCGCGGGCCGGAGGCGGCATGGTCTTCGCCGGTTACTCCGGCTCCACCAGCGCCAGGGGTTCGCTGGTGGCGTTCGACGCCGAGACCGGCAAAGAACTCTGGCGCTTCTGGACCGTTCCGGGCGATCCGGCCAAGGGCTTCGAGACTCCCGAACTCGAACTCGCCTCGGCCACCTGGACCAACGGCTTCTCGGAGATGGGCGGCGGTTCGGTGTGGGAAGCGATCCGCTACGACCCGGTCACCGGCAGCGTATTCTTCGGCACCTCGGCCCCCGGTCCGGGGAATCCCGCCGTGCGCGGGCCGGGCGATGCGCTCTTCGCGAACAGCATCATCGCCGTGGATGCCAAGACCGGAAAGTACAGGTGGCACTACCAGACCGTGCCCGGGGACGCCTGGGACTACGACGCCGCCCCACCCCTGATCGTCACCGACCTGGCATACCCTCCAGGCTCCGGACAGGCCCGCACCGGCACGGAACGGCAGCGCCGTGTCGTGTTGTCGGCGCCCAAGAACGGATTCTTCTACGTGCTCGACGCCCACACCGGCGAACTGCTGGCCGCGGACCCCATCGTCGAGGTGAACTGGGCGACTCACATCGACATGGAAACGGGGCGCCCCGTGGAACGGCCCGAGGCACGCTATTACCAGGGCGAGAACCTTGGCAAGCCGGTTTTCGTCAAACCCTCGCCTGCCGGGAGCCACACCTGGCACCCCATGAGTTTCAGCCCGCTGACCGGGCTGGTCTACATACCCGCAACGGATCTGGCCGCAACCTTCCAGGCGCTGATGCCCACCGGGGACGAGGCGGGCGTCACCGATCGCGCCGGCTGGACGTTCCGATTCGTGCCCGATGCCTGGGCGGATGAGGAACTCCCGGCCGACAGCGGCCTGCTCTTGGCCTGGGACCCGGTGCGGCGCGAGGCGCGCTGGACCGTGCCGTACCCGGTGCCCTACAACGGCGGCGTGCTCGCAACAGCGGGCAACCTGGTGTTCCAGGGGACGGCGGGCGGCGAATTCAACGCCTACCGGGCGGACACCGGAGAACGCCTGTGGACGCGCAGGACCGGAACCCCGATCCTGTCGCCCCCGGTCACCTTCCAGATCGGTAAAGAGCAGTACGTGCTGGCCGCTGCGGGCGTCGGAGGCGGCAACGGCGTGACCATCGCACCATATGTTTCGACGCCGGAGGCCCAGGGGCCGGCGCGAGTCTTCGCCTTCAAGCTGGGCGGCGAGGCGCAGATGCCGGCACTGCGCGATTTCACTCCCGTGCCGATACCGCCGGAGCAGGCCGCGAGCCGGGAGCGGATCGAGCACGGCGAGGCGGTCTGGAGCGCCGCCGCCTGCGAGTATTGTCACGGGGTATCGGTGGTCGGCGTCGGCCGCCAGATGGAAGACGCCGATGGGCAACGCGTCCCGGGGGCGATCCCGGACCTGCGCTACATGACAGCCGATGCTCACGCACAGTGGAACGCCATCGTGCTCGCCGGCAGCCGCAAGCACCTCGGCATGCCCGGCTATCACGAATCCATTAGTTCGGAGGACTCCAATGCCATCCACGCTTACGTCATCGAACAGTCCTGGAAGCTCTACCAGAAGTCGCTGACGACCTCCGACCAGGCATTGACCGACAACGACCGGATCATTACCGACGACGGCTAGATCGTGACTGACGACGAATCCACCGGCACCGGCGCCCGGCCCCCCACGCCACTCTGGCAGCGCGCGCTGCTCTGGCTCATCACGATCCTGTGCTTCGCCTGGCTGTACACCCGCATCGACGCGGCCATCGGTTTGCTGTTCCTGCGCCGAGCCAATCGGGAGCTGTTCGGATAAGGCCGTGTCCTGTGCATTCCGGGACTGGCGGTGTAAACGCACTGTCTGCGCACCTTGTGCAATGCGTACCAGCGGGTGTCCGAGACCGGCAGAGAGTCTGTTCGCAGCTCCAATTTGACTACGAAAGGGAGGGATTCACTTGAAAACCAGGACATTCGGAACCGGTTGCGCCGCCGTTCTGGCCGCAGTACTGGCCACGGGCTGGACTGCCGCCCACGGGGCTAGCGCTCCTGCTGCCGGCGGTGAAACGCACGGCGGCGTCACGATGGAGGAACTGCCCCAAGGGCAGATTCGCATCGAGGCACTCGATGACGAACTGATCATGCACACTTACAAGTCGACGGGCTTTGAAGGCGGTTCCGGATCGGTCACCACCTTCGTCTTTGAGAGCGGCGAAAACCTGCTGGTATTCGATACCCAGTTCTACAAGCCCTTCGCAGAGGAAGCGAAAGCCTACATCGAGAGCCTCGGCAAACCGGTGGACAAGCTCATCATCAGCCACGGGCACCCCGACCATGGCTTCGGTTACGCTTACATGAAAGAGCTGGGCGAGCTTTGGGGCACCGCCAACGTGATCGAGGAATCGAGGCAATCGTTTCCCTTTTATGCCGAAATTCTGAAGCAGCGCATGGGGGACAGGGCAGCAGAGGTCATGCCCCTCGACGATCTGCCCATCGCCACGGCCACACTGGAGCTTGGCGACTACGATTTCGACGGCACCACCTTCGAATTCTTCGAAATGCCGACGCAGGAGGCAGGCACGGAGATGTTCGTGATCATTCCCGAACACAGGCTCCTGATGGTGTTCGATGCGATCATCCCCGATGGCCATGAACTGGTCATCGGAGCAGGCATGGAGGCGCTGCCGGCACAGATCGAAAAAGGCATGAAGATGCTCGACGCCCTTGAAGCCGACGATCGTTTCGACCGCATCGTCTTCGGTCACGGTATCGAACCGAAAGGGCGCGAGCAGCTCGCGCTCGCCCGCGAAAGCCTGGAGATCTACGCGGAGATTGGCCCGAAGGCTTCGTCGGCCGAAGAATTCATCCGGCTGGCCGCCGCAAGAAAGCCCGACTGGAAAGACCGTTACCTGAGGATGACGGCCGGCAGTCTTTATCGATAACATCCGTTCCATCCCGGAGCCTGGAACAAGGGAGGACCCATGCTTCAGCGAATCACGTTCGTCATCGCCTTCACCATCGCACTGGCCGGCTGTTCGCCGAAAGAATTCGCCGACCTCGCCTACAAGATGGAAAGATGGCCGGGTCAGCGGCTCGGCGGAACCGAGCAGCCCGTGCCCGCCGACTTCGATTTTGTCAACCGGTGGGAACACGACCTGGTCCAGTTGAAGGTGAGCGGCGACCTGCTGCCGCACGTCGTAACCATCTGGGCCGTGGCCATGGGCGACTCCGTCTATCTCTGGACGGCCCCCCAAACGGGCTGGAACCAGCGCATACAAGAGCGGCCCGACGTCTGGCTTCGCGTCGGCGACGACGTCTATGCGCTAAGCGCCACGCTCGTCGAGGTCCCGGAACAGCGCCAGCGCGTCTTCGAGGCGTTCATGGCGAAGTACGACAAGGGAATCCGGAAAATCTTCGGGGAATTGGAGCCCAGGGTCGAGCATTTCGAGATCTTCTACCGCCTGGCCCCACGGAGTTGACGCCGGCCCTGTCATGCATCGGACCGCCGGTTCGTTCCCGCCGGATCGAGCACGATCCTGCGGCAATTGGAGATCAAGGAGGACACGCTATGGGCAAGGTCAAGGTTTTCAATACCATGGACGTTGACCCGATCGAACTCGAAGGGCTTGGCGACGATGTCGTCGTGCGCCCCGCCATCGGCCGGGCCCAGGGTTCCAACCGGATCCAGATACTGCACTCGATCGTCGAAGAGGGCTTCGAGGCGGAGGCGAGTCCGCGCGAGACTCAGGACGAAGTCGCCTACATCGTCTCGGGAGAGGTCGAACTGGAGAGCGAGGGCGAATCCCATCGTCTCGGGGCGGGTTCACTGTTTTTCGTGCCTCCCGGAGCAACCTACAGGTACCGGGTCGTCAAGGGGCCGCACGAGGTCATCGGCATCTTCTCGCCGCCCGACCCGGAATAGGCCGCTGCCGCTACGCGGGGATCGGCGTTATTCCATTGGTTTCGGCGTCGCGTCGCGCCAGATGTCGAGGAGTTCCGTGTGAGTCCTTATGATCGTGCGCGAGGCGATGCGGCGGATCGCGTCATCCAACCGGGACGGGTCGGAGGAATGCAGGCCGTCTGAAACGGCGACCGTGGAGTAGCCGAGGTTCGATGCCGACAACAGGGTCGGCAGCATACCCACTTCCGCGCCGATGCCAACGACGACCAACGTTCTGATGCCGTTCCATTGCATCAGGCTGTCGAGCGGCGTCGCGAAGAAAGCGTCCGGTCGATACTTGCGTATTTTCCAGTCGCCGGGTGCGGGTTGGACGGCATCGACGATATCCCACCCGGGCGTGCCCTCCAGCGCCCATCCGCGGGGGTCCGGGCCGGGCGCCCGGGCCGGCGGACCCCACAGCACCCGGTCGACCAGGCCGGAGCCGTCGGGGTAGTTCGTCCGACGGGTGTAGGCCACGCGGACGTTCTTCTTCCTGGCTTCGGCAAGGAGGCTGGCCACGGGCTTCAGAATCCCGTCGGCATCGACCCGCCTGCCGAGACGATCGAACGCGCCTCCCCTGCCGATGAAGTCATTCTGCATGTTGTGGACGAGCAGCAGCGTGTGCTTCGGATCAAGCACTTCCGCTTCGGTGTTCGGTATCCATTGCCTGCGGTGGGTGACAGCCGTCTCGGGAGCACCGTCGCGGCCCATTGCCGCGGGCGGCGATTCGCCGGCTCGCCGGACCTCTCGGGATGCGGGCCCGACACCGGCCGGGGCAGCGGCGGCCTTGCCCCAGATCTCCTCGAGTTGCTGCGTGGTGCCGATAATGGCCGTATCGCGCAGGAACGCCATGGCGGATTCCCTGCGCGTGGCATCGACCGCCCTTACGGCGTCGCCTACAACGACGGTGAAGTAACCCAACTCGGATGCCGTCATTACCGTGGGCATGATCCCCACCTCCGTGCCGAGGCCCACGATCACCATGGTCCTTATGCGGTTCCACCGCATCAGGGCATCGAGCTGGGTCGAAAAGAAGGCGTCCTGCCGCCATTTGGGCAGCACCCAGTCATCGGGCGCCGGTGCGATCGCCTCGGGCGCCTGCCAGCCCCAGGACCCTTCGATGTTCGATGGCGGACGGGTCCTGCCTGCCGTGGTACGCCGGCCGCTGCAGACGCGCGAACCGGTAGCGCACGATGCATCGTCGTCCGTCGATCCGTCGTCGAACCGCGTCCATCGGACATAAGCCACCCGGACATTCTTCGCCCGGGCAGCCGCAAGCAGTCTGGCAATGCGTTCGATTTCCGAGTCCATGGCGTAGCGCAGGCCCGCCTTGTCGGCTGCGCCACCCTTCGAGACGAAGTCGTTCAGCATCTCGTGAATGACCAGCACGGTGTGCTTCGGGTCGAGAATCGCTTCTTCGGCGCGCGGAATCTCGCGGCCCTGGTAGGTCATCGTGGGGCTGTCCGGTTCCTCACCGGTCTGGGCGCTCTTGACAGAACCGGATACGCCCATCGCGAGAGCCAGGATCACCCCGCTCAACCAGCATCGCGCAGCGACTCTTTTCGCGAAAGCGAGAACATCGGCAGCGCCGACGGGAATCTGCTGCGCGATGCATACCAAACACCACTTCATGTCAGCCTCATACTCTGCTGTTCGCGATAGCTGATCGAAACGCGGCGTTGCGGCAATGCGCGGCTCCGCCCTCAAAGGCGAGAGGCGCATCCCGTATAACCCCGGGATCAGTCAGCCTCCCTGGCGGAAGCGGTAGAAACGCCACTCGGGCTGCGGGTCGTAGATCGCAAGCCCCCGCTTCCAGATCTCGGTGTGACCGTACTTGGCGGCGTAGCTCTGCTCAACGGCCTCGAGCACGCCCGAATCCTCCACGCGCTCCCAGATGCCGCGATAGATCTTTCCGCCAAACCGGGCCGCTCCCTCGCCGCTGCGCGACAAATGGTTTTCCCAGGTCCTGTAGCCCTCCCAGCCGCCGCTCATGCTGAAACTGCCGACATACAAGTCTCCGTCGTGCACCGCGCACCAGAGCGTTACGGAGTGCGGAACAACGTACCAGGTAGCGGCTTCGAGATAGCAGTCCTCGTACGCGTTCGTAAACGCCCAGTCCGTGACCCGTGGCCCAACCTCTTCGCCGCTCAGCCAGGCGCCGGGGCGACTGACGCCAGGGTCGCAAGCAACTGCAGCGAGCAACACAAGCGGCGCGAAAACGGATTTCAGACAGCGGCGCATGCGGCCCTCTTTCCAGCGGAGATCATTAGGTGTGCGAAGCATAGCGCGTTCGGCCTCCAGGTAGCGCCCGCCGGAGCCTTCGGTGTCGTCCGGCGGGATGGCGATGTGGTCCGGCACCCAGAGCGCATCGAGGCCCGCCTCTTCGGCGCGCCGCGCACTCTCGCGCAGAACACTGGCGTTCGCCGCGGTTCCCATGAGTCTCAAGGCGAATCCGAATCGCATATTCCGCGCTCCGAACACATCGGGTCTTACAGGATAGCATCGACATCGGCCGCTTCGGCGAAGTGTGCGCGATGTGCGAGGCAGTCGTCCTGTGCCGGGCCGGGCAGGAACTGCCGGATAACGATACGGTACCTGCGGATGGCGAGTTAACGCTGTGTCACCCGAAGGGGGGCAAGTGCAAATCTACCGACCTGTAGCGCGGCCCATCTGCAGAACATAGAATGCAGGCGAGTCGACTCAGGGAGGGAGTTGCAATGTTTCACCGACGCCTTGGGGCCGTTCTGGCGGTGCTGTCGCTGCAGTCCGTCGCGCTCGCCGACGAGCCTGCCGCCCCAAAGCGTTTCGGAGACGTAACCGAAGCGCGCGTACTCGCCGAGGCCGAATCCGGCGCCAACTGGCTGGTAAACGGGGGACGGTTCAGCGGCGAGCACTTCAGCCCGTTGCAGCAGATCAACGCCGGAAATGTCGATCGACTCGGACTGGCGTGGTTTGCGGACATCGACAGCTTCACGCTCGTGGCAGAGCCCATCGTGGTGGATGGCGTCATTTACCTGAGCGGCTCGCTGAACCGTGTCTTTGCCTTCGATGCGGGCAGCGGCGAGGCGTTGTGGCAGTTCGATCCCGGGATTCACCTCGAATACAGCCAGGGCGCCGCCTATGGGGCACGCATGAACCGCGGCGTCGCGGTGTGGGAGGGGCGCGTCTACATCGGCACCGGGGCGTGCACGCTGATCGCCCTCGATGCGGCCACGGGCAGGAAACTCTGGGAATCGCCCGTGTGCGATCCACGCGAAGGCTGGGGCGCCCACGTCCGCGGGGCGCCTCGCGTGGGCGGCGGCAAGGTCTACATCGGCTATTCCGGCTCGACCAGCGCGCGGGGTTCGCTCGTTGCGTTCGATACCGTGACGGGAGAGGAAGCCTGGCGTTTCTGGACGGTCCCGGGCGATCCGGCCAAGGGCCACGAGACGCCGGAACTCGAGCTGGCCGCCAAGACCTGGACCGGCGGCTGGTCGGAGCTGGGCGGCGGGGCAGTCTGGGAAGGTATCCGCTACGACCCGGTCACGGGGAGCGTCTTCTTCGGGACCGCGGCCGCCGGCCCGTTGAACCCGAACCTGCGCGGCGCCGGGGATGCCCTTTTCACGAACTGCATCGTTGCCGTGGATGCCGGGACGGGGAAATACAGGTGGCACTACCAGACCGTGCCCGAAGATGCCTGGGACTACGACGCCACCATGCCGCTGATCGTGGCGGATCTCGAATACGGGGAGGCGCCGGCGGAAGCGAAAGAACAGGGCGGGCAGGCCCCTGTCTCGAAAGAGCGGCGACGCGTCGTCATGCAGGCGCCCAAGAACGGCTTCTTCTACGTACTCGACGCGTATACGGGCGAGCTGCTCGCAGCGGATCCGATCGTCGAGGCAACCTGGGCAACCCACGTCGACATGGCCACGGGCCGCCCCATGGTGGCGCCCGGCGCCCGCTTCTACGCCAACGAGATTCCCGAGCAACCGATTCGTCTCGTGCCCTCCCCCGGCGGAGGCCACAACTGGCACCCCATGAGCTACAGCCCCCTGACAGGGCTCGTCTACATTCCGACCACTGAACTGGCGGCGAACTTTTCCGCCCGCGGCCCCTCCCAATGGCACTACGAGGCCGTGCCGCCCAAGTGGCCATCCGAGGGCTACGGTTACGATGAAAGGCTTCCTCCGGACATCGGCCAGCTAAAGGCCTGGGATCCCGTCAGGCGCGAAGCGCGCTGGGCGGTGCCGCACACGGCTTCCTGGAACGGCGGCGCGCTCTCGACGGCGGGCAACCTGGTCTTCCAGGGTACCGCGGGAGGAGAGTTTCGCGCCTATCGGGCAGACACCGGTGAACCCCTTTATTCGGCCAGAACCGGAACCTCGATCCTGGCCGGCCCGGTGAGCTATGTACTTGGCGAAGCGCAGTACGTGCTGGTGGCGGCAGGCGTCGGCGGTGGATTCGGCATCATGCTCTCACCGTACGTTTCGACCCTGGATGCCCAGGGGCCTTCGCGCCTGTTCGCTTTCAGGCTGGACGGCAAGGCGGAGTTGCCGGCGCTACGCGACTTCACGCCCGTGCCGAAACCGCCGGCGCGCACGGCAAGATTCGAGCAGGTCGAACGGGGCGAGACGTTGTACTACGATCAGACTTGCAGACTCTGCCACGGGAAAAAGGCCATCGGCGTCGCACGTCAGATGGACGCTCCCGACTCCGGGCGCCTTTTCGGCGCGCTCCCGGACCTGCGCTACATGAGCGCCGAGGCCCACGCACAGTGGCAGGCCATCGTGCTCGGCGGCAGCCGCAGGCACCTGGGTATGCCCGCCTTCCATGACGCCATGAGCGCCGAGGACTCCGAGGCCATCCACGCCTTCGTCATCGACCAGGCGTGGAAGCTCTACGAGAGGTCGCAGGCGCACCTCGAAAACTAGCCTGCCCGGGCCGCCGGCCCGGGGCAGGCTCTATGCGCGCCCTTGCGCCTGGACGGTCAGTTGCCGCTGCCGAAGGAAACCTGCAGACCGATTATCCGTGGACGCGCGTAAACGTCGGCGATTCCGCCGCCGAAATCGCGGCGGTTGATCTTGTTCAGAATGACCACGTCATCAAACAGGTTGTCGACGAAGATCGACGCCGTCCAGCGCCGGTCGGTCTGGCTGCTGACGCTGAGGCGCAGGCTGGTCAGATCGTACTTGGGCATTGACACATCGTTCGGCGGCTGGATGTATTGCTTGGCGACGCGCTGATGGTCGACACGCAAACGGCCTTCCAGGTTGGCCGGAAGGTCGAACCGGTAGTCGACGCTGGCCGACAAGCTCCATTCCGGGGCATAGATGAGTTTGGAGTTTTTGGGCACCTTGTAGGAGGGACTGAGTACGTTATCTTCGTCCGTTTCGGACTCGTTGATGTCCCCGGCGAAGCGCAGCAGCAACCCGTCGACCAGTTCCCAGTTCAACTCCAGCTCTATTCCCTGGCTGTGGGCGTCTCCGGCGTTGTCGTTGTATTGCGTGACGCCCAGTTGCGCGAGCTCCGGGTCATAGAACGTCGTGATCATGTCGCTCCACTTCTGATAGTAGGCAGCGGCGATTACCTGGGCGCGACCGCCTGCCAGGCTCAGCTTGGCGCCAAGCTCGAAGTTTTCCAGCGTGTCGCCATCGAAAAGCAGGCGCCTCAGGAATATTTCCTCCAGTTCCGGTGGTGTGACGCCGGAAACGCTGAGGTTGCGGCGGTTGAACTCGATAGTGCTGTTCACGTTGCCCTGACGAAAGCCGCTGGCGTAGCTGAAGTAGAAGAGCTGATCGTCCGAGGGCCGCCAGGATAGCGTGGCCTTCGGCGAAACCACGGTGTCGTCGGTCTTGTAGTCTCCCCAGTCGAAATGCTGCTTCAGGTTGGACACCCGGGCTCCGGCCGTTACGGAGAAAGTATCCGAGAGCTCGTAAGTGACTTCTCCGAAGCCGGATATCTCTTTCAGCGTAGCCAGGTAGGTTTCTTCAGCGTCAAAGCCTTCGATGATCGGCGGCGAGTTCATGAAGGGGAGCCACAGTTGCTCGATCCACTCCCGGCCGGGGTTCCAGACCCCCAGTTGCTGGTCCTTGCGAAGGTCCTCGCTCTTCTTGTAGAAAAGCCCCGCTGTCCAGAGCAACGGGCCGTCGGTATTGGACACCAGGCGAATTTCCTGGATGAACCGTTCGGTGTCGGCTTCGCTGTCGATGCCGTAGGCGGACATGCTCCTCATGTCGCCAGCCGGACAGAAGAGCCAGAAACTGTAGGGGCCGGCCTCCGGCGAGTAGGGATTGCAGGGGGACGGTAACGGGGTGCCAGCGAAGAACGCCGGTACATTGATCAGGTAGCCGTAAACCGCATCGAGAAACAGGACCGTGGCCAGGTCGTACTCCTGCATCACGCGTGCGTAGCGGTCGAGGTAGGACGTCACCGAGGTCAGCGTGGCGAAGTCGTAGTCGTAGTCGAGCCGCAGGGTGTAGAGGTTTACCTCGTCCTCGGAGCTGGCGGGGCGCTGCGTAACGCGTTGGTTCTCGTTCTCCTCGTAGGCTGTGTAGGCGTCCGCCGCGGCATCCTGTTCCCCGTCCACGATCAGTATGGACGCCAGGGCGGTGAACCGCTCGTTCGGCCACCACTTGGCGGAGATGCGTCCGCCCGAGGAGGTTACCGAGTTGATGTCCTTCTCCTCAGGCGTGACGTTGTTCTTGTCGATCCACCCGGCGGCATCGTCATGAAACGCCAGCAGGCGAACCGCGAAATTCTCCGCCATGGGAATGTTGACCATCCCGTCGACACGATAGCTGGAGTCTCTGGATTCATTCTGCAGGAACCCGGCGGCCTGCACGCGGTACTCCATCGCGGACGCATCCGGCTCGTTGTAGATATAGCGGATGGTGCCGCCCTGGGAGCCTTCCCCGAACAGGGTGCCTTGCGGCCCTTTCAGCACTTCGACGCGCTGCACATCGAACAGCGAGCCGCCGAACTGCCGTATCGGGCCCAGGGCCGATGTCATGGGCGTTTCGTCGACGTAGACGGCGACGGTGGCAGCGGTCTGGCGGGTCGAGTTCTCCCCGGTCTGGGAGGTGACCCCGCGGATCGCAATGCGACTGCTGCCGGTCGCCCCGCCGGCCGCGTTGACACCGGGCAACGCCCGGTACAGGCCCAGAACATCGGTGGCCCCGAGTTGCTCGATGGCATCCGCGTCCACCGCGCTGATCGACACCGCCGTGTCCATCAGGCTGGTCTCCCGATAGGTGGCGGTGACGACGATTTCCTCGATCAGGCCCTCGCCTTCGTCCGCCCCGGTCTCAGCCGCCGCCGTTTCCACTGTCATGACAGCGAGCATCGCGGCGCCGAGCGACAGGACGCCATGGCGCCTCGCTCTTGTGCAAACATTCACTGAATTTTCCTCCCTCTTTTTCCCGATGCACGCTTGTGCACGCTGCGTCGGGCACCGCCAGAGCCCCCTTTGTCAGGCCGATGTACCGACATCGGGTGTGCCCGCCATTAAGGCGGCTTTTATCTGTATCGTCAAGCGTCCCATTGGTGAATCGGGGCGACCGGCGGCCTGCCCCGCTTCCCTGTATCGCGTTGCGTCCTCCAAGGGTGGTCCTTGTTGCGGAATTCCACGCTGGCGGCATACTATCGGCGGTTGCGCAGAGCGAGGGAGAGAGCCATGCACACCTATGACCTGTTGCTGAAACGCGGGGTTGTCGTCGATGGTCTGCGCACACCGCGCTATACATCCGACATCGCCATTGCAGACGGCCGCATCGCGCGCATCGGCGGCATCGCCGAATCGGCAGCTGCCCGGGTGATCGATGCGCAGGATCTGATCGTCGCCCCCGGGTTCGTAGACCTGCACACCCACTACGACTCCCAGGTTTTCTGGGACCCTTACTGCACCCTCTCCGGCTGGCACGGCGTCACTTCGGTGGCCATCGGCAACTGCGGATTCGGGTTTGCGCCGGTAAAGCCGGATTTCCGGGAGCGCGCCATGCTCACCATGGAGCGCAACGAGGCCATACGCGCCACGACGATGGCGGCGGGCATGCCCTGGGACTGGGAGACCTACCCCGAATTCCTCGACAGCCTGGAGCGCACCCCCAAGGGCCTGAACATGCTCTCCTACGGCAGCCTGAATCCCCTGATGTCCTACGTGATGGGCCTGGAGGCTGCCAAGGAACGCCAGGCAACGCCCGAAGAGCAGGCGCGGATGTGCGCCATCCTGGGCGAGATGATGGATGTGGGCGCTTGCGGTTTCTCCGCGCAGTTGATCGGCGAGAATACGATCCAGCGCGACTACGACGGCACGCCGATGAACACCGACCTCATGTCGGAGGACGATCTGCTGGCCTTTGCCCGGGTGCTGCGCGAGAAGGGCCGGGGCATCATGCAGGTGCTCGGCGCCAGCGAGGAACTGACGGAAAAACTCTGCGAAGTGAGCGGCCGGCCGGTGATCTGGAATTCGCTGGTGCTGCACGCCGACCAGCACGGCATTACCTACGGCTACTACAAGGACAAGCTGCGCTGGCTGGCCGAGGCCAACCGGCGGGGCAACCGGGTGTTCGCCCAGACCGTCACGGCACAGAACAACTACGAGTTCTCGCTGGACGAGTGGAACCTGTTCGACGTCGTTCCGGCCTGGCGCGAGATCACCCTGGGCTCGACGCAGGAGCGGATGCGCAAGATGCGCGATGAATCGATGCGCCAGGCGGTGCGCGACAGCTACACGCCGAAGCCCCTGGTGGGGGCGCTCACCACCGCCATCCCGGATGTCTACATCGGCGAGGGATTCTCGGAGGAGACGCGCGCGCTCGAGGGCATGACCATCGGTGAGGTGGCCGAGCGCGACGGCAAGCATCCCGTCGACGTCATGCTCGATGTGTCCCTTGCCGACAACCTGAAGACGATGTTCGTCACGCCGCCCCAGGAGATCGACATGGTGGCGATGGGCGAGATGGCCAATTCGCCGTTTGCGCTGCCCGGCATCTCCGACGGCGGGGCGCATTCGAAGTTCCTGACCATGGGGCGCTACCCCACGGAGTTCCTGACCGACCTGGTGCGCGACAACGGCATCATGGACCTGGAGCAGGCCCACTGGCGGCTCTCCACTTACCCCGCGCTGGCGGCCGGTTTCAAGGACCGGGGTTCGCTGCGCGAAGGCGCGCCCGCGGATATCCTCGTCTACGACTACGATGCCCTGGAAGTGCTGCCGACGGAACGGCTGCACGACTTCCCCGCCGGCGACTGGCGCCTGTCGCAGAAAGCCGCCGGCTACCGGTACATCATGGTCAACGGCGAGGTCACTTTCGAGGACGGCGAGTGCACGGGCGCGACGCCGGGCCTGTTGTTGCGCCACGGACGGGCGGGTTAGAAGAACGGGAACTCGATGCAGGCGCAGCAGGAACCGGCGCCGGTGGCGGAATCGGCCGCGGAGCGCTCCATTGACCCGCTCGAACGGGTCTGGCAGGAAGTAACCGAACTGGGCCTCGGGTCCCACGTGGCCGAGCTGGATACCCACGGCTTCACCATTATTCCACCCGCCATCGCCTCACCCAACGGTCTGGCGGACCGGTTGCTCACCGCCGTGCTCGATGTGGCCGAACGTCGCCGGGGCGTGCGCCCCGACCTCGAGACCGGCTCCACCCACGCGGGATTCACCGGCCGCTACGCCGAAGGGGACGGCGACTCCCCCTGGGGCGACCTGCTCCATTCGCTGATCTTCGAGGGGGAAGTATTCGAGGAAGCCCTGATGAACCCCGTGCTGCTGGCCATGACCACCTACCTGTGCGGCTACGGCATGGTGCTCTCCAGCATGCAGGCCTTCCTCAAGGGGCCGAACAGGACGTCTTTCGGCCTGCATTGCGACACCCTGCTGCCACCCCCACTGCCGCCCCAGGCGCTGATCTGCAACGCCACCTATGTGCTCACCGAGTTCAACCGGGAGAACGGTTCCACCGCGTTCCTGCCTGGCAGTCACAAGTGGTGCCGCGGGCCGCAACCCTACGAGGCGGAGATCGGCGAGGGCGGCAATCCGAACGTCATTGCCGTGGAAGCCGAACCCGGGTCCATGGTGGTGTGGCACGGCAACACCTGGCATGGCGCATTCAACCGCCGGGCATCGGGCCTCAGGGTGAGCATTCCGGTGCTGATGGCGCGCCCGTCCATGCGCACGGAAGAGGATCTCTTCGGCCGCGCGCCGAAAGACGTGCTCGAGCGCAACTCAGCCCGCTTCGCCTACCTGGTGCAGCAGGGCATCATCTTCGGGTTTCACTCCGACGAGAGTGCGGAGAGGCGCGTCACCAAGGCAACCGATAACGTCATCGCGTACAGCAAGGAGAGCGGCGGGGCGGTTTCCTTGAAACGACGCTACATGCACCTCTACGGCTGACCGCGGGCGCGTTCGTTCAAATCCGCCCGCCCTCGCCGGCCCGTCGCCAGTACCGTTCCTTCAACGCGCCCTTGTAGAGCTTGCCGGTGGGCAGGCGCGGCAGTTCTTGAACGAAGTCGATGCTGCGCGGGCACTTGTAGTTGGCAAGACGCTTCCGGGCGTATTCGATCAACTCCTGCTCGACCGCCGCACTGCCCGACACGCCCTCCGCCGGTTGCACCACGGCTTTCACCGATTCGCCCATTTCCTCGTCGGGAACGCCGATGACCGCCACGTCCATGACCTTGGGATGGAGCACCAGCGCATCCTCCACCTCCTGCGGGTAGATGTTGACCCCGCCGGAAATGATCATGAAGGACTTGCGGTCGACCAGAAACAGGTATCCCTCGTCGTTCACGTAGCCCACATCGCCCAATGACGTCCAGTTCGGGTGCAGCGGATGCTGCGCCTTGCGTGTCTGCTCTTGATCGTTGCGGTAGCTGAACCGTTTCTTCTGCTCGAAGTAAATCGTTCCCACTTCCCCGGCGGGCAATTCGGTTCCCTCGTCATCGCAGATGTGCAGGGTTCCGGACAGGCACTTGCCCACCGTGCCGGGATATCTGAGCCACTCCTCAGGCCCCACATGGGTGGAACCGTTCTGTTCGCTGCCCGAGTAGTATTCGTGGATGATCGGCCCCCACCAGTCGAGCATCCGCCTTTTCACCTCCACCGGACAGGGAGCCGCCGCGTGCACCGCGAACCGGTGGCTGGAGAGGTCGCGACGCGCCCGCTCCGCCGCCGGCAGGCGCAGCATGCGGATGAACATCGTGGGCACCCACTGGCTGCGATTGACCCGATAGCGCTCGATGGCCGCGAGCGCGGCGCTCGCCTCGAACTTCGGCATCATGACCGCGGTCCCGCCATGTGCCTGGGTGGATACGGACAACACCGCGGGCGCAGCGTGGTAGAGCGGAGCAGGGGAAAGGAATACCGTATCCGCATCGAATCCCCAATGCCGGGCGTGGAAGGCGAACGTGTCGTTTCGATCGGATACCTCGCTGCCGCTCAAGGTGTGTTCGATGCCCTTGGGCCGGCCGGTGGTGCCGGAACTGTAGAACATGAACTCACCGCGGGGCTGGTGCTCCAGGGGATCGGACGGGTACCGCTCCCTCGATGTGTCAAAGTCCTCGAAGCCGTCGATGCCTTCAATGGCGAGCAGAATTCGGCATTCCGGAGCGCGCGGCGGTATCTCCCGGGCCACCGCTGCCAACCGTCTCGAACTGATGAGCGCCCGGGCGCCGCAGTCATTGACGATATAGGCAGCTTCCTCTGCGGTCAGATAGCGGTTCACCGTGGTCAGGTACAGCCCGGAGCGCAACGCCGCCCAAGCGACTTCGAAGAACCGGATGTCGTTTTCCAGGAAGAGGGCAATGTGGTTGCCTGGGCGCAGCCCGCGCGCGCGGAACAGCCGCGCGAGTCGATTGGAGCGATCCTCCAGTTCCCGGAAACTGATCGTTGCGCCGGTATCGGAATTGATGGCGGCCGGTTTGTCCGGAGTACGCCTCGCCCATTTTCCGGGGTACATCAGACTCTCTTTTCCCTGTCCGGCCCGGACATCAGAGGTGGCCCCTATTCTTTGAACAACTCGACAACGGATTCAAGGTGTGGCTCATCTGTTGTTGAAGGGTGCTACCGTTGAGTCTCGTCCGAAGTGTTTTGGGCAGAGAACCCCCGCGCCTCTTGGCGAACTTCTGCCCGAAGCGAGCACGCGGTCAAGGAGAAGGCCGAGCAACACATTGCCCTCGGCGGCGCGTGCCGAGGTGAGGCCGCCGACGAATGCGAGCAAGTAGAACGACCAGCCGACGATGTTGTTGGTCAGCGACAGCGCCGCGGAGATGATGATGATGAGCATGACGGGGCTCGGGTACCAGGCCGCGAGAATGCCAATCTGCGGCAGCAGCAGGCAGAACTTCCAGCTCCAGGAGCGCACGTCCGGTTTCCAGCCCATGACCTCGTGGATGCTCATGGCCGCCATCATGAACATGCCGGAGCCGGCGGCCACCCAGAAGATTCAGAGCGTCCGGTAGCCGAATTCGGCGCCGGCCAGCATGGAGGAGGTCATGGCGGCGGCGCCGAGCGTCAACGCGGCGCCGATGAAATCCGGGCCGCCGAGTTTCAGGTAGGTGGGAAGGCCCCCGATCCAGATTGACCAGCCCGGAACGGAGTGTCGAAATCGGGTTAAAGATCGGCGGAGAGAAGTTCAGCTACCTGGAACTTCAGTATCTTCCCCATGGAATTGCGCGGCAGTTCGCCGACGAACCGCACGACCCTGGGCACCTTGTAGCCGGCCAGGTGCTCGCGGCAGAAGGCCGTAACCCCTTCCGCATCGACATCGGCGCCCTCGTTCACCACGAGCACCGCGGCCACCCGCTGGCCCCACCGCTCGTCCGCGAGGCCGACCACGGCCGCTTCCGCCACCGCCTCGTGGCGCAGCAGGATCCGCTCCACTTCGGCGCCATAGACGTTTTCCCCGCCCGTGATGATGACGTCTTTCTTGCGGTCGACGACACAGAGCCGCCCGTCGGGCAGCCAGCGCCCGATGTCGCCGGAGAGCAGGTAGCCCCGGTGATGGGCCGCCCGGGTGGCCGCTTCGTCGCCCAGGTAGCCGGCGAAGGGCACGGCGCTGCGCACGCCGATCTCCCCCGGTTCCCCGGCCGGACAGGTGCCGCCGTCCTCGTCGAACACGGCCACGTCGGCCCCGAGCGCGGGCCAGCCGACGCATGTTTCCACCAGGGTGCCGGCATCCTTGACTTCATAGGTGACGAAAGCCCCTTCCGTCCAGCCGTACATCTCGGCGATTCGCGCATTCGGGAACATGTCCATCGCCGTGCGCAACAGCGGGAGCGTTGCGGGAGCCCCCGCCGTGATGATGTGGCGGGCCCGGCCAAGCGGAGGACGGCCCAGTGTTTCCCATTCCTCGGCGACCATGTCGAGCATGGACGGAACCAGGAAGGCGAAGGTACTGCGGCGCCGGAGTTCTTCGAGCGCCACCGCGGCGGAGAAGTCCTCCATGATGCGGATGCGCGCGCCTATGGTCAGGGCTGCCAGGGCGAAGCCGGCATAGGAAAGGTGGAACATGGGCCCGGTGATCAGCACCACCTGCTCCGGGGTGAGCCCGAACTGCCAGCCCCACCTGTAGTTGTTCATGGAGTAGTAGTCGTGGCTGTAGACGGCCCCTTTGGGGAATCCGGTGGTTCCCGACGTATAGCCCACGACGCAGGGTTCCGCGCCGATCTCCCGTTCGCCCAGAACGGGCCGTGCCGCCTCGGGAGGCGTTTCGATCCCCTCCACGGACACCACGGCAATGCCCAGCGGTTCCGCCGCCGCGGCCGCCGCGTCGGCGTAGCGCCCGCCGGTGATGAGCAGGCCGCAATCCGCGTGCGACAGTACATACTGCGCTTCCGGGCGGGTGAGACGGCCGTTGACCGGTACGGCCACCACGCCGGCACGCTGGCAGGCGGCGATGGCGAGCGCCGCATCCGCACCATTCGGCAGCAGCAGCCCCGCCAGCCGGCCGTGCCGGCCAGGGGCACAACGGGAGGCGGCTTCGGCAAGCGCAGCGATCCGCCGCCACACATCCCCGTACGTCATTCTTTCCGCGCCGCCGACCGCCTCCACCGCGACGCGTTCGGGATGGGCAAAACAGCGCGTGGCTATGCTGTCGGCGATGCTGAAGCGCATTTCAGCAAGTCGATGGTGTACCGGAGTTGCGACCATGCGGGTGCCGGGAAATCACCACGGAGGCGTTCTGTCCGCCGAAACCGAAGGCGTTCACCTGGAACACATCGATCTCGAGGGCGACCGGTGCGCCGAGTTGAACGTCGAAGCGGATTTCCGGATCCGGATCGGTGGTGTTGGCCGTATTGACGAAAGCGTTCTCCGCCATGTTGCCGAGACCCGCAATGAGCGACATGCCGCCGGACGCGGCGGCTGCGTGCCCGAAGTGGCCCTTCACCGAAGTGACCGGCAACGGCTTCGCTCTCTCGCCGAAAACTGCGTTGATCGCGCGGATTTCCGGCGGATCGCCCACTGGCGTTCCGGTGGCATGGGCGTACAGGCAGTCCACCTCGGCCGGCTCGAAACCCGAGTGGTCCAGCGCCAGCCGCATCGCCCGCTCCTCCCACCGGCCGGAGGGCTCCGGCGCCGACGGGTGATGGGCGTCGCTCACGGCCCCGTATCCCGCCAGGTGGCCCAGTGCCCTCGCCCCTCTCGACTCCGCAATATCCGCCCGTTCCAGAAGAAAGGCGGCCGCTCCTTCGCTGCCCGCGATACCGGCGCGGTTCACATCGAACGGCCGGCATGCCTCCTCCGGCGTCGTTACGCTGGAATGCATGCCGAACATGGCCGGCGCATAGGCCATGGCGGGTACGAAGCCGCCTTCGGCGCCACCCGAAGTCATGGTCTCCCCGGCTTCCACGCCTCCGACCACTGCGGCATCGGCCAGGCCGAACTCGATGAGGCGCCCCGCCGTGCCGAGCGCGTCCAGGGTCGATGCGCAGGCCGTGGTTACCGTGAGGCTCGGCCCGTGCAGGCCGTGGCGCATGGCGATCTGCGCCGCACCCATGTTGGTCAGCGCTTTCATCATGGTCTTGCGCGGAAAGGCGGCTGCGCCACCGGTGTCGATCTCGTACTGGGCGCGCATGATCGACTGCACGCCGCAGAGGCTCGTGCCCAGCACCACCGCCGTTCGCAGCGGGTCCAGTTCCGCTCCGGACTCGACGATGGCCTGCTCCGCCGCGACCATCGCCCACTGGGCGAAGACATCGGTGCCGTCCCGCACCCGCCCGCTCATCCAGTCGGGCAGGTCGAACTCGCCGACCACCGAACCCCAGGCCACACCCTCTGCATCGAGGCCGGGCAAGAAAAGCTCTTGAATGACGGACCGGGCCGACATCAACCCCTCGTAAAACGCAGCGGTGCCAAGTCCATACGCCGATACGGCGCCGGCGCCGGTTATGGCGATTGCAGGCCTGTTGTCGTTGTCGCGCACCGGGCGGGAATCCCCGAGCCTGTTCGCTCGAAGTGTATGATGCCGATGCAGGAATTGTAAGGAACGGGAGCGGCGTGACCATGCAGCGCGAAAGCGGACAGGCCAGTGTGCGTGGGAAGGCTCGCCGCCCATGGCGCGATTGCCGGTCACGCTCGAATGTCGTGAATTCGCTCTGGGCGCTCACCCCTTGAAAGCCGTTCTCTGCAGGGAACACGGCCCTCCCGAGTCACTGACCATCGGCAAATCCGAAGTCCCGCCCCTGGGTCCGGAAGACGTGCGGATCAAGGTCGGCGCCTGCGCCATCAATTTTCCGGACATGCTGATCGTCGCCGGCCGGCACCAGATGTCGCCGCCTCTTCCATTCATCCCAGGAGGCGAAGTCGCCGGAACCGTTTCCGCAGTGGGTTCTGACGTCTCCGACCTGGCTTGCGGCGACCGGGTGATGGCCATCACCTATCTGGGCGGACTTGCGGAATTCGTCAACGCGCCGAGAAGCGCCGTGCATCCCTGGCCCGAGGACATGCCACTCGAGATCGCCGCGGGGTTCGCCGGCGCCTATGCAACGGCCTGCCACGCACTGAAGCAGCGGGCGAAACTACGCGCCGGTCAAACGCTGCTGGTGCTTGGCGCGGCGGGCGGCATCGGTCTTGCGGCGGTGCAACTGGGCAAGGCCCTGGGCGCACGGGTGATCGCCGGCGCAGGCAGTGACGAGAAAGCCGAGTTCCTGCGCGCCAACGCGGCCGATGCGGTCATCAACTACAGTGCCGCCGACCTGCGCGAGGAGATCAGGGCCATTGCCGGGCGCAGGGGCGTCGACGTGGTCTGCGACCCGGTTGGCGGTGACCTGTTCGACCAGGCCGTCCGCTGCATGGCGTGGGGCGGCCGGCTGGTCGTAATCGGATTCGCCAGCGGCCGTATCCCCGACTTCGCCGTGAACCTGGCGCTGTTGAAGGGTACTTCGGTCGTCGGCGTCAACTACGCCCGTTTCGTAGAGGAACAGCCGGACGAGGCCGCGAACAACATCGGGGAACTTTTCAGCATGTACGCGGACAACCGGCTCGACCCCCATGTGGCCAGGGCTTTTCCGATAACGGAAACCGCAAGAGCCATGAACTGCCTGAAGAACCGCGATGCCATCGGCAAGGTGGTCGTGACGGTGTCCCGCAACTGAGCCGCTCGGTCAGCGCATTCAAACGACGGGCTCGTCGAGCCCAAGGGTCGCGGGCGCGGTGCGCGCCGGCACAAACCGGATTGAAACCGTCAACGCCGAAGCTGCCGTGCAGTGTCGTCTCGGGGAACGACGGCGATACCGGGAAAACACCTGGAAGTTGAAGCGGCAACTTGATACGGAATCGTTTCTGTGTAAGATGATTTGACACTAATTTGGTCAATGTCGGGAGAGTGAGACGTGCCCATACCCATTGAGTTTCGAGATCGATTCCTGGTGGCCGCCCTGCTGTCAGCGGCCTTGCTGATACCGTATTCAGCGGGCGTTCGCGCCGCAGACGACGAGCCCGCAGCCCGCACTCTCGAGGAGATCCTGGTGACCGCGCGGCGCCGCGAGGAGAGCCTGCAGGACGTGCCGACCTCGGTTGCCGTGATTTCCAGCGAGGAAATCCTCGCTCGCGGCGAAGCCAACTTCGACGTCATCGGCCGGATCGTACCCAACGTGCACTTCGAGAGCGCCGGCGGAACCAGCGGCGTGGAGTCGCCGGTGGTGTTCGTGCGCGGCATGGGCCAGGCGGACTTCATCATCGTCGAGGACCCGGCCGTCGGGCTGTATCTCGACGGCGTGTTCATGGGCCGCATGGTGGGCCAGGCCTCCGACCTGGTGGACGTGGAGCGTATCGAAGTGCTGCGCGGCCCCCAGGGAACCCTGTTCGGGCGCAATACCATCGGCGGCGCCATCAACATCGTCTCCAGGAAGCCGGACGATGAGTTCGGGGCGTCGATCAAGCTGGGAGCCGGGGAGGACGGCCTCATAGAAGCCCGGGGCACGGTCAACGTTCCGCTCAACGGCGATTGGGGCGCACGCCTGAGTGCGTTCACCCGGGAAATGGATGGCTACGTCGATGCGCTTCAGTACCAGGGTTACGAACTCGGCAGCGAAGACATCTGGGGAACCAGGCTGATGATCAGCGGCACGATGGGCGAGCAGTTCTCCGCCGACTTCAGCTTCGACTACTCCAAGGACACCAGCACGCCCGGCGCCATCGTCCCCCTGAACGGCATCGGGGTGTGGGACGGGCAGCAGCGGGCGGGCCCGGGCCAGCCGGGCGCGTTCGGCAACTTCTGGAACGTCTTCTACAGCGGCAACCCGGGAAGCTGCCTCACCCCCGCCGGGCAGGCCGGCGACCCGGCGTGCTACGGGCCGGTGTGGAACGCCGGGCGGTACGAGACGAACAGCGTCTTCACCGATCTTCAGGGCAACCAGATCGCGGCCGACCAGGACATCGAGGTGTGGGGCGCGAACCTGACGCTGGGGGTGGATTTCGAGGCGGTGTCGCTGAAATCCATCACGTCCTACCGCGAGTTCGACATCTTCCTGTTCAACGACCTCGACTTCTCGCCCCACATCGTATTCGCGAATACCCATCCCGAATACAGCCAGGAACAGTTCTCCCAGGAGCTGCAGCTCACGGGCGCCGGCATCGACAACCGGTTGAACTACGTGGTGGGCGCCTACTACTTCAAGGAGGACGGGGTGGAAGACATCTTCAACCAGATCGCCCACGTTCCGGCCATCAGCGGCGGCCCTCCCACCAACTTTTTCCAGAACCTGGCGCGCCACATCGACAACGAGAGCTGGGCGCTGTACGGCCAGTTCACCTTCGACATCACCGACTCGCTGCACCTGACGGTGGGCACCCGGTATACCGAGTCGGAGAAAGACTTCGTGATGATCACCGAGCGGGTCACGGGAACCACGGTGCAACCGGGCCTCTTGAAAACGAAAGAGCACACGCCCATGGCGAGCCTGTCCTACGACGTGGGCGAGCGGTCCATGGTGTATTTCACCTATTCGGAAGGCTACCGGGACGGCGGGTTTCCGGCGCGGTTCACGGGCGTGGTGCCCATTCCGCTGCCGAACTACTACCCCGAGTTCGTGGACAACTACGAGGTAGGCTACAAGACCACGCTGCTCGACGGGCGCCTGCGCGCCAACCTGGCGGCGTTTCTGATGGAATACTCCGACATGCAGATTTCCGCCACCTCCCTGCTCCCGAACGTCGGCGACAACACCACCAAGTTCAACCTGGGCGATGCGACTTACAAGGGCTTCGAGATCGAGCTGACGGCCCTGGTCACCGACAACTTCACCCTGGGCGTCAACGTCGGCCACCTCGACGACGAGATCGACTCGCTGGTGGGCGGCGGACTCATTTCGTCCGGAATCCTGATCACCGAAGATCACGAACTGCCGTTTGCGCCCTCGTGGACCCTGGCGATCACCGCGGCATACGATATCGCGCTGCCCAACGGCGCGTTGCTCACCCTGCGGGGCGACTATTCGACCAAGGACGATTTCTACACGCGCACGGAGAATACGCTGGAGGCGTTCACGGATGACTACGAGATACTGAACGCCAGCCTCACGTACCGCAGCCCGGACGAAAAGTGGAGCCTGGGCGTGCGGGCCCGGAACCTGACCGACGAGTTCTACTTCGAGTCGCGCACCACGTTCTCGGCCTTCCAGATGGGCTTTGGGAAGCCGGTTCGGCCGCGGACGGTCAGCGCGTTTGTTACTTACGACCTGTAGCGGCTGAGGTCTGAAGCGCTACCGGGTATCCGCCGACGGTCAATACCGGCCGGGCGGTCGAGGAGTTCGAAAAGGCAGAAACGAAGGCGTAACCGGCGGCAGCCAGCGGGCAAAAAGACTGGTCGTACGGAGCCTTCAGCAAATTGGAGGAATCCGATGAGATCAGATGTTCATGGGCCGGCTGCGTTTTTCGGTTTGGCGCTGTGCGCCGCGATGATGCTCGGCCTTGCGCCCACCGCCCCCGCTGAAGAGCTTGCCCTGGAAGAAATCGTCGTAACGGCGACCAAGCGAACCGAAAACCTGCAGGACGTGCCCATCTCTGTGGGCGTGGTCACCGGCGAGTTCATCGAGATGTACGACATCGTCGACCTCGGCGACTTCCAGAGCTACGTGCCCGGCCTGCAGGTGCAGAAGACCTTCGGCAGTTGGGCGGTGCGGGTGCGCGGCCTCGGTTCCGCCATCACCAACCTGGCGTTCGACTCATCGGTGCCGGTATTCAACGACGACGTGTACTGCGCCAGGGGCAAGTGCCTGGAATCCGCGTTTCTCGACGTGGGCCGCATCGAGGTGGCGCGCGGGCCCCAGGGCGCGCTGTTCGGCAAGAGCACCATGTCGGGCGCCATCAGCATCACCAGCGCCACGCCCACCGACGAGTTCGAGGCCGGCGCCCGGGCGTCCTACGAGATCGAGGACGACAGCTACGGCGTAACCGGTTACGTTTCCGGCCCCCTCGCCGATGCGTTCCGCGCCCGGCTGGCGTTCAGCTACGACGATGTGGGCGGCTGGGTGAGCAACCCCTACATTTCCGGCCAGGAACCCACGGAAGACCGGTGGGCGGTGCGGGCGACCTTCGACTGGGACGCCGGGCCCGACACCCTGGTGCGCCTGAAGGTGGAAGCCGGCGATTCCGAAACCAGGGGCCGCAGCAACCAGCTCGTCGCGCCGGGCCTGATGACGGCGATCAGCAGCGACCCCGCGCCGGAATTCAAGGCGGACGACATCCGGCGCGTAAGTACCCAGGTGGGCCCGGAAGACTACTACAACCACGACTGGCAACTGGCGACGCTGACCGTGGACCACCGGCTCGGCGAGCACACCCTGACCGGCATCCTGGGTTACTGGGAAACGGAAACCGCCTGGCGGCTGGATGTGGACGGCGGGCCGCACTATGCGCTCAACACCGATCTGCGCGACACCTACGACCAGTTGACCGCCGAACTGCGGCTGCTCTCCCCCACCGGGCAGCAGATCGAGTACATCGTCGGCGGCTGGTACCAGGCCTCGGACCTGCGCACCCAGCAGTACTCCCCCTTCTCGCCGGCGCTGTCCGGCTTCTTCGGCGGCGTGATCCTGGGGCTGCCCCCGTTCCTGCTGGCGCCCGAGTCCGCCGGCGGGGTCGGGGCCGACCGGCACATGCAGCGGGACCAGGACGCCTGGTCGGCCTATGCGCAGATGACCTGGAACCTGAGCGACCGCGTGCGCGTCATCGGTGACATCCGCTACACGGAAGAGACCCAGGACGGCGAAGGCTACGCGCTCTCGGCGACCTTCCCCGACCGCGTGAACCCGGTGCACACCGGTCAGCAGTACCTCTTCCACACGCCAGACTACCGCTTCTTCCAGAAGCGCACCGACGACGCCCTCGACCCGGCGTTGCGCGTGCAGTTCGACCTGAACGACGACGTGATGCTGTATGCGGGCTGGTCGCGGGGCTCCAAGGCCGGCGGCATGAAGGCCAACGACCAGAACATCGGCACCTATACGCTGAACGCCTGCGCCGACCCCGCCTGGTGCCAGCGCTATGCGGGGCGCGACACGCTCTCGCGAGCCGAACTGGCGGCGGGCGTCACCCTTCAGGACGGCAATGCCACCTACGACTATGAAGACGAGAAGGCCGAGAGCTTCGAGGTGGGCGCCAAGATGACCCTGCTGGACGGGCGGGCGAACCTGAACGTCGCCGCCTTCACCATGCAGTTCGACGACCTGCAGACCTCCTCCTACGACGGCACGCGCTTCATCATCAACAACGCCTCCTCCGCCCAAGTGGAAGGCTTCGAGATCGAAGCGGTGCTGCAGGCCAACGAATACCTGCGCATGAACGCGGCCATATCCTGGGTCGACGCCACCTACGACGACTTCAACCAGGCCCAGTGCCCGGTGGATGCGGACGGCGCACAACTGGACCCGGGCTGCATCGACGGCCAGGCGGACCTCTCCGGCCATCAGCTCGAGCGGGTTCCCGAATGGGAGGCCAACGTCAACCTGGACTGGCGCTCCGGACTGGCCAACGGCATGCAGATGCTGGCGTTCGTCAGCCTCTTCTATTCCGACGACTATTCGGTGCGCCAGGATTTCTCACCGCTCGGCACCCAGGATTCGTTCGTCAAGGTCGATGCCCGCCTGGCGCTCGCCTCCGCCGACGACCGCTGGGAAGTGGGCGTGACCGGCCGCAACCTGTCGAACGAATACGCCATCCAGCACGCCTACGAGATCCTGGGCGACGCCTTCGTGTCGCTGGCCCGGGGGCGCACGATCACGGCGGATGCGGTGTTCCGGTTCTAGCCCGAAAGTCGACGTCAGTCTCCGATCAGGCGCCTCAGCATGTGACGCACGTGATCCTGGCCGCCGAAGAACACCGCCAGGACGCGCACCGTCCGTTGCGCCTCGTCGACATCGAACCAGTAGATCGCCCGCCTTATCGCCAAGTGGCGCAATCCTGGCAGGATGTCGTCATGGCGCTCTCCCCGATGGGGAGCCGTCAAGATCCGCTCCGCGTCGTGCCGGATCTCGCGCACGCGCGCTGCGGCATGGTCGAGCGCGCGTTCCAGGCTTTCGCCGAAGTCGAGATAGCTGCGCAGGAGGTGATCGAAAATCAGCCCGAAATCGCGTTCCGCCTCGGCCGAGAACTCAAGTCGAAAGTCCATGGCCGCGGCGCTTTTCGGAAAACATCCCGGCCAGGCGCGCGTCCATTCGGTCTGCGCCGAGAAACTCGCCTTTCCGGCGCCTGGCGAGCAACTCGCGCAACGCTTCAGTTTCCAGTTCCTCGGCATTTACCCGCTGACGCAACAGGTCAACGCCGCGCTGCAGTACAGCGCTGATGCTGGAATAGCGTCCCGCCTCCACCAGCATTCTGGCGAAGGCATGCTGTTCGTCGGTTAGCGAGATCGAAGACTTGACGGTCATGCGGAGCTCCTCGTGGGAAAGGTAATACTCAGTAGCACCGAGGTCAACCGGGGTTGCGTCTCGAGTATCGAAAAGAGTGGAGGTCGTCCAGCGCTGAATCTTTGGTGGCGGGAACTGATTGTTGAGATCCCTGAGTGGCGCTGGTCAGTCGAGGCGTTCGCGACCGGGAGGGGGTACCCCTCGCGCTCCCCGGCTGAGTCCTTTTTCTTGCGAGGGGTACCCCCTCGCGCTCCCCGGCTGAGGGCTCAGATCGGCAGGTTCGGCGGATACCCCAGCAACAGGCGGCCGTAGAGTTCGGTGCCGGCGTCGAGGTCGAAGACGGTGTGGCCGGCGCCCGTGTTCAGGTCGCGCTGGATGCGTTGCAGGGGGTTGTCCAGAAAGTGGGCGTGAGCGCCGCTGGCCTCGACGACTTCGGTGACGATGTCGCGGGCTTCTCGTACCGCCATGGCCACGCGCACTCTCAATTCCGCGCGTTCGGTGGCTTCGCTGGTGCCGCCGCGGGTTCCGAGCGCGTAGATCTCGTTCGCCAGGCCATAGACCTGCTTTTCGAGGCTGACGATGCGGGCGGTCAGCCGGCCCAGGCGCGCCTGGGTGACGGCACGCTCTTTCTGCTTGTCCTGGGTGCCGTAGACCGCGCGCCCGGCTACGCGCTGCTGAAACAGCCGCACAGCCTTGCGTGCGCCGCCGACCAGGGGCGCCGTGGCGGTCAGGCCAAGGAACGGCAGCATCGGCATGCGGTACAGCGGCCGGTCGTGCCAGCGCGCGCCCGGCGAGCCGCCGTCGCGCAAGGCGTTGACATCCAGGCGCCGGTGGGCGGGCACGAAAACGTTCTCTACATGTACCTCGTTGCTGCCCGTGCCGACCATCCCCGCGGGGTTCCAGGTGTCGACGACGGAAACGTCTTCGCGGGGCAGCGCGTACATGTACAGGTCCGGCTGCTGGGGATTGCAGCCTTCCGTTCTTGCGCCCACCAGCACCCAGTCGGCGTGCATGACACCCGTACCCCATTCCCAACGGCCGGTGAGCCTGAAGCCGCCGTCTTCCGGCGTGGCGACTCCCGAGGGCGCGAGCATGCCGGGCGCGATGATGTAGGGCTGGCTGCCGAAGATCTCTTCCTGCGCTGGCCGGTCGAACAGCGACAGCAGCCAGTTGTGTTCCATGCAGAAGGTGACCACCCAGGCCGTGGACATGCATGCCTCGCCCAGGCTCATGCCGATGCGCACGAATCCTTCCACGCTGAATTCGTAACCACCGAATCGTCTGGGCACGAAATACAGGTAGGCGCCGGTATCTTCGATGGCGCTCATCACCTCGTCCACCGGCTTGCGCTCCCGTTCCGCCCGGGGCGCGTTTTCTTCCAGCAGCGGCGCCAGATTCTCCAGGCGCGCTATGAGTTCGGCTTCTTTCACGATCAGACTGATGACCAGTGTGTAGTGTCAATCCAATTTACGAGGGAGCGGGCGCGCCGTCAATCCGCGGCGCGGGCAACATCCCGGGTCGGGAATCTGCGGGACGGGCATCTCCGGGGACGGATTTCGATCGGGCCACAGTGAACAGTGTGATACCGACGGCGTCACTCACCGCGCGTACCGTCTGCGTCATCCAGTGACTGACGCTCCTCGACCTGCCTGCGCACCGGGCCCAGGCCCCGCCACAGGATTGCGGCGCCTATCGGACAGATGACCACGGCGCAGAGGGCGATGGACTTGCCGACCGCGGCATCGTAGCCAAAGACGTAGTCGGTGGTGGCCGCAACGACGGTCGGGCCGAGACCCAGGCCGATGAGATTGCCCACAAGCAGGTACACCGCCATGATCTGGCCGCGCATGCGGTTCGGCGACATCAGTTGCAGCGTGCCGCCGGCAATGCCGCCCTGAACCGCGGAGAGAAACACCGCAAGGGACATGAACACGATGCCCAGGATGTCGCTGGTGACCACGCCGAGCATGCCGGCGCTCGGGATCATGCAGACCATGCTGATGAGTATGGTGCGCGGATAGGCATCGAGGCGCCCCCGCGCGAACCAGCGGTCGGCGCCGAACCCGGCCACCAGCAACCCCGCAGTGCCAGCCAGAATCATGAGTACGCCGAACACGAGCCCCGCCTCCGCACGGCCGTAGTCGAAGGTACGGATGAAGTAGGTCGGTCCCCAAAGGTTCAGCGCGTAGACCACCATGATGTAGATGGAAACGCCGAAGATGTGGTACCCGTAGGCGGCGCGGCGCTCGACGATGTAGGCCACCACCTCCCTGAGCGGAATCGAGCCCGCCGGGTCGGTGCCGAGGCCCTTGCGGGCGGGTTCCCGCACCGTCGCGCGCATCCACAGCGCCACCAGCAGACCCGGCAGGCCGACGATGAAGAAGGTGAGCTGCCAGCCGTGCATCTGGCCGAGCACCGGCACCTCGATGGCGTCCATGCCCTCCACCAGCGCCACCACCGCACCGCCCAGGATGTATGCAAAACCCGAACCCAGTGTCACGCCGATCATGTACACGGACAGGGCCCGGGCCAGCAGCGACTTCGGGAAGTAGTCGCTGATCATGGAATAGGCCGCCGGACCCAGGGCCGCTTCCCCCACACCGACGCCCACCCGGGCCAGGAACAGCGACCAGAAATTCTTAGCCAGCCCGCAGAACGCGGTCATGGCGCTCCACACGGCGATGCCGGCGACGATCAGGTTGCGGCGGCTCCTGCTGTCGGCGATGCGCGCCAGCGGCAACCCCATGATGGCGTAGAACAGCGAGAAGGCGAGACCGGCCAGCAGGCTGTACTGGGTATCGGAGATCTGGAAGGTCTCGCGCACGGGGCCGACCAGGAGCCCCATGATCATGCGGTCGAGAAAGGCGAAGATCTGCGCGACGAGCAGAACGGCGACCACATACCAGGCATACAGCCTGCTGCCGCTGTTCATGTCAGTGTTGTCGGCAGTGCGGGCCGGTCAGGCTTCGACGCTCATTGGCTCCGAGTTGACGTCCCGTTCGTCGAGTTCCCGGGTCCAGGCGGCGAATTCGAGCAGGATGCCGTCCGGGTCCTTGAAATAGATCGACCTTACGAAGGTTGTATCGGTAAGGGTCGGGCTGGCCTGGGTTTCCGAATCGTCGTGGTTGACCACGGCGGTGGCATTGATGCCCGCATCACGGAGCTTCTGCTGATACTCGTCGATCTTCTCCCCGGGCACGTTGAAGGCCACGTGGTTCATCGAGGCATGTGCAGATGTGATGCTCCCACCACCTACCAGGTTTTCCGAATGGGTAACGCCGGGCACGCTCTCCGGCGCATCGGGAAACCAGAAAAAGGCCAGCATGTCACCATTGCCGATGTCGAAAAAGAAATGCTGGCCCATGCCCGCCGGCAGGTCGATGGTCTTGGTGAGCGGCATGCCCAGCACCCCGGAGTAAAAGTCCACCGTCTTCTTCATGTCCTTGCACACCAGGGCAAGGTGATTGATGCCCTGAATCTCGAACTTTTCATTGACTGGCATGTGCGGATCCCCCTCGCGGACTGCCGTCAATTTGATTGACTTTCCGGGCGAATGTCAATGGCGCAGCGCCGCAAACCGTGAGCTGCGCACGGCTGACGGTGCGCACCAGCGGAAACTGCGTTCAGGCGACTGCAAGCGGATAAGCGCGTCGAGGCGGGCTCCCGCTTCGAGGAGGGCGTTGCGGTTGACAGGGCGCTTACCTGTCAATCAAATTGACTCTCCAATCCACTATCCGGCAAGGAGAACGACCATGCCCAGGCTGAGGGAAGTCCCGCTCGCGGACGCAACGGAAAACGTCCGCAGATACTACAAGGCGCTGTTCGACGACCGCGACCCGGTCGCCGAACCCGGCACCACAACCGGCACGCCGGGCAACTGGTGGACGGTGTTCGCCCTGGTTCCCTACGTGTTCGATCACGCTACCAGCCACTTCGGCATGTTCGGCATGTTCGCCGAAGAGAGCATCAGCCGGCTCGATCCCAGGGTTCGCGAACTGGGCATTCTTCGAACCGGCTACGCCCAGGGCAGCCAGTTCGTGTTCTCCCAGCACTGCAAGGCGGCGCGCCGCTTCGGCATGCCCGAGGAGCAGATCGAGGCCATCCCCAACTGGCAGGTGGCGGACTGTTTCGATGCGAGGGAACGTGCCGTGCTGGCCTGGGCCGATGCCCTGATCCTGCAGGGCGGGCGCGCCTCCGACGAGCTGTTCAATGCGCTGCACGAACACCTCAGTGACGAGGACATACTGGAACTCACCTACCACTGCCTGGGCTACAACCTGCACGCGGTGATGTGCAAGGCGCTGCGCCTGGAATACGACGACGTGGACGAGCGCATCCGCGAAGTGCCCATTCCCGCCGCGGGCGAGAAGGCCGACTGGGCCGGGTCCGCGTGGACGAGTACCGGCAAGGACAGTTCCTGACCGGTGGATTCAAGGCGCAGGCATACAGGAAGAAACTCACGCGAAACCCCGGGCTAACAAGCACGGCTGTTCCGACTGTTCGATCAATACCGACTTCACGGGCTATTGGAGTGTGAATCGAGCTACCTGGCTGGCATGAGAATCCGGTAGGCGCTGCTTCGGCCGCCGGGCCGGTTGCATTAAGCTCCGCACCTTATCTCTTGGAGTGAACCTATGGCTTACGCACATCTCGAACACCTGATTTCCACGGACGAGCTTGCCTCCGGCCTCGACGGCAGGCGCATCCTGGATGCTTCGGTAATCTTCGCCCCGACCCCAGACGGGGGCTTCAGCGTGGAGTCCGGGCTGGCCCGTTTCAATGAAGGGCACATCCCCGGCGCCCAGTTTCTCGATCTGGTCAACGATGCATCGGACACATCGTCGGACCTCGGTTTCACACTGCCGCCCGTGGCCCAACTCGAGGCGCTGTTCCGCCGCCTCGGCATCTCCAACGACACCGAGGTGGTGATCTACAGCCGCGAGCTGATCGCGTTGGCCACCCGCGCCTGGTGGCTTTTCCACTACTGCGGCCACCGGCACGTGCGTGTACTCGACGGCGGCCTGGAAGCCTGGCAGGCCGCCGGAAATCCGCTGTCCACGGAACCGGCCAGCTATCCGCCGGGCGATTTCCAGACGAACCCGAACCCATCGCTGTTCGCGGACAGGAACGAGGTGTTTGCCGCCATCGGAGATGCCGATGTCTGCACGGTGTTCTCGCTGTCGCCGGAGGACTACGCGGGCGAGGGCGCCTTCAGCATGGGGCGCAAAGGCCATATCCCGGGAAGCGTCAACCTGTTCTTTGCCGACCTGCTCGAAAACGGCTGTTTCAAGGACGAGGCGGCGTTGCGACAGGCACTCGGCGCAAAGAGGCTGCTCTCGGCGCCAAGGGTGATCACCTATTGCGCCGTCGGCGTCACGGCGACCATCGATGCGTTCGCCTGCCTGCTGTGCGGGCACGAAAACGTCGCGCTTTACGACGGCTCCCTGTCGGAGTGGGCGCGCGACGAGTCGCTGCCCATGGAGACGGGGCGCTAGCGGTCTTCGCCCCGCCGACCGGTGCGCCGACGCGCAGGAAACAACGCTCGGTTGCGGGACGAGGAGACTGTTCCACACTCCCGCACAATTTGACTGAATCCAACACAACCGGCGCAACAAGGAGGGCAACCGCCCTGTGAGCGAAGACTCCGCTTGACCCGCGGCGGGCAAGCCATCATCGTCCGCACCTTTTGCGCGCTGTCCGAGAACGCGCCGCCGCCAACAATCTTAAGGAGAACTCCAATGAAAACCCTGCTTGCCAGCCTACTGCTGGTGTTTTCCACAAGCGCCGTGGCCGCGGACCTGGCCCAGCAGGACCCGTCAAGCGTCGGCATGTCCGCCGAACGGCTGGACCGCATCACCGCGCTCGCGCAGCGCTACGTTGACGAGGACAAGCTTGCCGGTGTGGTTACCCTGATCGCCCGGGACGGCGCCATCGTGCATTTCGAGGCGGTCGGACAGCGCGGCGTCGAGGACGAGCGGCCGATGACCAGAGACGCGCTGTTCCGCATCTTCTCGATGACCAAGCCGATCACCGCCGTCGCCGCGATGATGCTCTATGAAGAGGGCCTGTTTCAGCTCACCGACCCGGTCGACAAGTTCGTCCCCGAGTTCGCCGGGATGACCGTGCTCGGTGAGGACGGCGTCGTCCGGCCCGCCGGGAAGCAGATGACCATGCAGCAGTTGCTGAGCCACACCACGGGCCTCTCCTACGGTTTCAATCCCGATGACACCGTCGACAAGCTCTACAACGATGCCGAACTCTGGAAATCGGAAGACCTCGACGATCTGGCCGAAAAGCTCGCCGAAATCCCCCTCAAGTTCGAGCCCGGCGCCCAGTGGCACTACAGCGTCGCCGTCGATATCACCGGCCTGGTCGTGCAGCGCCTGTCCGGCCTCCGGTTCGATGTGTTCCTGAAGGAGCGCCTGTTCGACCCGCTCGGCATGGAGGACACCTTCTTCGACGTACCAGCCGAGAAGATGGACCGTTTCCTGCCCAACCACACCTGGGATGAAGAGAACGAAAAGCTCGAGAAACTGGAAAGCTACGAATTCATTCAATACGAGGACGTGACGCTGTTCTCCGGCGGCGGCGGGCTGGTATCCACGGCCATGGACTACCTGCGCTTCTGCGAGATGATGCGCCGCGGCGGCGAACTCGATGGCGTGCGCATACTGAGCCCGAAAACGGTCGAATACATGGCGACCGACCACTTGCCCGGCGCGCTGTCGGCCACCGCTGCCGGCGAGAGGCCTTCCGCCACGATCTGGGGCAGAGGCTTCGGCTTCGGACTGGGCTTCGGTGTGTTGAACGATGCCGTGAAGAGCGGCGTGATCGGATCAAATGGCGAATACAACTG
>CAZWZH010000081.1:0-47038 GCA_964638775.1 uncultured Pseudomonadales bacterium
GGCCGTAGAGCATGGGCTGGTGCGCGGCCCCAGGTTCCTCTATGGGGGCAAGGCGCTTTCCCAGACCGGAGGCCACGGCGACATGCGTCCCGGAGTACAGGAGGAACCCTGCAACTGCGCCTATTCCGGCGTGATCTGCCAGGTGGTGGACGGGGTGGACGAGGTGCGCAAGGTGGCGCGCGACGAACTGCGCAAGGGCGCCGACCACGTCAAGGTGTTCAGCTCCGGCGGCGTGGCCTCGCCGAGCGACCCCATCTGGATGCCCCAGTTCACCAACGGCGAGCTGCGCGCCGCCGTCGAGGAGGCCGCCACCCGGCGCAAGTACGTGATCGCCCACTGCCACACTGATGACGGGGCGCGGCGCTGCATCGAGACCGGCATCCGGTCCATCGACCACGCGAGCCACGTCACCGACGACACGGCCCGACTGATCGCGGAAGCGGGCGCCTATACGGTGCCGACCCTCGCGGTGGTGCATGAGATCCTGGAAAGCGGGGCAGAGGCCGGCATGCCCCAGGTGAGCATCGACAAGGTGGCCGGAATGCTGGATACCATGTTGGGTTCCATCGAGGCCTGCCGCCGCGCCGGCGTGAAGATCGGCATGGGCACAGACCTGTTCGGCACCGAGTTCCACGACATGCAGGCGAGCGAGATGCGCTTCCGCTCTGCCGTGGACCGGCCCATCGACATCCTGCGCTCGGCCACCTCGGTAAATGCCGAGATCGCCCAGCGCGGCGATGACCTCGGGCGGGTGGCGCCCGGGTATCTCGCCGATCTGCTGGTCCTTGACGGAAACCCGCTGGACGACATCAGCATCTTCGAGCGCTACCGCCAGGAGATGCCCATGGTCATGAAGGGCGGCGCCTTTATCCGTAACGACCTCGTCTGATTGCAGCCGGCGAAGACGCATTGCGCGCTCATCCGACCTCGAGGCGCAGACTACAGCCCCCGCCCGCCAATGGCGTTAGAATCCCCCGTTTGCCGGCTCTTCCCTGTCGCGATGGTAGTGGCGCCTTGAGGTTTCTTGCAACTTGCGGTTGCGCCTTGATGGCTGTGAGCGCGTTTGCCCACGAAACCGATTCTCAAAGCTCGTTATTGCCGAAACAGGTCACGCTCATACACGCTGGCACCCTCCTCATTTCCGCCGCCGCTCCGCCAAGGACACGGCAGACGCTCCACATCGAAGGCACCCGAATCAAAGCCGTACACGACGGGATTCTCACGCCCGAGGAACTGGGCCTGGCCCCGGAAAACACCGGGACGATCGATTTGCTCGACCGGTTCGTCATGCCGGGGCTGATCGATGCGCACGTGCATCTCACGCTCAGTCCCGAACGGGAGGCGAATCAATTCGAGACGACCGGCGAGGAGATGCTGATCGAGGGCATCGTCAATGCGGGCCGTACCTTGCGGGCGGGATTCACCACGGTCCGCGACCTCGGCGCCCGGCCGTACTCCTGGCCGGTCATCGTGCTCAGGGATGCCATTGCCGAGGGCCGCATCGACGGGCCCCGTGTGCTTGTCGCCGGCGGCTCGATTTCCGCGACCGGCGGCCATGCCGACATCCTGGGCCGTCCGGGCAAGATCGCGTCCAGGCTCGATACCCCCGGTGTCTGCGACGGCGTCCCAGCCTGTCGAAAAGCCGTGCGCGGACAGTTCCGGCAAGGGGTGGACCTGATCAAGATCAACGCCACCGGAGGGGGCGGCGAGCGCAACGGCGGCAAGGACGATCCGCCCGCCTTCCTGGGGGACGAACTGCGGGCGCTGGTGGAAACCGCACGGAGTCTCCGGCTGAAAGTAGCCGCGCACGCCCACGGCACGGCGGGAATCAATGCCGCCCTGGAGTCCGGCGCGGACTCGATCGAACACGGCTCCTTTCTGGACGAGGCGTCGATGGCACTGTTCCTGAACCGGGGCGCATTCCTTGTGCCCACCCTTTCGGTGCAGGATGTCATTGCCAGCGAATTCGAAGACGCCCAAGGCCCGATGCGGTCGCGGATGCAGGACTTCCTCCGGCACCATCCGGCAAATGTGGGTAGGGCATACCGGTCCGGTGTCAGGATTGCCCTGGGAACGGATGCCGGCGTGGTACCCCACGGACAGAACGCACGTGAACTCGAATGGCTGGTGAAGGTGGGCATGACCAACGCGGACGCGATTCGCGCGGCCACCGCGGAAGCCGCGGAATTGCTGGGCCTTGCAGACGATGCGGGTTCTCTGGAGCCCGGCAGGCTGGCGGACCTGATCGCCGTGCGCGGCGATCCGCTTGCGGACATCGGCGCACTTCGAGAGGTTGCGTTCGTCATGAAGGCAGGGCGGGTTCAACGGTAGATCCGAGATCGAGAATCCGCTGGTAAAGTTCGGAAATGCTCTCGGTGTCGACTACCTGCTCCTCGAGCAGGCGCCGGCCTTTTCCGAGGTGGGCGCCAGCATTCAGCTCAGCCCGAATGGGGTGCGGGTGCTCGAATTGCTGGACATCGGTGATGAGCTTTCCCGGTACTGCACGGAACCGGACTACCACAAGTACAGCCTCTGGGATACGGGTGAGACCATACTGCGCACGCCCGTTGTTCCTGCCGCTATTGACGGTTATTCATGATTGGGCACGGTTGAGTTGCCGTGCCGGCGCATTGTCGGCAAGAGGTGGAGCAGTTGGCCCGTCTCGCCGGAACAGACTTGAAGGAGATTTGCATGACCCGGGAATTCGCCAGAGTCGCCGATCGCCATGGACTCGCTATTCCGCATGTATTCGCAGATCAAGCCGGTGACGGCTGCCGTGGTGATGTCGCTGTTCGAGGAAGGGGCTTTCTTCCTGGACGAGCCGGTGTCGAAGTGGCTGCCGGAGTTCGAGAACCCCCGTGTCGCGGTCTATCCGGCTGCCGAGGACCGGGTGCTGGCCATCGCCGAAGTGCCGCTCTTCGCGCATCCGGGGGAGACCTGGAACTACGCATCGGACTTCGACGTGCTCAGCCTGTTCAGATTCTACGATTCGGAGGATTGGCGAACCAAGCGGAACGCACGGCCGCGCTTGCGAGAGAGCGTCGGTGTCCGCAGCAGGAAGTTGGTGCTGGGGGTGCACAACATTCACGGTGATGACCCGCCTCACCGTATTCGCCGCCAGTCCTGAACGCCGTCCGTTTCGAGGCGGGCCGGGCCGCCGCTGAAGAGGCCGGGCGGCGCCATCCAGTACCGGATCGAGCCCGAGCCTCCGCCCGGCGGGACGAGGTCGTAGACGTTCGTCGACTCCCAGATCCTGTGGCCGCGGATGAGGTGCGTTCCGAGTCCGGTGACGGTCAGGGCTTCCGGTGCGGTTTCATTGCAATCGAACCGGGGACCGCACCGCCAGGCGACGAGGTCGCGGGACTCGCCTTCGGGCAGCGGGCCGACAGCGGCATCGAGAATCAGGATGTCGGCGGCCGTACCAGTCAGCACGGCTGCGGCATCGCCGGGAAGCGCATCGCCGGCTGCCTGAGAGCCGACGGTCAGGTGCCAGCCCTCGTTGCCCGACTCCGCGCGCAGAAGTGGCGTTCCGTCCTCTTCCACGACAAATGCACCGGCCTTGGACGCTATCCGGAACGTTCTCCAGTCGGCGTCGTCCCGAATGGCGGCGGTCACCACCGTCCCTTCGCCGGACCGGTTCGACGCGATGCTCGCCGCGCCGCCGGAGTCGCCGAGGAAGTCGGATCGCGCGCCCGCCTCCGGAGGTATCGGCGGCGCCGCCGCGAACTCGGCCTCTACCGCCTCGGTCTTCGCGGCGAGTTCCTCGAGCATGCCGTCGAGTTCCTCCCGGGTGTACCATACGCCTGCCCGCATGACGCCCCGGGGAAACCGCAGCGCCTCCAGGTCTTCCAGCGGATTGCCGTCAACGAGAATCAGGTCCGCTACCGCACCCTCCCTGATTTCTCCGAACCGGCCGGGTTCGCCCAGATGGTTCGCCGCCTCCAGTGTCGCCGAGCGCAGCACGTCCGCGCGCGTCAATCCGGCATCGACCAGGGATTGCATCTCGTCGACGACGACGAAACCCGAGAGCATGGAATCGTCGGTACCCACCAGGACTTTAGCGCCCTGCCGGTGCAGGTCGCGAAGCACGCGGGCGCGAACCGCATAGAGGATATCCTCGCCGGCCTTCACGTCCGGCGGGGCGGCGGCGAAATCCGTGCTTTCGAGAAGCGCAACGAGTTGCCGGTCGACCGGCGTCAGGTAGCGGACGGCATCCGGGTGCCTGCGCCGGGACAGGGTGGTGAAGTTCTTCATGACATCGATGGTCGGCACGAACCAGAAGTCGCGTTCCCTGAGTTCCGCCGCCACCCGCGCCACTTTTTCCGGGTCGACGAGGTCATCCGGGTCGATCTCTCCGCGCCCGATCTTCCCCACGAAGGCCGCGGCACGCTCGTCGTAGGCCGCGAGGTCCGGATTCGGCCAGCTTTCGTCAGCGAACACCGAAGACAGCATGCCGATCATGTGCTCCGCGGTGCGCATTCCCGATCGTACGGCGTGCATGAAGGGCACGGCCTGCGGCACGTGGCCGGATGCCTCCATGCCGTGCTCCGCCGCCGCGGCCAGCATGGTGTCGAACACCTCGGGCGACAGGCGCGAATAGACCTTGACGAAGTCGTATCCTTCGGCGGCCTGCTGTGCGACCAGTGCGGCGGCCGCCCCGGTGTCGGAGACTTCCGTCGACCCCGCCCAGATTTTCGGTGCGCCGTCGAGCAGTTGGCCGGCGGTCACCAGCCGGGGGCCCGGAACGCTCCCGTCCTCGACGGCCTGCCGCAGCGCCAGCGCTTCGGGATCTCCCCACATGTTGCGAATCGTGGTGATGCCGTTGGCGAGGTACAGGATCAGGGTGTGCTCGTTGAATACATGCGCGTGCATGTCGGCCAGGCCGGGCACGAGGAACCGACCAGTACCGTCGATGACCGCGACATCCTCGGACAGCGCGAGTTCGGCGCTCGGGCCGGTCCGGACAATCCGTCCGTTGTCCACGACGACCGTCCAGTCGTTCCTGACCCCGCCCGCCGCGACATCGATGACGTGGGCTCCGACGAAGGCAACCTCTCCCTGTACGGGCGGGAGTTCGGGCGTGCAGGCCGCTCCGAAGACGATAGCGGCAGCCAGGGAAACGTTACGGAACATGGTGTGTCACGTCTTGTATTGGCTTTTGGGCGGCGCCATCTTATCCCACCGGGAACGAATGCTTCCTGACGACACTCGCGCTGCAACCTGACGGCAGTTCTGAGGCAACGCGCGCGCCAGGCCTTCGGGGTTCAGACGGCACGGCACGAAGCCGAACTCTGAGGGCTTGCCAGCTACTCATTTTGTCCAGGTCATTTCACGTCCGGCCGATTGGGTTGCGACAACACTGCCAGGCAACCCAGCGTACCCAGGATGCCGAGGACCAGTAAGCCGACTCCCTCGCCCGCGACCATGAGGCGGGAGAGGCCGTACAGGGCCATGGCGTTGAAGAGGAAATTGGCGATCAGGAACCAGGCCCGCAGGCGCATCGGCCCAACCCGCCGGTCGATGTCGAAGCGGCTCACGACTGCCACCAGCCGAGACGGTTGAACACGTAGGTAATCGCGACGCAGTTCAACAGCGTGATCTGGATCATGATGCCCAAGTTCCAGATGCGCGACTTGGAGCGGGCGGCGCCCATCAGTTTCCGGTCGTTGAGCATCATGTAAAACGACCAACCGACGATGTTGTTGGTCAGCGACAGCGCCGCGGCGATGATGATGATCAGCATGACGGGGCTCGGGTACCAGGCCGCGAGAAAGCCGATCTGCGGCAGCAGCAGGCAGACCTTCCAGCGCCAGGAACGCACGTCGGGTTTCCAGCCCATGACTTCGTGGATGCCCATGGCCGAGATCAGACAGAGGCCGATGGTGGAGGTCACCGGCACGGCCAGGAAGCCGATCATGAAGGCGTAGCTCGCACCGGTCTCGCCGAGCAGCGGCACGAGGGCGCGGGCCAGTTCGGCGGCGCTGCGCGGAATGTCGCCGCTGGCGTACAGGGTGCCGGCGAATACCGAGACGATCAGGAAGTTCACCACGAAGAAAGGAACGAAGAAACCGGCGATCAGGTCGACCCGGGCGAGCCCCTCGTGTTCGCGCCTCCAGCCCTTCACGTGTGCCGTGAAGTGGTAGAGCACCCAGTCGGCGACGCCGATGGCCGCCGCGGTGGAGGCGATGAACAGGTCGATGCCCATCACGCCGCTCGGCAGCCAGGGAACGAAGGTGCCGCGCAGGGCGGCCGGCCAGTCGATGCCGACGATGGCCAGGCAGGCGGCGAAGCAGAGGATCATTGCGGCCAGGCTCCACTTCATGAAGGCTTCCAGCAGCTTCGTGCCGCCGGAGCTGCCGCGGCCGTAGCTCAACGCGATCCAGCTCGTGAGAAGGATGTACAGGGGCCAGTTGACCTCCTGGGCGAAGCCCGGGCCGTCGATCTGCGCAAGGCTGTCGATCAGGTGGGTGCCGAGCGCCACCTGTCCGAAATTGAAGGCGACCGCCACGGTCACCATGCCCACAGCGGCGGTCAGCACCCGGGCCAGGAACCAGCCGTGCAGTTCCGCCTGCTTTTCTATTACGTTGAAGCCGCCCTGGCAGGTGAACCGGGCCATGGCCGCCATCATGAACATGCCGGAGCCGGCGGCCACCCAGAAGATCCACAGCGTCCGGTAGCCGAACTCGGCGCCGGCCAGCATGGATGAGGTCATGGTGCCGGCGCCGAGCGTCAATGCGGCGCCGATGAAACCCGGGCCGCCGAGTTTCACGTAGGTGGGGAGTCCCCCGACCGGGCCACGGCGGCGGGCGCGGGCGAGGTCTTCGGCCTGCCGCTCAAGGACGGCCGGCGGTATGGCGTCACCGAGGGGATAGGCCGGTGGCTGCCCGGGCGTGTCGATTGCCACTATCTCGGCGTTCTGGCTGCCAGCGAATCGGGTGTTCCCATTGTCAATGGTTCGGGCGTTTCGGCAGTCATTACAGAATTCTCCTGTACTCAAGGGCCGGACCGTCCGCACCGGCAATTCGCTCGACGATTCTAACGGGCCAGCCCGAATAGAACCCGCCGCCCATCCAGACACTCAGTTCCCGGGTTCCGCCCGCATCGGCGATCGAGATGTCGTGCCGGTTCGCGCCGGTGAAATAGAAATGCCCCACGATCACCTCGCTGGGCTGCCGGGTCACGGTCATGGTGCCGGCATCGGCGGGGCCGCCGTCTTCCAGGCGCCGTATGGCGAACTCGCGCGTCTCGCCGTCCCGCATGGCCGCGAGGGACGGTCCGAGCACGATCCAGTCGAGTGCGGTGCCGGTGAGAACATGGGCGCCGATGTCCTGCAGTTCGTAGAGCCGCTTTTCCAATGTACCGTTACCGGATACCCGTTCGACGGTGATTTTCCGCGCGAAACCGGCGTCCCCGGTTTCGACCCGTGAGTTGCGCACGGACCCGTCGGACGCCAGAAACTGGCCCAGGAAGGCGGTCGCGCCGTTCTCCATCGCCACGGTAGCGATGCGTTCCGCGCCCGGGCTTGCCTCGCCCTGCTCCAGCACGAACTCGGCGCTGACGGGAACGACTTCGGCTCCTTGCGTGGGCCAGGCGGGCGCATCGCGGAACACCGCCGCCTTGCGCTCGCTGGCGGCCTTGATTGCCGCCAGCCGCGAGTCCAGTTCATCGCGGTCGAACCATTGGCCCGCGGCCATGACGCCGGCGATGTCCCGGTAGGCGACGACGTTCTCCAGCGGATTGCCGTCGAGCAGCACCAGGTCGGCCCGGGCGCCTTCGGCAACGATGCCGCTGCGGCCGGCCTCGTTCATGAATTCCGCCGGCGCGGTGGTTGCGGTCTGCAGGGCGGCGAAGGCCGGGAGGCCGGCTTCGACGTAGAGTTCCAGTTCATCGACCATGCCGAAGCCGACATAGGCCCAGGGATTGGGCGCGTCCGTGCCCGCCAGTATGCGGGCGCCGGCATCGTGAAACGCCTTGAACTGCTTGAGGTCCTGTTCGAGCTGAAACCGCGCGCCGCGATAGGTATCGGGCGTCCACGCAGCCCGAAACGCGGCCGACAAATGCCAGAACGACTTGACGGTGTAGTCGACGTACCCTGTCGCTTCGCGCTCGGAGAACGCCGCCATTTCCTCCGGCGAGGCCGCGGTGCCGCGGATGGTGGTCAGCGTGGGTACGGTCCATATGCCGGTTTCCCTGGCGAGTTCCGCCAGTTCCTTCAGTTTCGCATCGTCGTAGACCTCGTCCAGGGCGATCTCGCCCGTTCCGATTCTGGCCGCGTAGTCCGGGAAATCCGGATGAAAACGCGTGTAGTACTCCGCACCCTCCCGGAGCGTCGCGGGGCCGATGCCGATCAGGTGTTCAGCGGTCTGCATGCCGGACCGGAAGGCATGCGCCGCCGGTACCGCATCGGGAATATGGCCGGCAAACGGGATGCCGTGCGCCGCGGCGGCTTCGGCAATGGCATCGAATGCCTCGATGCTCAGGTTCGAATAGACCTTGATGAAGTCGTAACCCGCGGCCTTGTGCCGCGCCACCACTTCCTCGGCATCGGCCGCGTTCAGCACGGACTCGGTGCCGTAGTGAATGACGGGTTCGCCGTCGACGATGCGCCCTCCGGTGACGATTCGCGGCCCCGCAATGGTGCCCGAGGCGACTCCCTCGCGCAGGTCCAGCACGGCGGGCTCACCCCACAGGGCACGGATCAGCGTGACGCCGTTGGCCAGGTAGGCATCGAGGTCTGCCGTTTTCATGGGGTGGGCATGCATGTCGGCGAGGCCGGGCGCCAGGTACTTGCCGCTGCCGTCGATGATTCGTGCGCCCGGCGGGATTTCGACGCCGGCGGAATCGCCGGTCGCGGCGATCCGGCCTTCGGTTACGATGACGGTCCGGTCGCTGTCGATCCGGTCCGCGGTCATCGGCACGACGTTGACGTTGGTGAACGCGTAGACGGGAACCGGCTCGTCCACGGGCGCGGTTGGCTGGTCAACGGCCTGATCGCAGGCCGGGCGGACGCTACCGAATGCCAGGGCGAGTGCGCAACGCGCAATCGGTGCCTTGCGCGATGTCGTTGCAGGGTAGTCTGTCATAGGGCGTCTCTCAATTTTCCTGACGAGGCCATCGCTTGCATGGAAAAAAATGTCAAGCCATTGATTTGTAAATATTTATTTTTGGGAACCGAAATTCCGAACAATTCCTTCGATCCGGCTCCGAGAGCAGGTATGCGGTACGGGTATCCGGCACGCCAAGCGGACGCGTTGTGCTGGAATTCGAGGGTGCAGGGGTGCTTTAAAGGTGCCGGATACCCGCACCGCACACCTACTCTCTCCCAGCGGGTTTCTGTTCCTTGCGCGTCAGCGCCCCGGCGCGCCGGGGTGGGAATATTCAAGGAACATCGATTCCTTGGTCCGGGCGCCGAGTGCGTTTGCCGTACACTCTTTCCCGGTACGATTGTGGTTCCTTGCGCGTTCGAGTCGCGGCGGGGTTGTTTTCTGCTGCGATCAGTGACTCGGCCCGGCGCATCAGTTCCCTGCGGTCGATCTTGGTGGTGCTCGCCAGGGGCAGGGCATTGACGAACCAGACCCGTCTCGGGTACAGGTAGGGCGCCGCGTTCGCCCTGACGTGATCCTGCACCTCGCGTTCGCTCACCTTGCCGTCGGCCGCTACCACGAACGCCACGGGCATCTGGCCGCGGATGGCATCCGGCACGGGCACCACGGCGGCCTGCACCACCCTGGGCGAAGACTCGATGGCCTGCTCGACTTCGCCGGGATAGATGTTCTCGCCGGAGCATACGAACATGTCGTCGGCCCGGCCCTTGAAGAAGAAGAACCCGTTATCGTCGCGCTCGAACAGGTCGCCGGTGTTGAACCAGCCGTCCCTCAGCCGGCTGGCCGTGAGTTCCGGCAGGTTCAGGTAGCGGGCCATCATGCTGGGAGCCCTGACGAACAGAGCACCGTCGCCGTCGAGGCGCAACTCCACATGTCCTCCCGGAAAACCCACCGAAGTGGGCGGGCGGTCAAGCCCGTCCGGGTGGGGGCCAAACAGGCCGCCGCCGGTTTCGGTGGTGCCGTAGGAGTTGAGTACGCTCGCGTTCGGCATCATTTCCAGGGCCTGTTCGACGATGGCCTCGGTCACCGGCGCAGAGCCGATGTAGACGGTATTGACCTCGGCGAAGACCGGCTTGCCGATCTCGCGCCAGGCCGCATGCAGCATCGCGATCATGGTCGGTACGCCGGTGATGACGCTGACACCGTTGGTGCCGATGGCGTCGGCGAATCGCGCCGCATCGAACTTCGGCATCAGCACGATGGAACCGCCCCCTTTGAGAAACGAAGCGATGAATACCAGCGCGTTCATGTGGAACATCGGCGCCACCACGATGCCGCGCTGGCCGGCGAACAGCCGGCTCTCGGTGCCGCCGGTTACGGCGTCGATCATGGATAGCTGGCTGCAATGGGAAAGCACCACCCCCTTGGGACGACCCGTGGAGCCTGAGGTGTAGAGGATGAGGGCGGTGGATCGCTCGTCCACCCGGGGGAGCGGGAGCGCCGCTCCTTCGGTTTCAACGGCCCCGAGCCGAACCCGCTCGATGCTCTCGGGGATGAGCGAATGAGCCGTCTCGTCCGTGAAGGCGAAGCGGATCTCGGCATCGCCGCAGATGTAGCGGATGATGCCGGCCGGCTGGCGGATGTTCACGGGTACGCAGACGCAGCCGGCGCGCATGATGCCTTGGTAGGCCATCAGGTTGTGCACCGAGTTCTTCGAAAACAGGCCGACCGTGGAGCCGGGTTGGATGCCGCGACGCTGGAGCAGGGCGGCATAGGCGAGCGTTCCCGCCTCGATTTCGTGGCACCGCCATTCGCGGACACCCTCTTCTGGATCGACGCCGGAAATCGCGACCTCGTCGGACAACCGGCGGTCGCCCATGACGTCACCCAGATTCCGGAACCCGTCCGTCATTCCGGTTTGCCCTGGCCGGTCATCCGGCACTCGCGCTGAAGGTTCCGCGGCCCGTTGCGATCAGCTTGCCGCTGTCATTGAAGATGTCAACATCCGCCACCGCTACGGTTCGCCCGGCGCGCCGTACGCTGGCGACGGCTTTCAGGTCCGTGTCGATGACCGGCCGGAGATAGTCGATGCGGAAGTTGATGGTGGGCACGCCATGACCGAGGACGAGCATGCAGGCATAGCAGGCTGCCGTGTCCACAAGGCAGGCGATGGGCCCCCCGTGCATCTGTCCGGAACCGGCCAGGCGTTCCATTTCCGGTCGCATCGGCATGCTCATGACGATCCGGCCGTCTTTCTTGTCCACTTCCTCGATGCGGAATCTGCAGAAGGCGCTGAAAGGCGACGAGTCAAGGCTCTCCTGGATTTCCCGAATGGTGTCGAAATCCGTCATGACGAGCACATTACGGCGTGACGATGACCTTGCCGAAGGCTTCCCGGTCTTCGAGCAGCCGGTCGGCCTCCCGGATTTCCTCGAGTGGAAGCACCTTGTGGATCACGGGCTCGAGCTTGCCGGCCTCCACCTGCGAAAGCATGTCGACAATCTCCTGCCGCCGCCAGCCATCCGAGCCGATGATCGTGTGCTCGAAGGTCCACACGTAGCGGCAGTCCACCTCTTCATCGAAACCCGCCGTTGCTCCGCAGGTGAGCATGCGGCCGCCGAGCCGGACGCAGCGCAGGGTCTCCTTCCAGGTCTTGCCGCCGGTGTAGTTGACCGCCACGTCGACGCCGCCGGTTCCGGCGACTCGCGGCTTGCCGACGATGTCGTAGACCGCCTCGCGCATGTCGTCGCGCCGGTAGTTGATCAGGTGGTCGGCGCCGATCCCGCCAAGCTGCGCGAGTTTCTCGTCCGAGGATGCGCAGGCGATCACCTTGGCGCCGGCCATCTTGGCAAGCAGCACGCAGCTCGTGCCGACGCCGCCACTGGCGCCGAGGATCAGGATTTTCTCACCGGCCTGCAGGCCGCCCCTGGTAAACAGCATCCGGTAGGAAGTGCCGTAGGCGATGGGCAGCGAGGCGGCCTGTTCGTAACTGACGGAGTCGGCGATCCGCACCAGTTGCTCCGAGTGGACGGCGCAGAACTCGGCGCGGCCGCCGTCGAGCTTCTCGCCGAGAAAGAGCCCGTTCGTGGCTTCGCAGGGCAGCGGATCGACCAGCACGCGCTCACCGACCGACCAGCCCTCGACACCTTTCCCGATCTCCGCAATTTCACCGGCCACGTCGGAACCGATGATGATCGGCAGCGGTATGCGGATGCCGGGCATGCCCCGGCGCGTGAAGATGTCGTGGTAGTTCACGGACGTCGCGCCGACCCGCAGGACCACCCAGCCCGGTGCGGCCCCGGGCTGGGGATAGTCGTCGACGAGCCGGATGACCTCCCGGTCGCCATGTTCGTATACAACGGCTGCTCGCATGCTCAAAGACTCCCCTGGGCCGCTGCATAGGACCTGGATACCGATTCCAGCAGGTGGTCGAGTTCTCCCCGGTCCAGCCACATACCGTCGATCACCAGTCCTTCGATGGTCCGCGTATTCGCGATGTCTGCAAGAGGATTGGCGGCAAGCAACAGCAGGTCCGCCTCGGCCCCGGCCGCCACAATGCCGCGCTCGCCCTCTTTTTTCCAATACTTGGCGGCATTGACCGTCACCGTCTCGATGGCCTGATGGGGCGAGAGGCCCGCCCAGCGCACCAGGTTTGCAAGCTCGTCGTGCAGCGACCAGCCGTGAAAGAGGCCCGGATTGGCGGCATCGGTGCCACCGAGCAACAGCACGCCCTCTTCGTGCATGATGCCGATCCACGCCCCGAATTCCCCGGTGACGAAGCCTTCCAGGGAGTCGATCTCGGCATCGGTGAATGCGTCGTCGCCGGGCAGTACGCTGTCGAAATCGGCGGCAAGCCAGAAGTCGTGGAATTCCGGCGCCACGTACCCGATCAGAGGATGCTCCCGCAGCGCCTGCCGGTCCGCCCCGGAAAGCGCCCGCAGCCCTACCGCCTGAAAGGTGACGCTGACGGCGGTGCCGCTCCGGGCGGCGAGGCGCGAGAGTTCGCGCAGCCGGTCGCGACGGAAGACCTGTTCGTACTCGAGTTCCCCGGCGTTGATCCTGCCGACGGTCTCGATCATTTCGCGGGAACGGAAAGCCGGGTTCCAGGGGATGCCGTCGGCGACGATGGCGGTGCTGAAGCCGGTGGCGTGCTCGATGACATCATGGCCGAGCTCGATCGCCCGGGCCACGTCGATCGCCTCGGGCATGTGGCCTTCCACCGGAATCCCGTATCGGTCGGAAGCTTCCATCATCGCGACGTAGACGTCCTCCTTCAGCAGGCGGTAGGGCTTGAGGAAGTCGTAGCCCTGTTCCTTGAAGGTTTTCACCATGGCATCCGCATCCTCCGGCCGGGTCAGCAGGGCCGAGCCGGGAATGGACGGCGGGTCGTGGTCGATGATGGGCGAGGCGGTGAGGATCTCGGGGCCGAACAGGTCGCCCGCCGCGACCGCGTCGCGCCAGGCGAGCACCTCTTCGCTGCCCCAAAGGTTGCGGAGCGCCGTCACGCCGTAGGCGACGTTCAGTTGCAGCGACTCGGTGTCGGATACGTGGGTGTGCATGTCGGCCAGGGCCGGCATGAGGTAGCGGCCGGCGCCGTTGATCGCAAGGACGCCGTCAGCGAGCGTGACGCTGCCTCCCGGTACGATGCGGGTGACGACCCCGTCCGCGACCATGACTGTCTGACCCGGGGTCACCTCGTCCGAGAGCATTGAAACGACGTTTACGTTTACGAAGGCGATATCGCCGTCCACCGTGGGTGGAGGGGCTCCGCAACCAGCGGTGGCGGCCGCGAGCAGCGCCCCGCTGCAAATCCCGGAACGCTTCGCCATCGCACCGAGCGGCGCAGCGCAACCTGCTGACGCCTGCCGGCCCACAGCCGGAGAGCCCTGAATGCCCGGCCGCCTCATCAACAGGCGAAGCGCAGGCGCATGTTCCAGCGGCCGCTGCCGACGGGCCGCAGGTACTGGGCGCTCACCGTCGCCGTCAAGTCCGGCGTGTTGATCATGTTGTTGCCCGAGATCTCCGGGTCGAGGCCCAGCCCCGGGGCAGTGAGGCTGTCGGTAGCCTCCTTGTACTCCGCATCCAGCCAAGCGAGCGAGGCCGAGACGACCAAGCCGTCGCCCAGTTCGGCCTGAATCGAGCCGTCAATGCCGTAAACCCGTGATTTTCCGGCGTTGATCACGTACGCCTCGTTGAAGAAACCGTTGAAGAACAGGGTTTCCAACTGCTGGTCTGTCCAATCCATGTAGAACGCGGCTACGTCGTAGCGTAGCCTTCCTCCGGCGGAGGTCCCCTTGGCGCCGACTTCATAATTCCAGAGAAACTCGGGGTCGTAAGTGGGCGACGGGGCGGTGGGCGAGTTCAGGCCACCGGCGTGATAGCCCTTCGAAACCGTGGCATAGAGGGTGAGGTCGTCGGAGGGGCGGTAGCTGGCGGTGAACTTGGGCAGGATCTCGTCGGCATCGCCTTCGCGGGAGATGCCGGTCAGCAGGTCGTCGATGCCGGTCTGTTCGTCGTCGTAGCGCAGCCCGAAGCCGAGGGTGAAACGCTCGGTGATGTCGTAGTCGGCATTGACGTAGAACGCGTAGTTTTCGATGTCCCGGCCGCTGTCCTCGACCGGAAAGGTGCCGAACAGGGAATCGAGCGTGATCACCTGGTCTCTTTCGAGGTCGAAGCAGTAGAAGCCGAGCAGCCAGCGCAAGGCGCCGTCGCCGGTGGATGACAGGCGCCGATTCACTCGAGATGGGCATCAAACCACTCGCGGATGGCGTTCATCCGGAATCGCCGCAGCGGCGGCGGGCCGACCAGTTCCATGCCGTGCGGGCAGTTGTTCAGGCGCAGCAGTTCCACCTTGCAGCCGGCGTGCTCGAGCGCCGTGTAAAGCTCCTCGGCCTGCTGCATGGGGCAGCGAACGTCGTTTTCGCCCTGGATGAGCAGGGTGGGCGTTCGGCACTTGTGGGCGTGGGCGAGGGGTGAGAGTTCCCAGTAGCGCTCGGGAATCCGGTGCGGTTCGCCGTCCATCTCCAGGGTGATCAGGTGGCGGCCCGCATCGGAGACGCCCCACATGCTGAACATGTTGTAGACGCCCTGTTCCGGTACGGCGGCCTTGAAGCGCCGGGAGTTGCCGATCAGCCAGCCGGACAGGTGGCCGCCGCCGGAAACGCCGGTGACGCCGAGCCGGTCCGGGTCGGCGATGCCCGCCTTGACCAGGGCATCGAGAAAGGCATCGAAGTCCTTCTGCTCCAGCTTGCCCCAGCGGCCGACGATGGCGCTGGAGAAAGCATCGCCGTAGCCGGTCGATCCCCGGGGATTGCAGAAGGCCAGCGCGTAGCCGGCCCCCGCGAGTTCCTGGAAATCGGCGTTGAAGCTGAGCCCGAAGCCGGCATGGGGACCGCCGTGAATATAGAGGATGGTCTTGTAGGGCGGTGGTACGCCCGCCGGCTTCAGCACCCACCCCTCGATCTCGATGCCCCGGCCGGCCGGGGCCGTCACCCGTTCGATCTCCGGCCACCGGAATCGCGCCCGCCAGCGGCGGTTGTGGCTGGTAAGCGACCGCTCCGCGCCGGTTTCGAGGTCGAAAAGGGCCAGTTCGGGAGGCGTATCCGGAGTCTGGACGGCGAGCAGAAGCTGCCGGTCGTTGCCGTCGAGCGGCGTGACGATTCGCTCGCCGCCGATCACCTCATCGTGCCGGCGCGGGCCGGCGAGCGAAATGCGGTAGATGCGTGACTCGCCGCCGACGGCGACGGGCATGCATACCGCCGACCCGTCCCCGGCAACCACCGGCCTGCCCTGCATCAGGGCAGCGGGTGAGTTGACCTGGAAGAGTGCGCCGACCGCCAGGCCGGTACCGGCGGTGCGGGACCGGGCGCGCTTGCCCTTCACGCTGACGGCAAAAAGCTGCGACTGGCGCGACATGTCGCCGTCGGGCGGCGCCAGGTAGGCGAGCCGCTCGTCGTCGCACCAGAAGAAGCTCATGATGACCTGCCCGTCGGCCAGGGTCTCCTGTTGCCCGCTGGCGACCTCGACGATCCTGAAGCCGCCCTGCATGAATTCGTGGTGCGCCCTGCCGGTTACCAGGCAGGCGATGCGGGCGCCGTTCGGCGACCAGGCGAGGCCGACGATCATCCCATCGTGTTCGGTGACCGCTTTCGCCTTGCCGCCGCGGCTCGGCATCACGTAGAGGGCCTGCCCAAGATCCTGCAGATAGCCCAGGCCGTCCATGCGATACCAGGCCCGGGTGATGCGCTTGTGGTCGTTGGGCCCGGGCGGGGCGGGAGGTGCCGCGAGTGCGCTGAAAGCCAGGGTCCTGCCGTCGGGCGACAGGTCGAAAGCGCCGACGCCCTGGGGCAGGTCGGTAAGCTGCTCGGCCTCGCCGCCGTCCAGGGCGATGCGGTAGACCTGCAGCACGTTCGAGCGGGTGGAAAGGAAATACACCGACCGTCCGTCGGGGGCGAACCGGGGGCTCGAATCGTCCCCCGTCTCGCCGGTCAGCCGCCGCGACCGGCCGCCCCGGGTCGAGACCTGCCAGAGGGAGGTGGCCTGGCGTTCTTCCTCACCGCTGCCCAGGGTCTCGGACAGCACGTAGACAGCACTGGCGCCGTCCGGTGAGAGGGTGCCTCCCACAACGTACCTCGCCTGGAGTATGTCGTCCTGATTCGGGGGTCGGGTGCTGCGTGCCATGGCGTTTTCCTGGTTTCCGGTTTCTCGCGAACTGGAGGTTCAGACGCGTCAGGCGAGGGTGAACCGCAGTCGAGTATCGGTAGAAAGGTCTCTTTCTACCACGGGTGTTTCAACGCCGCGGATCTGGATGCGCCATGAATCCCGTGCTGAGGTTTCCGAAGGCGAACCGCGTCTGAGTCGGGGGGGTCTAGGCCGTCCCGCTTGTTTCACTAGTAATCGAACCCAACCTGTTCATGAGTAAACTACCGCGGTCGTCAACAGCAGCGAAATCACTGTACGTGCTCCCGTCGAGTGCCCAACGTGCGACAAGCAGGCCTCCAGCGCGCTCAATGTGCATTGGCACGCGTCCGCGCGCCTGGTGCTTTCGCCACATTTGCCAGCCTCGCTACGTTCATTCACGCACAGGTCGGGCCAACGACTTGGAGTTGAAGGAAAACCCTCATGCTGACCATTGACTGGCTGCTCTGCGCAGCGTTGGCTGTCGCCGTTGGCGGCTGGTGGATGACGGGCCTGGACGCGCGCCGCCGCATTGTCGCGCTTGCGTCACTCGTCGCGCTCGTGACCGGAGTCGTGGCGGTCATGGACCATCGCTGGCAGGCGGCAGGGGGCGTGGCGGTTGCCGTTCTGCTGCTCGTTTCGGCGCTGGCGGGCAAACTCCGCGAAGGCAGGAAACCGTTGCGCGTGCCCTATGTGAGCGGCGCCGTGTTCACCCTGCTGGGCGTTGTCGCGTTCGGGCTGCTTCACGTTTTCGTGATCACCGGGCTTCCGGCGCCCTCGGGCGAGCACCCGGTAGGGGTGCGGGACTTCGAGCTCTCCGATAACTCCCGCAAGGGCGTGCTGGCCGCAGGAGACGACGAACCGAGGCGCCTGCTGGTGCGCGTCTGGTACCCGGCCGGCGACGTGGCAGGGCTCAGTCCCCGGCCCTATTTCAACGAGATCGAGGCCGAGACCACCGCCTCCGGCCTGGGCAGCGTCATGGGGATGCCGTTCTTCTTTCAGTACCTCAAGCACAGCTCCACCAATTCCTACGAGAACGCGCCGCTACTGGACGGCGCTGCGAGCCAGCCCGTGGTGATTTACAGCCACGGCTACACGTCCTTTCCGGGGCAGAACACCGCGCTCCTGGAAGAACTCGCCAGTCACGGCTACATCGTCTTTTCCGTGCAGCACACCTACGACTCCTCGCCGGTGGTGTTCCCGAACGGCGACGTGGCGGGCCTGGACCCGGCACTGTTCGCGGAAATGGAGAGGTTGGCAACGGAGATGACGGAAGACCAGCTCCTGAGCTTCTCCGGCGCGACTTTCGACGAGCGGCGCCGGGGCACCAGGGCGAGCTACGAACAATCGATGCGGGAGGGGCAGCGCATACCTTCGGTCAGCGCGGCCGTGTGGCGGGCGGACCGCATCTTCGTCCACGACCGGCTCGAAGCGGGTGACGTACCCAACGAGGTTGCCGGTATCGTCGCCGCGGGCGACCTCGGCTCGGTGGGTGAAATCGGCATGTCCTTCGGCGGCTCCACCACCGGCGGGGTGTGCATGGTCGATCCCCGCTGCGCGGCCGGCGTCAATCTCGACGGCGGCGACTATGACTTCCGGCCCTTCAATCGCAATATCCCGGTTCCGTTCCTCATGTTCTATTCGGATCTGGATATCCTGGCCGCCGTGGTTTCCGAAGACCCGGACACCGGCGGGCACGGCTTCAACGACTTTTCCTACGAGCGCCACGAAACGGCGGGCCTGAGATCCGATGTCTATCGCCTGACCGTCGATGGGGTCACTCACCTGGGCGTATCCGACTTTTCGCTGTTCATGCGCATGCCCTGGCGAACGCCGCTCTTCGGCAGCATAGACGCCGGCGCCATCATCGGGATTCAGAACGACTTCGTGCGCGGCTTTTTCGACAGGCACCTGCGCGGTGTCGAAAACGGGTTTCCCGACGCCGAATACGCCAGGTATTCCGGCGATGTGCGGCCCGATCGCAGCGATGACTTGCGCGAATGGTGGCTGGCGGCCAATCCCGTTGACCGGACCGTGCAGGTGGTGCTGGAGACTTCGCTGGGCGACCTCGAAATCGCCCTCTACCCCGAGCGTGCGCCGCTGTCGACGGCGCAGTTTCTGGCCCATGTGGACGCCGGGCACTACGACGGCGCGAGCTTCTACCGGGCGACCCGGCCGTCGCGGGGGAGTTCGATCGAGGTGGTGCAGGGCGGTTTGCTGGCTCATGTCATGGGCTCCGACAGCGAAGGGCTCGAGGCATACTCGGAGGCGGAGTCGGCCTATCCTCCGGTCGCCCACGAGACCACCGACCTGACGGGCATCCCGAACGAACGCGGCAGCATCGCATTCGCGCGCCTCGACCCCGGTACCGCGAACTCCGAGTTCTTTTTCAACGTGCAGGACAATCCCGTGCTCGATACCGGTTACACTGCCGGGGGCCGCGACGGGCATGGTTATGCCACCTTCGGCCGCGTGCTGCGCGGACTGCGCGTGCTGGAACGGATCCAGCAGTTGCCGAGCGATGCCCCGACAGCCATGGAAATGCTGCAAGGCCAGATTCTGGAGGAGCCGGTGGTGATTCGGCGGGCGTACCGGGTCGCTGCGGCCGAGGGTTAGGCGCCGGATTTCGAAATTCGGCGTTGCGCCCGGCGACGTGCGCCCCGGAAACCGCATCGCGGCCCCCGCAGGAGGTGAAACGAATGTCCCGCAACGTCCATGACCCGGTCGAAATGATCGGCCGCCTGATCGCCTTCGATACGACCAGCCGTGAAACGAACCTGCCGCTCATCGAGTTCGTACGGGATTATCTTGCCTCGCACGGTGTCGATTCCGCGCTGATCCACGATGCAACTGGAAAAAAGGCAAACCTGTACGCAACGATTGGCCCGGACGACCTGCCGGGCATCGCGCTCTCGGGGCACACGGATGTCGTGCCGGTGGACGGTCAACCGTGGCAGACGGACCCCTTCCGGCTGGTCGAGAAAGACGGCCGCCTGTACGGGCGCGGCACCGCGGACATGAAGAGCTTCTGCGCCATCGCGCTGGCCATGGTTCCGGAGTTTGTTGCGCGCCGGCTCCACACGCCCATTCACCTGGCTTTTTCGTTCGATGAGGAGGTCGGTTGCCTCGGCGCCCCGCTCATGATCGAGCAACTCGGCGCTGAACTCGGGCCGAAGCCGAAACTGGTCATCGTGGGCGAGCCTACGGACATGACCGTGGTGAACGCGCACAAGGGCATGGTCTACCTGCAGACCCGGGTGCGCGGACTGGAGGCTCATTCGAGCGCCACCCATCGGGGCGTCAATGCGGTGCAGCAGGCGGCGAGGCTGATCGGCTTCCTGGTGGAACTCGCTCAGGAGATGGAGGCGCGCGCAGCACCGGAAAGCGGCTTCGAACCGCCCTGCACCACGATACAGGTGGGCACGATCCAAGGTGGAACGGTGCAGAACATCGTCCCGCTCGACTGTACCTTTACGTGGGAATACAGACTCTTGCCCGGTGCCGACCAGAACGAGATCGAGGAGCGGTTCGAGCGCTTCGCGAACGAAACGGTTCTTCCGGACATGCGCGCAATCGACCCTGACACCAGCATCGAAACGGAAACCATCTGCTCGGTTCCGGGATTGGAGCCGGACAGGGATTCGCCGGCGGAGCCGATGGCGATGGCATTGGCGCGCACGAATCGCACCGGTGTGGTCGCCTACTGCACGGAGGCCGGGCAGTTTCAGCAGGCAGACATTCCGGTCGTGGTCTGCGGGCCGGGCAGTATCGTACAGGCCCATCAGCCCGACGAGTATATCGAGCGGAGCCAGTTACGTGCCTGCGAAGCCTTCATGCGCCGGTTGTTGAACGAGGTCTCGACGGACTGAGGGCGAGCCCGGGCCGTTCGTGACCGGCCCCGGCCGGGGAGTGCGGGGGTGGCGGCGTCATCGATGCGCCAAGGAAGGCGGGGCAGGCATACTCTCCGGCAACAACGACACGGGAATCAAGACATGCTCGACCACATCATCCTTCTCATTGCCGACCTCGAAGGATTCAAGACCCGGTTCGAAGCCGAGACAGGCGTGGCGCTAACGGTCGGCGGCGCCCACCCCGGACTCGGCACCGCAAACCTGCTGGCCTCGGTCGGGCAGGGGGTGTACCTGGAGTTCATCGCGCCAAATCCGGAACTCGATGAACCCCGGGGCTTCGGCGCCCGGCTGGTCTCCTACAAGGAACCGAGCATCGCCGGGTTCGCCGCGCGTACCCGGGACATGGCGGCTACCGTGGCTGCGGCGGAAGCCGCGGGCTTGACCACGGTGGGGCCGGCTGCCGGTTCCCGCGAGACGCCCGGCGGCGTGCTGCTCTCCTGGGAGGGCCTCTATCTTCAGGGGCACGACTACGGGGATCAGGTGCCGTTCTACATCGATTGGGGCAATACGCCGCATCCGTCGGATACGTCTGTCCAGGGCCTGAGGCTGAATTCGTTGCGTGCCATACATCCCGACCCGGACGGGCTCGCCGCCGTCTATGCCGGCCTCGGCCTGCCAGTCACCGTGGTGGCGGGAATGGCGCCCGGCTTTGAATTGCGCATCGACACGCCCAGGGGCGAGCGCGTGTTCACCTCGGAACTCGGGGAGCGCATCTTCGCGCCGTCCGCGATCGTCCAGGACTGAGGCGCCGGCGGTGCGACAACCGGACGCGTTCCACTATCCGGTGTGGACCGGGGCGCTCCTCCTCGACGGGCTCGAACCCGACAGACATCCCTCATGAAGAAACCTGACTTCGTAACGAAATTGCCGGAGAGAGTCCTCGACCTCGCGATCCAGGCGATCCTGATCGTGTTCGCCGTTCTGCTTGCCCTTGGCGTCGAGGAGTGGTGGGACGAGCGGGAACTCCTTGCTACCGCGGCCGAGGCGCGGCATGCAGTGGAAGTGGAGATCGAACGGAATCTGGCCGAACTTCAGGAAGCCGAGGTCGGGCTTTCCGCGGGAATCGCGGCCGTAGACCGGTTGGTGGCGTTGTTGCGGCAGGCGCAGCGCGAGGGCGCCCCACTTGACGCGCTCGGCGAATCGGAGGCTGAGTTGAATCTCCCCTATCCACGCATCTCCACGGCGGCCTGGCGCGTGGCGCAGACGAGCCGCGCGGCCCCCTATCTCGAATACGGCTGGCTGATCCAACGGGCCACCCTGTACGACTCCTTCGAGCGCTACGCGATGGTCTGGGACTGGATTGTCGAAGATGCTGCCAACGTCGCCGGAATCGGCGAGGACGATGTGGAGGTCGCCCTGTCGAAATTGCGGCGACTCCAGGGCCATCTCATCGTGCTCGGCAGGATTCACACGGCTTTGCAGGACCGGATCAGGGGGCATCTGGAGAATGGCTCCGTAACTCGGGAGGAAACCGGAACAGGGTAAGCCGGCACCGATTTGCGGCCGGATGACGACGTTCGATTCGCCGGCTCCCGCATTGATGCGGACGATACGTGCCGCGCGCGTCTACAACCCCGGTGCTCGGCGCGGAAAGACGGGACCGCGTCGGTTGGCGCGAATTGTCAACGATTGACTCGAGGACGGAGTATTGGGCGACGGACAGTTGAAACTGGGATTAGTGGGCGATGTCCTGGTCGACCGCCAGAATCCGCCGGAGGTGTTCAGCAAGGTGCAGCCGGTGCTGGATGCCGTCGATGTGCTGTTCGGTAACCTGGAAGGGCCCTACACCGACGATCCGCACGCACCGCCGAGCGCGCCGGTGCAGGTGATCCCGTCGGCGCGGAACCTGGGTGTCTATGCCCGGTGCGGGTTCGATGTGGTGACGATGGCCAACAACCACATCGTCGACGGCGGCCACGCCGCCATGCTGGACACCCGGGCGCGGCTGCATGAGCAGGGTGTGGCGACCTGCGGCGCGGGCCGCAGCCTGGCCGAAGCCCGGGCGCCGGCGCTCGTGGAGGCCTGCGGTTTGAAACTCGCGTTTCTCGGGTATGCCTCGATCTTTCCGTCCGGTTACGAGGCCCGGTCCGCGGTGCCGGGCATCGCGCCGATGCGGGCGCACAACGTCTACATGGATGCCTACGACAACTACCACGCGCCCGGCTGCGAGCCCCGGGTGAAAACCGTGCCCTTCGAGGAAGACGTCGAGAACCTGCGCGAGGACATCGCCGGCGCCCGGGAGCGGGCGGACCTGGTCATCGCCACCTTCCACTGGGGCGACTTCATGAAGCCCTTTCACCTCACCGACCACGAGATCCGCACCGCCCGCTTCTGCATCGACGAGGGCGCCGACCTGGTCGTGGGGCATCACCACCACGTGCTGCGCGGGATGGAGTGGTACGCGGGTAAGCCGATCCTGTACGGGCTCGGGCACTTCGTGTTCGACCTGCGGGTCGAGTTGCCGCCTGATCTGTTGAAGATGATCGAAGGTTCCGGTGAAGACCCGGATTTCTACGGTGTGGCGCCCCGGGAGGGATGGCCGCTGCTGCCGCTGCACGCGGAGTCGCGCATGACGCTCATGGCCTGGGCGAGCGTGGAGGCGGGCAGCATCGCCGGCATCGGGTTCGTTCCCTGTATGCTGCGCCCGGACGGTCTGGTGCATCCGGTGGACCCGGAGTCGCCGGAAGGCAGGGAGGTCGTGGCTTATGTCGAGAAAGGCTGCACTACCCAGAATCTGAATGCCAGGGTGGAACGGGCGGAGTTTGAACTGGGAGGATGCCCGGCCATGCAGGTCGTGCCGGCGGGGAATTCTTCGATAACGGCATGTTCAAGGAGCGATTTATGAAGAACCTGCTGATCGCAGCGCTTTTCCTTACGTCTCTTGCGTCGGCGGGAGGGGTCTTGGCCCAGGAGCAGGCGGAGCGGCCGGCCCCGGTGTGGAGAATGGTTTACTACCGAATCAAGCCGGGCCAGGCGGAGGCGTTCTGGAACGACTTTCGCGAGAACGGTGCGGCCATATTCGGCATGGCGAAAGAGGAGGGGATCCTGGCCGACTTCATGCTGTTCAGCAATCCGTACAAGGCGGCCCCGGACGAGTGGGATGCGCTGCTGATGCTGAAATACGACAACTGGGCGGGGCTGGACGAAATCGAGGCGCGGGCGGGCGAGTTCTATCTGGAGCACTACGGGGCGGAAAAGCTGCAGGCGCTTGAAGCGGAACGGGAAGCCATGCGCGAGGTGCTGTCGAACCGGGCGGTGCGCGGCGTGCCGCTGCCCTGAAGGAAGCGATGATGAGTAATGCCCTCTACGTGCTGCTCAGCCAGGACTGGGCGGGCCTGGCGATTGCGCTGGCCGTTGCGGCAGCCGGCAGCGCGATCTGGTTCTGGGGGCGCCGCGCCGCCGGGCGCTGGCGGCGGCGCTCGGGGGTCGGAGTGCTGGTTGTCGCGGCAGTGCTGGCGGCGGGTTCGGCCGTGCATATCGTGCGCACCGGCACGGCCCGGGCCGAGCATCCGCCGCCGGGGGAACTCGTGGATGTGGGCGGCTACCGGATGCACGTCCTGGCGGAAGGTGAAGCCCGCGGCAAACCGACCGTGGTCTGGCTGCCGGGCGGGCACGGCGCCGGGCTCTATCTCCACCATCTGCACAGGACGCTCAGCGAGGAAGCGCGCTCGGTGCTGATCGACCGGCCGGGGGCGGGTTGGAGCGATGCCGGCCCGTTTCCGCGCTCCACGGCGCTGGAGGCGGAAGAGGTGGTCAGGGTGCTGGAACGGGCGGGCGAGCGGCCACCGTTCGTGCTGGCCGGGCATTCCTTCGGCGGCCTGCTGGCCGCCAACGTGGCCAGGCGCCATCCGGAACTGACTGCCGGTGTGGTACTCCTCGATCCCACGCCGCCCGACACCATCATCTACGCGCCCTACAACCCGGTGCTCGGCAACATGCGCGCCGGCCTGATGGTCAGCGCCGCGCTCAACCTGTTCGGGATCAGCGAGGCAATGCTGGCCGGCGCCTCGAGCGCCGAAGCCGATCCCGATGTGGCGCGGATCCTGAATCTCATGGAGGAACGCCTCGGTCCCGGACTGGTCGCATCGCTGCGCGCCGTCGAATCCGGTACCCGGGCGCGCATCGCCACCGCCTCGATCTTCGCGGAACTGTCCCCGGAGGGGATGGCCGCTCGGGGGTGGGACACGGTGGTCTACGACGGCGACCTGGGCGACCTGCCGCTTTACCTGGTCACGCCGGGCGACATGGCGGATTCGGAGGCCTTCTTCAGGACCATGGCCGAGGCCAATGACGCCGCCGGGCAGGAAGAGTTCGAGCAGCGCCTGCGCCGATTCTACGGGCTGACGCGAGTACGCTACCTGGCGGCATCGAGCCGCTCGGAGCACATCTTCACGCCCGCCGGGACGGGGCACAACTTCCCCTACGAAACGCCCGAATTCGTCATCGACGTGATCCGCCGGGTGCTCGCCGAATCCACCCCGCGACGGATCACGCCCTGACTGCGGTTGACTTTCGGGTCGCCGGCTTCCCGGCACCCGTCACCAACTGCCATCGCCAGTGAATCGGCTTCCTTGTGAGGAAGTCGGTTACGGGTACGGGTTAAGGCGAACCGGTTTCCACCAGTTTCCGCAGGGCGTTCAGTTCCTCCTGGAAACGTGTGCGGTTGGCCTGTACATAAGCCTCCCGGTCGATGGGCGGCTGATCCGCCGGCACTGCCTGCTGGCTGTAGACGTGATAGGCGACCCTGGTACCGCCTTCGACCGGCGTGAGTTGCCAGGAAGCGTGGCCGATCAGGCTACCGTCCAGGGCGTTCAGGCGGATGGTGCGCCGATGCGGGGCATCGAACTCGACGTTGGTGACGTGGAACAGGGCGGTGTCCGGATCGTCCGGCAGCACGGCCTTGAAGCGGTGTTCCGCGCCGTCGACCGGCACCAGTTGCGCGCCCGCCTTCCAGGCATCGGGTTCGACGATGTGCGGCCAGATGCGGTCCGCTTGAGCGGCTATGACGACGGCATTGTGGGTCACCAGGCTCAGGTCGCGGGATCCTTCGGGTGCGGGCTGCGCAAAAGCCGGCCCGGTCCCTGCAAGGTACAGGCATGCCGAGTTGAAGATGACGGCCACTGTGCGCAACGCTCCGTTCATGATTGCGCCTCCGCCAACCGGTTGCGGTGACATTCGCTGCTTCCGCAGGTCACCAGGTCATCGATGCCATCCCCGTCGACGGCGACGCTCGCCCGGGAGAGCTTGTTGTTCGGCGCATCGAAAACCTGTGCATTGGTGAATGCGATCATGCGGTTTCGCTCGTCAATGGACCGACTAAATGGACGCAGCGCTGCGCACTTACCTCATAGGAGCCTCACAGGAACCTCACAGCAGCGGCACCGGCGCATTGGTCACCTGCACGTCGCGGGGCGGTTCCATGCCGTTGAGGTGCCTGACGAAGTAGTCCCAGGTGCGCTGGATGACGTAGCCCTCGCCGGCGGCGCCGTGGGCACGGTTGGGCAGCGCCAGCAGGTCGTAGGGCTTGTTGGCCGCGACCAGCGCATCGATCAGGCGGAAGACCTGCACCGGGGGCACGTTCTCGTCCAGGTCGCCGTAGACGAGCAGAAGGCGCCCGTTCAGGTTGCCGGCGAGCGCGGTGATGTCCAGGGGCCCCCAGTTGGCCGGGTATTCGTCCGGCGCGGTGCGCACCGGGGAGCCGCCCTCGTAAACCGGGGCGCCCGTCATCGCCTCGAAGCCGGGATAGATGGCAGCGTAGTCGTACACGCCGGCCCCGGAAACGGATACGTCGTAGAACCCGGGACGGCTCAGGATGGCCTGGGCCGCGAAGGTACCGCCCCAGGACCAGCCGTAAATGCCGGCCCGTTCGAGGTCGATCTCCGGGTAGTGGGCGGACAGTTGCCGGATGGCGGCGATGTGGTCGTCGATGCCCACCTGGGTGAACTCGGTGTAACCGGCATCCCGGAAGGCGTTTCCGCGAGCCGGCGTGCCTCGTGCGTCGGTGACGGCCACCGCGAACCCGAGGCGCGCCAGGGCGCTCTCGCCCACCGGGTTCCTACCCAGGTGCGCCTCCATGAAATTGCGCGGCGCCACGTAGACCTGGGGGCCGCCGTAGGCCGAATCAATGACGGGGTGCCTGCCGCCGGGCAGCGCGCGCATCGGTGCGTAATAGACGGTGGCGATGTCGGTTTCGCCGTCCGCCGCCTTGACCACCTGGCGTACCGGGGGCTGCCAGCCGGCGGCGAAGAGGGCGCCGGCGTCGGCGCGCTCCAGTTCGGCGATGACGCTGCCGTTCCGGGTGGAGCGGAGCACGGTTACCGGCGGCCGGTCGACGGTGGACCAGGTGTCGATGGCGAGGCCCAGGTCCGGCCGCACCAGGGGCTCGCCGGGTGCGCGTCCGTACAGCACCGTGAACAGCGGTATCGGGTCGGCGGGGATCCTGTGATCGGCGTTGTTGTCCGTCAGCAGGAAGGGGGCACCGCCGTCCAGCGCAGCCCGGTACAGGTGCCGGTAGTAGGGGTCGCGGCCGGCTTCGCGGCCACCGGCGGTGAAATAGATCTCCCGGGCTTCCTCGTCGAGCGCGTGTATGTCGAATACAGCCCATTCCCCGGACGTTATGGCGCCCTTGAGTTGCCCCGTCTGCGCATCGTGCAGGTACAAGTGGCCCCAGCCGCTGCGGTCGGAGTACCACACCACTTCGTCGCCGTCTCCGACCAGGCGGATGTTGGGGCGGTTGTACATCAGCGTATTGGATTCGAGGCGCACCGCGCTGGTCTCTTCGATCACGGGCACCGCCTCGCCGGTGGCGAGGTCCACCCGCACGAGCGCGGCGGATTGGGCATCGGCGGTTGCAACCGCCATGAATGCCTGGCCGCGCGCGGTGCTCCAGCCGAGCACGCCGGCATCGAGGAGGCTGTTCACCTGGTGACCTTCGGGCAGTGCAATGGGCACGCCGGCGCCGGTTTCCACATCGATGGCAAAAAAGTCGATGCCAAGCGCTTCGGCATCGCCGGCGATCGGCATGCGCAGGTTGTGCACGGCGGGCCGTCGCGACCCGTCCGTCGGCACCCACTCGACGAAGGGCATGGCCGGCAGGCGCCGCTCGTCGATGCGCGGGGCGACCAGGTGGCGGCTGTCGGGCGAGAAGGCCGTCATGTAGGGCGGCAGTGGCCAGCCTGTTTTCCTGCGCGGTATGGTGATCAGCGAGGTGTCGGGCCACTTTCCGTAGGAGAGCCCGGGCAGGCCGTCGGTGGTCAGCCGGCGTTCGTCGCCGGTCTCGATGTCCAAGACGTGGAGATTGTCCTCCTTCGCGAAAACCGCGTAGCGGCCGTCCGGAGAGATCAGCCGGTCGGCCTGCGCGGCAGCGGGCGGCGCGGCGCCGCACGACATGGGTTGCAGGGTGCAGGCCACCCGCTGCGATTCGGCGCCGATCCCCACGTCGGCCTGAAGGCTCGACAGATCATCGGCCAGGGTCAGGGAACCCAATGGGAGGCTCGCTGCATTCAGGGGTTCGTCGAGGCCGAGCGTTTCGGTGATGGCGGCCGCCGCGGCATCGTGATCGAATGTCCTGGATTTCTCCCCGGTCGCGGCATCGAAGACGACGTACTCATGGCCGGATTCCGTATCCCGCCGGTACCAGAAGCGGCCCGTATCCCCCAGCCAGTGCGGTTCGACCCGGGCGTTCTTCACGAGGCCGGCCACGTTGCCCTCGAGCAGCGCCGCCGCGGCGGTGTAGTCGGCTGCCGTCAGCGGCCCGGCTTCGGCCAGGCCACCGTCGGCGGGATCGGGCTGCCCGCAGCCCGCAAGCGAAAGGATGCAGAATGCCAGGAAGGGCGGAATGCGGAAGCATTCATCGGGTTGTGCGGACATTGGGCGAATCTCCTCTGGTATGTGGACGATGGGGCGCATGACCGGAACGCCCTGCTCGTTGCCGGATCCGTTCGAGACTGACGGGGCTATCCTGGCCCGACGCGCAAGCGGTGAACGGGCGCGATCCTTGCCCGATTGACAGCCTTGATCCGTGAACAGGAAATGTAGACGCAGTTCGGGTTTCCTCCCACAAGCTTCAATGCGCCGTTCAGGTGACGGGTCACTGCGGGACGGCCGCTGTGAAGTCGCGGGTGCAGGTAGCGCGGAGCCGCGTTGTTGCGGTGGCACGGAACGAGTGCGTCCTTTATGTTACTGATCGATTGGCGAAACCGGTTGGCGAAACCGGCCATCCAACGATCTGACTGTTCGAGGGGTTCCCGCAGACCGGCAATCAGGTTTTGGGGCAATGGGAATGAGCCTGAGTCGCAAGGACATCGAAGCGTTTCACTCCGACGGAGCGATCGGGTTGCGCGGCGTCGTGAACGAGGAGTGGCGGCGCGTCCTGGCCGAAGCCATCGAGGACGACATCGCCAACCCGGCCCCCTTCTACCACGGCTACGAACCCGAGAACGGCAAGGGCCGCTTCCACGGCAACCTGCGCACCTGGGAGTTCCACGACGGCTTGCGGCGCTTCTGCTTCGACTCGCCCCTGCCGGAGCTGGCGGCCGGGATACTCGGCAGCCGCCGTATCAATCTGCTCTACGACCAGCTTTTCGTGAAGGAACCGGGCACCGTCAACCGCACCCGCTGGCACAACGACCAGCCCTACTGGCCCATCGACGGCAACCAGGTGATGTCCTTCTGGGTGGCACTGGATCCGACCACGGCGGAAACGGGCGCGGTGGAGTTCGTGCGCGGCTCCCATCGCTGGGGACGGTTCTTTCAACCGGAAGTATTCGGTCGCACCCTGACCGACGACTACGAGCGCAACCCGGACTACGAGACGGTGCCCGATGTGGAGGCGGCCAGGGAGTCCTACGACATTTTCTCGTTCGATCTGGAGCCGGGCGATGTCTGCGCCTTTCACGCGCTTGTGCTGCACGGCGCCGGCGGCAATGCCAGCGACACGATCCGGCGGCGCGGCTACACGGCCCGGTACACGGGCGACGACATCACCTATTCCGGCCGCCCCGGAACCAACAAGGGCCTGCGCAACAGCCTGCTCCGGGATGGCGACCGGCTGGACAGCGACCAGTACCCGGTAGTCTGGGAGCGTCAGGCCGGATAGCCGCGGGGCTCAGGCGTTGCCTGGGAGAAAACCGACCTGCCGGCGGGTCAGCGAAATCGCCGCGACTGCATCGTAGGACCCAGTCCTGCGGGTGCCCGGCGATTGATCCGGCGCATGGGTGAGGGAAATCGTCGCGGCTGCGTCTTGTTGTTTCGAATTCCATTCCGTGGAAGTTGCCTCAAAGGAGACTGCATGAAAGCCAATCGGTTTGTTTCGATTTTCTGGTTTGCGGCCATCGCTGCCGCATTCTCCGCTTTTCCGGCGTTCGCGGAAGACGAAGCGGCGATCGAAGAGATCATTGTCACCGCCCAGAAGCGCGACCAGGCGCTGAAGGACGTACCCATGTCGGTGAGCGCGGTCACGGCCGAGGATGTCGCTGCGATGGGAGCGGTGGACCTTTCCGAGCTTCAGACCACGGTTCCCAGTCTCACCGTCACGTCCCTGGGTGGTGTTGGGGAAACCATTCGCATCCGCGCCGTCTCTCCGCCGGGCAGCCTGCTGCCGGTGGTGGGGCGTTACGTCGACGAGATGACCGTCAATGCGGAAACCTCCGGCTACGGCATCGACTTTCCGCTCGTGGACATCGAGCGGGTCGAGGTGCTGAAAGGGCCCCAGGGCACGCTGTACGGCGAGGGCTCGATCGGCGGCACGGTGCGCTACATCACCAGGGGGCCGACGCCGGGCGAGGTCGACGGCGCCATGGAAGTGAGCGCGCGCACGGTGGACCGGGGCAACGAGGGCATTCGCGCCTTCGCGGCGGGCAATGTGCCCACGGGATCGGATGCCTTCGGCCTGCGCCTGGCCGGCTACTGGGAGGAAGGCCCGGGTTGGGTGGACAACCGCTTCGGCGGCAAGAACGACAATACGCGGGACCGCTGGTTCGTGCGCGCCAAGGCGCGGCTGCAACCGGCGGAGAGCTTCCGGGCGGACCTGCTCTATCAGCACTACGAGAGCGAGATACCGACCCTCGGGTACAGCCACCTGGATTTCACCTCCGATTACTTCATTCCCTTTCCCAACGAAGTCAACTACGACATCGCCAACCTGGTGCTGACCTGGGATGCCGGCCCCTTCGAGGTCACCAGTTCCACGGGTTACCAGCACCGCACCATCTTCAACTCGCTGGACATTTCCGGATTCAAGACGTTTGTCGAGTTTCTCTTTCCCGGCACGACCGACCTGGCGCCGCTGTTCGGCAACGCGCCCAGCGTGGCGAACCCGATCACGGCCATCGGCTATTCCCTCGACCAGGTCGTCGAGACGTTCTCTCAGGAAGTGCGAGTCAATGCGGCATTGGGCGAAGTGTTCCACCTGACCGCGGGGGGGTTCTACAAGGACTCGAAGCACCTTGCACCGCTGTTCACGGAGTATTATCCCGACCCCAACGTACCCGTTCCGGAGGCGCTCGGCGGCGAACTGAACGTGTTCACCGAGTCCTGGGCGGTTTTCGGCGAACTGACGGCGGTGGTGGACCGGCTGGAAGCGATCGCCGGCATACGCTATTACGAAGATACCCGGGATTCCACGAACATCGTCTCGCAGTTCGGCGCGCCCATCGGGGTGGTGGATACCGTGGACAACGACAAGGTGGCGCTGCGCTTCGTGCTCAAGTACAGCTTCACGGACGACCTGATGGCTTATGCGAGCTACTCCGACGGATTCCGCTCCGGGGGGATTCAGTTCTTCGACCTGGAGCTGTTCGGCATCGGCGAGAACACCTTCGACCCGGAGGAACTCACCACCTGGGAGGTCGGCGCGAAAGGGACGCTGGGCGAAGGCAGGTTCGACTTCGAGTTTGCCGCCTTTCTCACCAAGTACAAGAACGTGCAGGTCTATGCGCCCAACCCGCTGGGGCTGCAGGCATTCAACAACGGCGGCAGGGCGGAAGTGGAAGGCATCGAAGCCGCGGCGACGCTCAACCTCACCGATGACTTTTTCGTGAGGGCCACCTATGGGCTCAACGATGGCAAGTACACCAGGCCGGGCACCACGCACATCGAGGGCGATCCCATGGACGGCGTGCCCGACTACACGCTCTCCCTGGCTGCGGACTACAGTTTCAAGTGGTGGGGCGATGTCGGCGGCCACGCCCGCCTCGACTACTTCTTCCAGGACGATCAGATCACCAGCGTTCGCGGATTCGGCTATGCCGAGGAACGGGTGACCACCGAGGGCATCAAGACGCTGAATGCCCGCCTGGGCTGGACCCTTGAGAGCTGGAGCCTGTACGTGTTCGGCGAGAACCTGACGAATGAGGAGCAGCAGCTTGGGGTGCCGCTTGCAACGCTGCTGGAATATGTATTGCAGCAACCGAGAACGATCGGACTGACGGCACGGATGCACTTCTGAGGAAAGGTCGCGGCCGCGCTCTTGCCGGCATCCTCGCGTCGGGTGAGGCACACCTACTGCGCTTCCCGGTCCGGCATCGGCGCCCGAGTGGTGCACTCGGCCGGCCCGGGGGCGACGCCGTCCGCGTGCCACGCGGGTTTTCTGCGATCGGCGGGCGGTCCTGTGGCAAGATGCCGGCTCCTGCCGTAGTCGGTTCATCTCATGTCGAAGGAACTCGTTTTCTATACCAACCCCATGTCGAGGGGCCGCATCGTCCGCTGGATGCTGGAAGAAGTCGGGGCACCGTACACAGTGGAGGTGCTCGAATACGGCGGGTCGATGAAGTCGGCCGGGTACCTGGCGGTCAACCCCATGGGCAAGGTTCCGGCCATTCGCCATGGCGACACCACGGTGACCGAATGCGCCGCCATCTGCGCCTATCTGGCCGATGCGTTCCCGGAGGCCGGCCTGGCGCCGCCGGCCGATGCGCGCGGCGACTACTACCGATGGCTGTTTTTCGCTGCCGGACCCCTGGAGGCGGCCGCGACCAACCACATGCTCGGGTTCGAGGCGACGGCCGAGCAGGAGATGTCGGTGGGCTACGGCAATCTCGCCAGCGTGCTTGACGCGCTCGAGACGGCCGTGGCCGGCGGCGGTTACGTGGCTGGGGAACGCTTCACGGCGGCGGATGTCTACGTGGGCGCGCACATCTCCTGGGGCATGGGTACGATGAAGACCATGGATGCGCGGCCGGCGTTCGTCGACTACTGGGCGCGGGTGGGCGGGCGCGAAGCGTACAGCCGTGCCGAAGCCCTCGACGATGCCCTGATGCCAGAGCAGCCGGCGCCGGACCAATAGCGGCCGGCCCGAAAGTCCGCGGTATCCATGGGGTCAATCCTTCGTTGGTCAGGCTAGGGCCGATACCAGATCGGTGAGGACCAGGCGCGGTCCTGGATGGTCGCGTGCATGTCGGGGCGCGGGGCGACGCCGGCGCGGATCGCATCCCAGGTAGACCAGCGGCACTTCGGGTTTTCCAGTACGCGCACGTAGTAGAAGGCGCGCTGGGTGGGGTCAAAGTTCGGGTCCTGCCAGACGGCCTTGAGTTCCGCGGCGCCTTTGTCGGCGCTGACGGAGCAGGTGCCCGGGTCCACGGTGGCGCCGTTGTCTGGGCAGCGCTGCGTGGCGGGGTCCACGGCGCCGCCGTCGGAGCAGGCGATGTCGATGACCGCTTCGTGGGTTGCGCCGTTCTCGACCCAGCCCTTGATGATCTGCAGGCGCTGCAGAGCCACCGTGTCGGCATCGCGGGCCGCCCAGGCAAGGAACCGGGGGGCACGCTCGCCGCCTGCCGGGAGGTCGGCGCCCATGGGCACGCCCTTGTCGTAGGCCTGGGCAATGGCATCCGGGGCGTCGAGCAGCGACTCATCGATGTCGTAGCCGGCGAAGAAACGCACCTTGATGTGCGGGCCGCTGGTGCTGAAGGTCTCCTTGCGGCGGAAAGCGTCGAATATGGCATCTCGGGTATTAGACTCCGCCCATACGCCGGCGAGCCCCGACGCGCCCCAGTATTGGGAGGCGCCCTGGGCGTATTCCGGATTCTCGGGGGTCGAGTCGGGCAGGGGGACGGAGCCGCGCATGTGGGGTTCGATGTCCATCAGGCCGGTCTTGCTCCAGTAATTGTCCTCCTCGAAGGAGCCCGCGGCGTTGTGCGTATCGGATGCGCCGATCACGCCGAATCGGTAGGGATTGAAGCCTCCCCGGTCATCCATCGCCAGCCCGTTCAGCCAGGCTTCACGAACGTAGCTGCCCGATGCGCGGGACGGCTCGTCGCTGGCGACCTTGAGTTCCATCAGCTCGAAGTCGGCCCATTCGTCATTCGGCGAGAGCAGCGGATGGGTATCCGAGGTTCCCTTCACCTGGGTGTTCTCCACCAGCGGCTCGTTGCGCATGCGGGTCTCGGCGTAGCGGGCATCCATCGGTTCGCCGGCCCAGTCGGTGTTCGCGAACATCCAGCCGTCGGAGCCGTTGGGGTTGTGGGGTATGGCGATGGCCTCCATACCGTCTGCGCGGTTGGCGTCCATCCAGGCCCAGAGGTCTTCGGGGTTGACCGAGTCGAGCCGGGAAAACGGCTGTAACGGTACCTTGCTGCCGCGGAAGATCACGTTGCGGTGCAGGTTCTGGAATTCGGGGCCGGAGGCGGTGTACTCGTAGCCGACGAAGGTGGTGAAGCTGCCTGGGGCGTTGTGGCGCTCCGCCGCTTCGATGATCTCCTGCCAGGCGGAACGGGCCACGTCCCGGTCGTCGAGGTCGTCATCCAGTGCGGCGTCGTCCTGGCGGCCGCGCACGTGGTCAATCAGCGCCTGGAAGGCGGCAACCGACCCTTCGGCGTTGTCGGCTGCGCGAACGGCGGGGACCAGCGGATGTTCTGCGTACGGCGAACTCTCGTCGCCGAGTTCGCGCATCATGCCCAGGTAGAACCCGTGGTCCGAAACCGCCAGGAAGTCGAGCGGCTTCTTCATCTGCATCATGAACCCGGAGGCGTGCTCGATGGCCGCGCCCTTGGCGAACTCATAGGCGTCGTCGGGCGTGCGCCGCGTGCCCATCAGGTAGGCGTCGACCGAAAGCACCGTATGGATGTGCGTATCGCCGAAGTAGGCGTTCATGAGCGGGTTCGATTCGACGGCCCTCTCCCCGGTCGCCGCACCGGATGACGCTTCCTCCGAAAGAGCGGCCGTCCCTGCGCCAGGCTCTGTGTTCGGCGCCTGTTCGCTGCAGGCGGCGGCAACCAGCAGCAGGCCGACCCAATAGATCGCTTTTTTCACTGCACCCATCCAGAAAACGCTAACAAGGCTTAAATCTAGCAGGATTGTCACGGCAGGGAAGTACCGGATGGGGCGGTGTTCTACCCCGGATGGACGACGGTGGCCTGATGCAAACCTGACTCATCCTTCAGCGATGTCCGCGAACAAGGTGTCCGGTCGCTGCGGATACAATTGCACTCCAGTTTCGGAAACGGGGGGTGCGCGGAAACTTGCCGGCACATTCGATACCATCGGAGCGTACGGTGTCCTGGCGCGAGACCGGGATTGTCCCAATGACCGGAAGGGCGTGCTGATGACGTTTTCCACACTGGATACGGTCCCCAGCGATTCCATTCTCGGCCTCATGGCCGAGTTTCAGGCGGACCCGGCCGTCGACAAGGTGGACCTGACGGTGGGCGTCTATCGGGACGAACACGGCCGCACGCCGGTCATGACGGCGGTGGCCCGGGCCGAAGAGGCTATCGTTCGAGAGCAGGCGAGCAAGGCTTACCTTCCCGTTCTGGGCCCCGGGGAATTTCTGGAACCGATGCGGGCGTTGATCGCCGGGCCGCAACTGCCGGCGATCGAGAGCCGCCTGGGAATAGCGCTGACGCCCGGCGGATGCGGCGCATTGCGGGTCGGGGCGGAGCTTTTCGCACTGGCCCAGCCCGGCAAGAGCGCCTGCGTCAGCAGCCCCACGTGGCCCAACCACTACAACCTGATTTCCGGTGCCGGCGTGCCGCTCGAAACGCATCCTTATTACGATCCGGTACAGCACCGTCTTGAAATGCAGGACATGGCGGATCGTCTCGAGCGCGCGCCCGCGGGCAGCCTGGTAGTGTTGCAGGCCGCCTGCCACAACCCGACAGGCGCGGACCCCGGCCCGGCGGAGTGGCGGGCCATCCTCGATATCCTCGGGCGCCGCTCCCTGGTGCCCTTTTTCGACATGGCCTACCAGGGGATGGGCGCCGATCCGGACGAAGACGCCGCCTTCGTGCGCGCGGCACTGGCGGAACTGCCGGAAGTGCTCGTTGCGGCGTCGTGCTCGAAGAACTTCGGCCTGTACCGGGAGCGCACCGGCGCACTGCTGTGGCTGACGGAGACCGCCGTCGCCTGCAGGGCGGCGGCAAGCCAGGTCGGCCAGATCACCCGCCGCAGCTACTCCATGCCCCCGGCGCACGGGGGGCTCATCGTCGGGCGGGTACTTGCCGACCCGGAACTGAGGCAAGCATGGCGCCAGGAGGTTGCGGCGATGGCGGTTCGTCTCCGTCAGGCCCGCCGCGGCCTCGCGGCCGCCCTTTCCCGGGCGCGGCCGGATCTCGACTGCTCGTGGATCGAAGCGCAACGGGGCATGTTCTCGCTGCTCGGCATCGACGCCGAGGCCGTGCAACGGCTACGGGAGGAGCATCACATATACATCGTGGGCGACAGCCGCATCAACCTCGCGGGACTCAACGACCAAAACACCGGTATTGTCGCCGAGGCGATTGCGCCGCTGATGCGTTAGCGGCTCCATGCGTGCCGGGAATCCGGCTTGCCGGGACACTGACGTGAAAGGAGCAATGCCGCGTTTTGGCGAAAGAGTTCGTATGCGGGGCTTCCCTTTCGGCGCGTTAAGCTCGTCCGAAAGCCTTGCGTCACGAAGGATGATGTGGCCGTGCGCCGAAAGGGAAGCGCCGCATGCGAACTCGCTGCCCGGTGCCGGAGTTTGCTCCATAGAAGCGGGTTGAACGACGGAAATCGGCGAGGGCCAATCACTCCGGCCAGACTTCCCCCAGTACGCGCGCAACGCTTGCCGCCACGGGCCAGCCCGCGTAGTGCGCAGGGCGGAATGTACCCACAGGTTGCGGGAATTTCCAGAGTCGCGCGAAAAGTGGCCATTTTGTCGGCTACTCGGTCGCCAAACCGGGTAAAATGCGCATCCACTTTGGTGTGGAATGAGCGGCACAATCGACACGCCCGATGCCGATTGGATGCGCCGGGCCCTTGGCCTGGCCGAGCAGGCCGCCCGCCGCGGAGAGGTGCCGGTCGGCGCCGTGCTGGTGCGGCACAGCGGCGGCGGTGACGAGTTGGTCGGCCAGGGCGGCAACGCTGTCATCGGCAGCGCCGACCCCACGGCCCATGCGGAGATCAACGCGCTACGCGATGCCGCGGCCAGGCTGGGAAACTACCGATTGCCGGACACCACGCTGTACGTGACCCTGGAGCCCTGCATGATGTGTGCCGGGGCACTGGTGCATGCCCGGGTAAGGCGGCTGGTCTTCGGTGCGCGCGAACCTCGCGCCGGGGCTGTTGTCAGTCATGCACGGGCGCTTGAGAGCCCGACGCACAACCATCGCGTCGAGGTCAGCGAAGGCGTGCTGGCCAAGGAGTGCGCGGCGCTGATGCAACGGTTTTTTCGGGAAAGGCGCAAGCAGGCCGAGCAGACGTCGGCCCATGGATGAATCCGGATTGAATCGACAACAGTTTTCCGCGAACAAGAGGTCTGATGGCTGAACTGCTCGTGCTTGCGGGGCCGCCCGCGCTGTCGGAATTTCGCCTGGAGAAGCTTCGGGAAGGGCTGGGTATCGATGGGCTATACGCGGAGTTCGTCCATCTGCTCAGGGTCGATGAGCCCCTTGGCCCGGCCGAACGGGAACGGGCGGAGGCGCTCCTGCGCTACGGCCCGGAACTCGACCTGCCCGAGCGGCGCGGCGAATTGCAACTCACCGTAGTGCCCCGTGAGGGCACCATTTCGCCCTGGTCGAGCAAGGCGACCGACATCTTTCATATCTGCGACCTGGAGCGGGTGACCCGGGTGGAGCGGGGCGTGCGCTGGTTCTCGACGGCGCCGTTCACCAAGGCCGCGGCCGGTGCGCTCTACGATCGCATGACGGAGTGCGTCGTCGGCGAAAACGAATTCGAATCCGTGTTTGCCACCCTGGCGCCGAAACCGTTTGCCACCGTACCCGTGTTGTACGGCGGCGCCGGCGCACTGCAGAAGGCCAACACCGACCTGGGGCTCGCGCTGTCGGAAGACGAGATCGGCTACCTGGCGGATGCGTTCACCGATCTGGGCCGGGACCCGAGCGACGTGGAACTCATGATGTTCGCCCAGGCGAACTCCGAGCACTGCCGGCACAAGATCTTCAATGCCTCATGGACGGTAGACGGGGATGTGCAATCACGCTCGCTGTTCGCCATGATCAGGAACACCTTCGCGCACATCAACGGCGCGGGCATTCTCAGCGCCTATGCTGACAACGCGGCGGTCATCGAAGGCTATCGGAACCAGCGCTTTTTCGCGGATCCGGACAGCCGGGAATACGGCCATTGCGACGAAGAAATGCCCGTCCTGATGAAGGTGGAGACCCACAACCATCCCACGGCAATCGCACCCTACCCGGGGGCGGCCACGGGCAGTGGCGGGGAGATTCGCGACGAGGGCGCCGTGGGCCGGGGATCCAAGCCCAAGGCCGGCCTCACTGGATTCACCACATCGCATCTCAACATTCCCGGGCACCCCGAACCCTGGGAAAACGGCACCGACAAGCCGGAGCACATCGCCTCGGCCCTGGACATCATGCTGGAAGGCCCGATCGGCGGCGCGGCGTTCAACAACGAATACGGACGCCCGGCGCTCGCCGGTTACTTCCGCACGTTTGAACAGCCCGACGGTGCGGGGCGCCTGCGGGGATATCACAAACCGGTCATGATCGCGGGCGGCCTGGGCAACGTGCGGCCGGGCCACGTGCAGCCGCTGCCGTTCCCGGCGGGTACGCGCCTGGTGGTGCTGGGCGGGCCGGCCATGCTGATCGGGCTGGGCGGGGGCGCCGCATCCAGCATGGCCTCCGGAACCAGTTCCGCGGACCTCGATTTCGCCTCGGTGCAGCGCGACAACGCCGAGATGCAGCGGCGCTGCCAGGAAGTGATCGATGCCTGCTGCGCGCTCGGCGAGGCGAATCCCATACTGCTCATTCACGATGTCGGCGCGGGCGGCCTCTCCAATGCGCTGCCGGAACTCGTCAAGGACGGCAGCGCGGGCGGTCGCTTCGAGTTGCGCGACGTACCCAATGCGGACCCGGGCATGTCGCCCATGGAGATCTGGTGCAACGAGGCCCAGGAGCGCTATGTGCTGGGTATCGCCGCCGACGGCATCGAGCGCTTCGAGGCGCTGTGCCGCCGTGAACGGTGCCCCTATGCGATCCTCGGCGAGTCGACTGCCGAGCGGAACCTGCTGCTCACCGACCGGACGTTCGGCAATCGTCCCGTCGACCTGCCCCTGTCGGTCCTGTTCGGCAATCCGCCGAAGATGCAGCGCGCTTTCAAGCGGCGGGAGCCTGCCATCGGCCCGCTGGATTTCGGGGATGTCGACCTGGACGAAGCGATACGGCGGGTTCTGGGTTTCCCCGCCGTTGCGAGCAAGCAGTTCCTGGTCACCATCGGCGACCGCAGCATTACCGGCCTGGTCGGCCAGGAGCAGATGGTCGGCCCCTGGCAGGTGCCGGTCAGCAATGTCGCGGTGACGCTGGGTGGTTACCGGACATTCGAGGGCGAGGCGATGGCCATGGGCGAACGATCTCCCCTGGCCCTGATCGATGCCGCGGCTTCCGCGCGCATGGCGGTGGGCGAAGCGCTGACCAACCTGGTCGCGGCGGACCTTGAAGCCCTGGAAAGAACGGTGCTGTCGGCCAACTGGATGGCGGCGTCCGGAGACGAGGCCGAGGAACAGGCGCTGTTCGATGCGGTTCACGCGGTGGGCATGGAACTTTGCCCGGCGCTGGGTATCGCGGTTCCCGTGGGCAAGGACAGCCTTTCGCTGCGCACCCGGTGGCGGGACGGCGAGGTGGAGCGTGAAGTCGTCGCCCCGGTGACGCTGATCGTTTCCGCTTTCGCTCCGGTGGCGGATGCGCGCCGTACGCTCACGCCGCAACTCCGGGCGGCTCCGGATGAAGCTGCCGATGGCCACGCAACCGGCGCCACACGGCTGCTGCTCGTCGATCTCGGCAACGGCCGCAACCGGATGGGCGGCAGCGTACTGGCACAGTGTTTCGGCAGACGGGGCGGCGATTGTCCCGATGTGGATGATGCCCACGCCCTGGGCAGGGCGTTGCAGGCTACCCTGGCCCTGAACCGGGAAGGCCGCATTCTCGCGTATCACGACCGGTCCGACGGCGGCCTGCTGGCGGCTTTGGCCGAAATGGCGTTCGCGGGGCGTCTGGGGTGGGATGTCGACATTGAAGACGAGGACCTCCTCCGCGCGCTTTTCAGCGAGGAACTCGGCCTGGTGCTGCAGGTCCGGGCGTCCGAAGTGCTTGAGGTAACGGAACGCTATCGACCCCTTCGCGTGATCGACCTCGGCGCCGTGAGGTCGGACCAGCGCCTGCGCGTCCATCATCGCGGTGTCCTTGCAGTCGATTCCGGGCGTGCCGCCTGGCAACGCCGCTGGGCCGAGCCGAGCTACCGCATGCAACGCCTGCGGGACAACCCGACCGCGGCAGACGAGGAATACGCCGCAATCGGCGACGACGGCAGCCCGGGGCTCGCCGCCGCACTGACATTCGACCCGGAGGAGCCTCCCTCCGGAGCCTTCGCCATCGTCGACGCCCGCCCCCGGGTCGCCGTGCTGCGCGAGCAGGGCGTCAACGGCCATGTGGAGATGGCCGCCGCGTTCGACCGGGCCGGTTTCACCAGCGTCGACGTCCACATGAGCGATCTCCTCGGCGGCGCGGTGAACCTGCTCGACTTCCCGGTGTTTGCCGCCTGCGGCGGGTTCTCCTACGGGGACGTGCTCGGTGGCGGCGGCGGCTGGGCCAAGAGCATCCTGTTCCACGACCGGGTGCGCGATGCCTTCGAGGCATTCTTTCACGCCGACCGGCTGGCTCTGGGCATCTGCAACGGCTGCCAGATGATGGCCAACCTGAAGGAACTGGTCCCGGGGGCGGAAAACTGGCCGCGATTCGTGCGCAACTTTTCCGATCAATTCGAGGCGCGTACCGTTCTCGTGCGGATCAACATTGCCGATTCACCCTGGCTGGAAGGCATGGCGGGCAGCGTCATTCCGGTACCGGTCGCTCATGGCGAGGGCCGGGCCGAGTTTCGCGACCCGGCGCAATTCGCGACATTGGCGGGCAGCGGGCAACTTTGCGCCCAATACGTGACCGGCCGGCACGACATTGCCGGGACTTATCCCGCGAATCCGAACGGTTCGGCGGATGGCCTGGCGGGCGTAACGGCGGCGTCGGGCCGGGTGCTGGTGATGATGCCCCACCCGGAACGGGTGTTCCGGGCATGCCAGAACGCCTGGCCGGAACCGGACTGGAAAGAGGACGGCCCCTGGCTGCGCCTGTTCAGAAACGCCCGACTGGCCGTCGGCTGACCGCCCGCGCGGCATGGCAGGGACACGACCCACAGGAAGATTCAATGCTCTATCAACTCGATGACCGCCGCGTGGTGGCGGAGGGAAACTACTACGTGGCCCCGAGTGCCGCCGTCATCGGCAGCGTACGGCTCGGCAATAACGTGAGCGTCTGGTTCAGCGCCGTGGTGCGCGGCGACGACGAGCCCATCATCATCGGCAGGAACAGCAATATCCAGGATTGCGCCGTGGTGCACACCGACCCGGATTTTCCGTGCATCCTGGGGGAAAATGTCACCATCGGCCACAAGGCAGTAGTACACGGCTGCGAAATCGGCGACAACACCACCGTCGGCATCAATGCCGTGGTGCTGAGCGGCGCCAGGGTGGGCAGGAACTGCCTCATCGGCGCCAATTCACTGGTCGCCGAAGGCAAGGAGATTCCCGACAACTCCCTGGTACTGGGCACCCCGGGCCGCATCATCGCCAAGGTAACGCCCGAACGCCTCGAGAGCCTCGCAAGGAACTACAGGCACTACGTGGAGAACGGCCACAAGTTCATGGCTGGTTTGACGCTGCAGAATTCGGCGGACAAGCCCTGAAACCGGGCGCAGGTCAGTGGATGCCGTGCATCCAGCGCCGCAGCAGCGGCGAGATGGCCCAGAGTAAGACACCGGTGAGCACAGGCACGACCACCAGCAGCAGGTAGAATCCCGGCAGGCCCTCGATCATGAACGTGGATTCGCCGGATTCCAGCTTGACCGAGTAGCGGGCCAGCAGGCCCCCGGCCAGGTTCGCAAGCGAGAGCGAGAAAAACCAGACGCCCATCATCAGCGACTGCAGGCGTACCGGCGCCAGCTTTGACACCATGGAAAGGCCCACCGGCGACAGGCAGAGCTCGCCCCAGGTATAGACCACCAGCGTGATGAGCAGCCAGTGCGGCCCCGCCAGCCCGTCCCGTGCCTCCATGGCGCCGAAAACCATGGCAAGAAAGGCAAGGCCCAACAACCACACCCCCATAGCGAACTTCATGGGCGTAGACGGATTGCGGCCGCGCTTGCTCAGGAAAACCCAAAGCCAGGCGAACAATGGGGCGAATACGATGATGGCCGCCGGGTTGACCGCCTGGTACCAGGTGGCGGGGAAACCGCTGTCGAGGAAGCCCCAGAGTGTCCGGTCGGTATTCTGCGCGGCGAACACGTTCATCGAGCTTCCCGCCTGCTCGAACGCCGCCCAGAAGGCGATGTTGCCCACGAAGGCAAGGATCAGTATGACGGCGATGCGCTGCCACTCGATCCGTGTCAATCCCGGTTTCGGTTCGACCGGTGCGTCCTGGAACCGATTGCGGCGCTCCGGCGGCATGCCGATCCCTTCCAGGTAGCGCGAACGGAACGCCTGGTAGAACGAGATGCCGAGGATCATGCCCACCGCCGCGCTGCCGAATCCCCAGTGCCAGCCCACGGCCTCTCCGAGCGTTCCCGCCACCAGCGGCGCGAGCAGGGCCCCCACATTGATGCCCATGTAGAAGATCGTGAACCCGCCGTCCCGACGGTCGTCGCCGGTCGCGTAGAGCTGACCCACCATGACGCTCACACAAGGCTTGAAGAAGCCCGTGCCGACAACGATCAGCACCAGCCCGCCGATGAAACAGACCAGGGCCCCGGGACCGGTCTGCAGCGTAACGGCGGCACCGGCCGTGATGCCGAAGAATTCAGTAGCGCCAAGCAGGATATGCCCCGCGGCGATAATCCAGCCCCCGACGATCATCGAACGGTGGGTGCCGAGAAACCGGTCAGCCAGCCAGCCGCCGACGATCGGCGTCAGGTAAACCGCCCAGGTATAAACCCCGTAGAGCAGATAGGCCGAACTTTCCGACCAGCCGAACCCGGGATTCAGATTGGGCGCGCCATCGATATACCCGTCGGTGGACGCGATGAGATAAAGCACCAGCAGGGCACGCATGCCGTAATAGCTGAAGCGTTCCCACATCTCCGCGATGAACAGCACCCAGAGGCCACGGGGATGATTCACGGCCGCCTTGCCGGAAATGGAAAGGGACCATTGTTTCCGAGCACGGAGAGTGCGTCAAAGTATTGAGTCGGGGAGCGTCTCAGTTTCCGCGTCGGTCGCGAATCGTTGACTATTGGCTCGCAGGCCGGCGAGCGCAATTCGGGGTGCGTGCCTGGGTAGAAATCCGTAGCGGTCAAGCGCACCTCGCCCGGTGGCGCACGCGGCCGGCATTCAAGTGCCGAATTTCCGGCTGATACAATATCCGCGAAATCTTTGCGACGGATGGACCGACCATGATTGCCGAGTCGTTCACTGAAGGCGGACCATCCATTGGCGTCGGCTTCCACACAACGGAACCGGTCCGCGGCGCGGGCTCACGCCGACCTTGACCAATTCCTGATCGCCCGGGTTCGATTCGACCGACCGCCATGCCGGCACCACCCCCACCGAACCGGTATCGGGAAATTTCGCTCGGCGAGCGGGAACTGCGCGAGGCGATCGACACCGCGGTCGACGGCATGATCGTGATCGACCAGGCCGGTACTGTCGTGCTGTACAGTGCCGCGTGTGAGCGCCTGTTCGGTTATCCGGCGGCCGAACTGATTGGTCGCAACGTAAAACTGCTCATGCCTTTCCCGCACCGCGATAACCACGACGCGTACCTGCGTAGCTACCTGGAATCCGGCATCGCCAAGGTCATCGGCATCGGACGCGACGTCACCGGGCGCCGCAAGGACGGTTCCACGTTTCCCATCCATCTCTCGGTCGGCGAACTCAGCCGCCCCCGGGGCGGCCCGCTGTTCGTCGGTACGGTCCACGACCTGACCGAAGACCACCGCGCGCGGGCGCGCATCGAAGAGCTGCAGACCGACCTGATACGCGTATCCCGCGCCAGCGCACTCGGTACCATGGGCACGGCATTGGCGCACGAGCTCAATCAGCCGCTCTCGGCGGTCGCTGGATTCGTCGAGGCCAGTGCGGCGCTGCTCGACCAGAGCGGCGCCGACGTGCCGGACAAGCTGCGCGAGTACATGGACAAGGCCGTCGCCCAGACCCAGCGCGCCGGCTACGTCATCCGCCGGTTGCGCGATCTGACACGCCGGGGCGAGAGCGAGCGGTCCGTCGAAGACGTTAACCTGCTGGTCGAAGAAACCTGCGCGCTGGCAACCCTGGGTACGGCGACCGAGAACATCGACGTGGAGTTAAGGCTGTCGCCCAACCTGCCGCCGGTACTCGTGGACGGCATTCAGATCCAGCAGACCATCCTGAATCTGGTGCGCAACAGCATCGAGGCGCTGGCCGGGTGTGAGCAACGCAACATCCTCGTATCCACGGCGCGCCTTGAAGACGCGATTGAGATCACCGTGCGCGACACGGGGCCGGGGTTGCCTGGAAGCGTCCAGGAACGGCCGTTCGAGCCCTTCTTGTCGACCAAGGACGGCGGCACCGGCATCGGGCTCAGCATCTGCCACGCGATTGTCGCAGCGCACGGCGGGGACATCGTCTTTCATACCGAAGCCGGAAAGGGAACCACATTCCGCGTTACCCTGCCTGTCTTCGAGAACACGGACGAATGACATGTCTCGCGAATTGGTCTTTATCGTCGAAGATGACGACGCCGCGCGCGAGTCGCTCCAAGCCTTGCTGGAAACGGCCGGCTATCGAACCGCAGCGTTCGCGTCAGGCATCGCGTTTCTTGAGGGCCTGGAGCCGGATTCGGGCGCCTGTGTCGTCCTCGACGTCAAGATGCCGAAGATGGACGGACTTCAGGTGCAGCGTCGCCTCAAGGAGGCGGGGGCGATGCTCCCCGTGGTGTTTGTCACCGGCCATGGCGACGTGTCGATGGCCGTACAGGCCATGCACGCCGGCGCCATGGATTTCATCGAGAAGCCGATAGCACGCGACCGCCTGCTCGCCAGCGTCGCGCGGGCAATCGATGCCGGCAGGGATGTCCGGCGCGACGAAGAGGAAAAGTCCGAGATCCTCGCGCGGATCGGAAGACTGAGCGCTCGCGAGCGGGACGTGCTCAGTCAATTGGTCGCGGGAAGTCCCAACAAGGTGACGGCCCGTCATCTGGGCATCAGTTATCGCACGGTCGAAGTCTACCGCCGAAACCTCATGACGAAGATGGGCGCACAGAGCTTGTCCCATCTCGTGCGCATGGCAATCGTGGCTGGATTCGATCCCGGGGACCGCTAGCGAGCCCATCCCCCGGATCGCTGCTGCCGCACGTCGGGCTGACGACGCAGGTTCGCACAGCCAGGTCGCACGACGCCCCCCGTTGCCGCGCCCCCGCGCCGGCCGCAAAGCAGGTGCGCTCACGCTTCCGCAACCGTCAGCATAAGGCAAACGAGGCCTGCACTTCGCTCCTACGCGTTGTCACTTACGTGTTTGCCCCGAATTGCGTTCCATCGCACCCAGGACGATCTTGCAAGCCCGGGGTTTCCGGATCGAGACGATCGGGAAGCCCGGGCGCAATCCAACTACGTACGGGTCGATAGTGAACGCCAATGCTCGCGCGATGGTCCGGGAGACGCTCTACGAACGCGCACGGGGCCGCTGCGCACGATGCCACGGTACGAGACTCGTCACCTTGAGGCCCGCGAAGCCGTGATGCTGCTGGAGGACGTTCTGGCGTACATCATTGTCCGGCGACCGGGAGTCACGGTTGACGAATTGACCCGCGCCGTCTACGGGAACCCACGAGGCCACCCCTATGTCGACCAGGACTGCCGGAGACTGGTGGCGCAGGGCCGCGTGAGGCGCGACGGTGACCCGGGCGTTGGAGCCCGCTACTACCCCATTGAGACGCTACGGTGATCGTGTGGAAGCGCGATCCATGATCGTCAAGCGCCTCGTTCGCGTCATTCTCGAAACCGTTGCTCCATTGGGCCTCTGCAACAACTGCCTGATCCAATTGCTGGGATGCCGCCACTGCCAGCAGATCGACGAAGCCGAGCAGTCCCTGCGCTACGAAAACGGATTCGAATTCGAGCGGAACCGATGCTGGCGCTGCGGACACGAAAAACAGATCGTCGTCAGGAAGAAAACGTCAAGCGGCCGGTACGCGAATGGGCTGCGGGAGGAATCGGATGCCTGAACACGACCACGCCCGCGCCTTGTCCGAACTTTCGGCACGGGTCGGTGCGCCGATTCGTCCAGCCCGGACCGTAGAGATGCGGCGCGATCGGTGAGCCTCGTGACCCTATGGCGATACGTCGGATTCCTTGCCCGTTCCTCGGACGCTTGCCGGCAACTGGCGGCCGCCGTGCCCGACGTGACCCGGGCAATACTGCGTATCGTGATTCCGCTCAGCATCGTCCCGCCGTTGCTCGCCTTTATCGGGGGCGCAACCTTCGGCTGGCGGATCGGCGGTACGGAACCGCTGCATATCCCGATGCCGGGCCTATCGCTCATCAGCCTGGCCTACTTTTTCGTCGTTCTGGTCGGATTTCTCAGCACGGCTTCCGTCTCCACCTGGATGGCCCCCACCTACGGCGCGCGCCGCGAGTTCGGCGCGCACCTGGCGTTCGTTGTGTTCGTTGGCACGCCGGTGATTCTCGCCAGCGTGGCGCACCTGTTCCCGCACGCTTTCGTCAACATGATCGTCCTGATCCCGGCCCTGATCTGGAGCCTGTATCTCCTGTATCGCTGCCTGCCGGCCATTCTCGGTACCACGCCCGAGCAGGGGATCCTGATGGCGTCGTCCCTGGTGGCCTACCTGCTGGTGGCCTTCGTCAGCCTGCTCGGCATTACCGTTGCGCTCTGGAGCGGGGGCATGGGCCCGTCGCTGGGGGTCTGATGGCCGCCAGGGAGCGCTATCACGACCGGGTGGC
>CAZWZH010000082.1:0-3422 GCA_964638775.1 uncultured Pseudomonadales bacterium
ACTGGTAGAGCACCCGCCTTGTAAGCGGAAGGTTGCGGGTTCAAGTCCCTCTTCCGGCACCAGTGGTGATGTAGCTCAGCTGGTTAGAGCGGCGGACTCATAACCCGCAGGTCGGTGGTTCAAGCCCACCCATCACCACCACTTTCCGGTACGCGGCGCTAGGTTACCCGGATGACGATCTTGCCGATCTTTTCGCCGCTTTGCATGTAGTCGATCGCGTCGTAGATGTCGTCCCAGTCGAAGACGCGGTCGATGACGGGCCTGATGTCGTTGCGGACCATGGCCCGTATGAGATCAACGAACATGCGCCGGCTGCCGACGATGATGCCGCGCACGGTGAGGTTCTTGAGAATGAGGTTCGGCAGCTTCGTCAGGACCGGGGGCTCCTGTGGTTCCTGGTTGTGGACCACGGGGTTGGCGCCGATATGCATGATTCGGCCGTTGGAGGCCGCGGCCATCAGGCAGTTCTCCATTTCTTCCAGGCCCACGTTATTGAGAATGATGTCCGCGCCCTCGCCGTCGGTGAGTTCCAGGACTTCCCCGGGCCAGTCCGGATTGGTGCGGTAGTTCACGCCGAGATCGGCGCCGAGTTCCTTCAGGCGGGCAAGCTTCGCGTCGCTCGATGACGTCATGATGCATCGCGCGCCCAGCATCTTGGCCCATTGCATTCCGAACACGGACACCGCGCCGGAACCGAGGGTCAGGACCGTATCGCTGGGCCTGGCCGCGCCCGCCTCCACCACGGCGTTCCAGGCCGTGAGGCCCGGGCTCTGCAGGGTGCTCGCCTCCTCATAACTCAGGCTGTCGGGCAGCCTGATCAGCGCCGGCGCCGGCACGACGACCTGCTCGGCGAGAAAACCGTCGAGGGTGGCGGCGTAGTCCTTTTTCGACATGGACGCGTGCCAGTCGCCGTCCAGCCATTGCCAGTAGTGGCTCATCGTGACCCGGTCGCCGACCCGGACTTTTTCCACGCCGTCGCCGACCGCGATGATGTCGCCGGCGTTGTCGCTCAGCGGCACGCGGGTGTAAGGCATGACGGTCTTGCCCAGGCTGCCTTGCATGATGCTGAGGTCGCGGGCGTTGATGCCGGTGGCGCGCACCCGCATGACCGCTTCGCCGTGGCCGGGAACGGGCTCGGGCCGCTCGACCGCATGCAGGGCCAGGCCCTTGCTGTAGTCCCCTATTTCAAAGACTTTCATGGCGCGCCCGATTCAGCGCGGCTACGCCCCGTAGGTGTCCTTGTATTCCTCGATGTAGTCGTGGTACTCGATCCAGTTCTCGACGTCGAAGATTTTCGGCGCCTTCAGTTCCAGCGACTTCCGGGCCGCGGCCGGCAGTTCGTCGAGGCTGGCCAGCTTGGTGCCGTAGGCCCGGCCGTAGCTGCGGCCCTCGTGGCCGCCCATGCCGACCCAGGGGCCCCAGCTCACCAGGTTCTGGAACTGGCAGAAGGCCGGCGCGTTGTCGATGTCGGGATTGGCCACGTCCTCGAGCTTTGCGGCGTGGACGAACAGGGAATCCCAGTAGTGCGTGCGGCCGGGCGATTCCTTCGGCCACTCTTCCGGGTCGAACGGGCTGGGATAGGAAAAATGCGAGGCGACGGGCACGAAGACCATGCCGCCGTACGTTTCCATGCGCAGGGTATCGGGATGGACCGTGGCTTCCGGCGGCGTTTCCACACCGTCGGCGCCCATTTTCACGTTCAGGGGACCGCCGAGGAACGTCCAGGGCTCCCTGACTTCTCCCGTAATCGGGTTTTCCCAGGATTCCAGCACCTCGTCCGTGTCGAACTTGCAATAGACGCCGCACTCGAACACCTTGAACGCGTACTGGTTGTCCTCCAGCGGACTGCACTGCGTGACGTTCAGGTTGTTCATCGTGAACAACGGTATGAGGTTGCCGTCGTTCATGTAGGCGTAGAGGTGCAGGCGGTAGAACCTGTAGACCGTTTCCTCCGCGGCCGAACCCGATACCTTGGCGCGCACGCGGGCGCGAACGGCAGGGTCTTCCAGGTCCAGCGTCGGCGACGTCTCAACCGCGCATCCGGAGAGTACGCCGCCCGTCAGCGCGGTTCCGGCGCCCGCAAGTATGGCGTCCCGCCGGGTTAACGCAAATTGTCCCATTTGTCCCTCCTCTCCCGATTTTGTGGCATGCCCATGGGGTGGGGACGGATGATAGCGCGGCTCTTTCGAGGGCGAGACGCCCTCGCACCCAGGGCTACTTCATCGGGTTGTTCTCGTCCATGAACGCGCCGTCGATCAGGGTGACGCCCTTTTCCTTGGCCTTGGCGATCATGGCCTTCAGCGCCACGCCGCGGACAAAGCCGGGAATGCGCTCGATATAAGGCGCCGCGTCCGCCGCGAACTTCACCTCTTCATCGATCTCGTTGGCTTCCGCCAGAGCACTGTCGTCAGACATTTTCAGTCACCTCCGTGGCCCAACTATAGGCCAACAATCCGTCGGCGAGCTTGGGTTCGAACCAGGTGGACTTGGGCGGCATGATCTCGCCGGCGCCGGCCACGTCCATCAGCGCCTTCATCGGCGTGGGATAGAGCGCTATGGCAACGGACGCGTCGCCGCCGTCCACGCGCCGCTCCAGTTCCTCAAGACCGCGCGCGCCCCCCACGAAATCGATGCGCGGATCAGTGCGCGAGTCCTCGATACCCAGAATCGGCGCCAGCAGATGTTCCCCCAACAGGCTGACGTCAAGACTGCCTACGGGATCTTTTTCCGGCGCAAGACCCGCACGCAGTCTCGCCCGGTGCCAGTTGCCGTCCAGGTAGAGTCCGTACTCGCGGGGTCGAGCGGGTCGCGCCGGCGCCGATGCAGCGGTCACCTCGAAACAGGCGGACAACGCTTCAAGGAACGACTCGTGGCTGTGCCCATTCAGACCCGAGACGACGCGGTTGTAGTCGAGAATCCTCAATTCGTCGGCGGGAAAGGTGGCCCCGATCAGCCACTGCGCCTCGGGCCGTCCATCATGCGCCGCCGCGGCCCGATTGCCCGCGGCCACGCGGTGGTGGCCGTCGGCAATGTACAACTCACCCAGATCGGCAAACGCCTGCGTGATCCGTTCCATCGAGGACTCGTCATCCACCACCCAGACGCTGTGCTCGGTCACGGCGCCGCCCTGCTCCAGGGTTGCTTCGCAATCGGGCGCCACCTGAGTTGCTTCGGCCATCAGCGCGGCCAGGTCGTCATGCGCGCGGTGCGCCAGCATGACCAGCCCGGTCTGCGATTCCAGCGCCTGGATCAGTCTTGCACGCACGGTTTCCTTGTCGGGACGGGTCAGTTCGTGGCGGCGCAGCGTGCCCGCGCGGTAGCTCTCCACCGAAACCAGCAGCACGATTCCGGTTTGCGCATGGTTCCCGCTCCGTACCCGATATACGTAATAGGCCGGCCTGGCATCGCGGGCGATCACACCG
>CAZWZH010000083.1:0-18717 GCA_964638775.1 uncultured Pseudomonadales bacterium
CCGGCACAGCCGCCGGCGAAGGCGGCGAACAGCAGCAGGATCGGCGCGACCGAGGGCCAGTGGGCAAAGTCGCGGGTCGTATAGCCCGTCGTGGTCGTGATCGACACCGCCTGGAACAGGCCGTGCCGGATCGGCGATGGATCCGACCCGGGGTTGTGGATCAGGATCGCGCAGATCACGACAGCCACCACGGCCAGCGCCAGCAGGTACATGCGCACCTCCATGTCGCGGGCATAGAGGAGCGGGTTCCTGCGATTCCACACCATGAAATGCAGCGCGAAATTGATGCCCGAGATCACCATGAAGACGATGGCGACGCTTTCGATCGCGGCACTGTCGAAATGGCCGATGCTGGCATCGTGGGTGGAGAAGCCGCCGATGGCCACGGTGGAAAAGCTGTGGCAGATGGCGTCGAACACGTCCATTCCGGCCAGCCAGTACGACAGCGCGCAGGCGACGGTAAGCCCGAGGTACAGGTACCACAGCGCCTTGGCGGTCTCCGCGATCCGGGGCGTGAGCTTGGTGTCCTTGACGGGCCCGGGCGACTCCGCCCGGTAGAGCTGCATGCCGCCGATGCCCAGCATGGGCAGGATGGCGATGGCCAGCACGATGATGCCCATGCCGCCGTACCACTGCAGCAACTGGCGGTAGAACAGGATGGATTTCGGCAGGCCGTCCAGCCCGGAGATGACGGTGGCGCCGGTGGTGGTGAGGCCGGAGAGCGACTCGAAGGCCGCATCGGTGAAACTGAGCGCCGTGCTTTCGGCGAGATAGATGGGCAGCGCGCCGAACAGCCCGAGGCCCACATAGAAGAGCGCGGTGATCATGAACCCGTCCCCGGCCCTGAGGTCCTGGCCGCCCCGGTTGGGGATCCACAACGCCAGGCCGCTCAGGGCCGTGATTGCGAATGCCGTGACGAAAGTCTCGATGGTGTCTTCGCCATAGATCATCGCCACGATGACGGGCACCAGCAGCGCCAGGCTGAACAGGGCCAGCAGGATGCCGGTGACACGCAGTATGACGGGCAGGTGCACTAGTGTCCTGCCCCATAAGTTTCTTGCATTTCAGAGCTTGCTGTACGCACCAATGCAAGGCGCGGTCCGCAGGTAATATCGAGCATATTGGCAAGGGCCGCAACGCGGCAGTGGTGCGTACAGCAAGCTCCCGAAGGGCGCGCCGCACGGGGCCTGTGGCGGCGTTGCGACCCTTGGCAATGGGGCGGGCCATTCCCGGCGGGCCGCGCCTTGCCACAGGCCCCGTGCGGCACGCTGAAATGCAAGAAACTTATGGGGCAGGACATCAAGTTCAGGCTTTCAGAAGAATGTGAGCCCGACCTGAAAGAGCCGTTCGACCTTGGCGATGTGTTTCTTGTCGGTGAGGAACAGGATCACGTGGTCTTCAGACCGGACGACCTCCGTTCCCAGTGACACGATCACGTCGTCGCCGCGCACGAGCGCGCCGATGGAGGTGCCCGGCGGCAGGCCGATCTCCTTGACCCGGCGGCCCACCACCCGGGAGCTCTTCTCGTCGCCGTGGGCCACCGTTTCCATCGCCTCGGCGGCCCCGCGCCGCAGGCTGTGCACCCGGGCCACGTCGCCCCGGCGAACATGGGTGAGCAGGCTCGAGGTGGTTGCCTGCTGGGGCGATATGGCAATGTCGATGTCGCCGCCCTGCACCAGGTCGACATACGCCGGCTTGCCGATCAGGGTCATCACCCGGCGCACGCCGAGCCGCTTGGCCATCAGCGACGACATGATGTTCACCTCGTCGTCGTTGGTGACCGCGCAGAACGCATCGCACTGCTCGATGTTTTCCTCGACAAGCAGTTCCCGGTCGGTGGCGTTGCCCTGCAGGACGACGGTGCGGTGCAGCGACTCGCCCAGTTGGGCACAACGCCCGGCGTCCAGTTCCACCAGCTTGACGGAGAAATAGGGTTCGATGGCCAGGGCCAGGCGCTCGCCGATCTGCCCGCCGCCGGCGATGGTGATGCGCTTGAACGCGCGCTCCACATCCCGCAGCCCGGCCATGACGGCGTTGATGTGGCCCGCGGCGGCGATGAAGAAAACCTCGTCTTCCGCCTCGATGACGGTGCCGCCGCTCGGCGGGATGGGCCGGCCGCGGCGGAAGATTGCCGCCACCCGGGTGCTCACGTTCGGAAGCTGTTCGCGCACGCGCCGCAGTTCCTTGCCCACCAGGGGGCTGCCGGACCAGGCGCGAACCGCGACGAGTTTCACCTTCCCCTCGGCGAAATCCAGCACCTGCAGGGCGCCGGGGTTCTCCAGCAACTGGCGGATCTGCTCGGTGACGACCTGCTCCGGGTTGATGAGCACGTCAACGGGCAGGTGTTCCTTCGAGAAGAAGGAATTGCTGCGCTGGTAGGCGCCCGAGCGCACCCGCGCGATCTTCGTGTGCGTGCGGAACGTGGAGTAGCAGACCTGGCAGGCGACCATGTTCACCTCGTCGCTGCCCGTCACGGCAATCAGCATGTCGGCGTCTTCGGCGCCGGCGCTCCTGAGCACGTCGGGATGGGAGGCCCAGCCCGCGACCGTCTGGATGTCCAGGCGGTCGCGCAGTTCCCTCAGGCGGCCGGCGTCGCTGTCGACTACCGTGATGTCGAAGGCTTCGTTGGCGAGATGCTCGGCCAGCGTTCCGCCCACCTTGCCGCCGCCCAGTATCAGGATCTTCAAGGTTTTTTCCCGATCAGGGCGAGGTAGAGCCCGTCCGTGGCCGGATCGAGCGGCAGTAACTGCCAGCCATGCCGGGTGGCGCGGCCGGTTGGCAGCGAGACGCTCTGCGGGTGCGCGTCGCGGCGCCTACCCAGAAACGAACCCACCACTTGATCGTTCTCCTCGGCGAGTATCGAACAGGTGCAATAAAGTAGCGTACCTCCGCGGCGCACGGTGCGCCACAGATTTGCCAGCAGGGTTGCCTCCCGGGCTGCGCTGTTGGCGACATCTGCCGGCTGGCGCAGCACCTTGATCTCGGGATGCCGGCGCAGGGTGCCCGTGCCGGAACAGGGCGCATCCAGCAGCACGTGATCGAACGGGGTTCCGTCCCACCAGTCGAGCGTCGCGGCATCGGCCTGCCTGCATTCGAAGCCGAGGTGGCCGAGCCGTTCGGCGATCTCGCGCAAGGCCGCAAGACGCCGCGGCGCGATGTCGATGGCCGTGAGCGAGAGGCCGGATTGAGCTTCCAGAAGCCGGAAAAGCTTGCCGCCTGGGGCGGCGCAGGCATCGAGAACCCGCTCTCCGGGCGCCGCCCTTTCCAGCAGGGGCGCGACGGCGAGCTGCGCGGCCACGTCCTGAACCGCGACCCGGCCGTCATTGAATCCGGGCAGCGTGGTGGCGGGTTGCGGCTTCCGGAGGACCAGCCCCTCGGGTAACCAGGTTGCCGCGTATTCGATTCCGGCAGCATCGAGCTCGCGCCGATAGTCCGCGGGATCGACCTTCGAGGCGTTGATGCGCAGGCACAGGGGCGCCCGGGCGTTGTTGGCGTGCATCAGCGGTACCGAGTCGGTGCCGTATTCGTTGTCGAGGCGTTGCTTCAGCCAGGCCGGATGCTCGGTAACATCGGCGGGCGGCGTTGTGGGCAGCTTGCGCAGCACCGCATTGATCAGGCCCTTGGCCCAGGCCTTGCCCAGGAGTTCGGCGGCCGTCACCGTCTCGAACAGGGCGGCGTGCGGAGGTATGCGGGTACGCTGAAGTTGATAGGCGCCGGCCAGCAGGAGCCCGTACAGGTCACCGTCCCGTGAACGTAGCGGTTTGGCCAGAAGCGGGTCGATCTGTGCCTTCAGGGAGAAGTAGTGGCGCAGGCACCCGTAGGTCAACTCCAGGCTGAGGCTCGTCTGGCTCGCGCCCGCGGCCGCCCAATCCGTGGTTCGCCTGCCGGCGAGGATTGCCTTGATGTTGCGAGCCGCCCGCGCCCGCGCCTGTGCCCGATGGCTCACTGAAAACGCCCTCCGGGGCGAAACAGGCCGGGGAAGCCGTTCCTGGCGTCGCCGGGACCCATGGTTCGACCCTTGCCCCGGCTCACCTTGAGCGATTCGATCGCCAGGGTGCCGGAACCGCAGGCAACCAGAATCTCGTGCCTGCCGGAGGGGAGAATGGTGCCGGGCTCCCCGCTGGTGGAACTCTCGCGTGGCATGGCGGAGAGTAACTGAATCCGGGTGCCCTCCAGACCGGCCCGGACCGGCGCGCGATACGCCAGGGCGCGGATGCGCCGGTCCAGTTCGACGGCGCTCCGCCGCCAGTCCGCCACGCTGTCATGGGGCCCGAGCTTGGGAGCGTAGGTGGCGGGGCCGTCCTGGGGATCGGGCGTCAGTGCGGCAAGGTTCGGCAACACGTCCAGCAACAGTTCGGCGCCGAGCCGGGAAAGCGCGTTGTCCAGTTCCTGGCCGGTGGCTCGGGCCCCGATCCGCATGCGCGCCCGCCTGTACACGGGGCCCGTGTCCAGCCCCCTGTCCATCCGCATGATCGAGACCCCGGTTTCCGTGTCGCCGGCGATCATTGCCCGTTCGACCGGCGCCGCTCCGCGCCAGCGCGGCAGCAGGGAAGCGTGAACGTTGATGCATCCGAGGCGAGGATGTTCCAGCGCCCGGCGGGGAAGCAACAGGCCGTAGGCGGCGACAACGAGCGCATCGACCCTCATCGACGCCAGCGCGGGCAGGATATCGGCCGGGCCGTTCGGAGTTCCCACCGGCAGCGATGCGGCTGTCGCTGCCTGTTTGACCGGACTGGGAGCGGGCCTTCTGCCCCTGCCCGCGCGGCGGTCCGGCTGCGTGAGCACCATCAGCGGTGTATGGCCGGCGGCGATCAGCGACTCGAGGATGTGGGCGGCAAATGCGGGTGTGCCGGCGAAAGCGATCGACGGTGCTTCGCCGGATGGCCTGTTCGAGGTTGGGGAAGTCGATGGTGTCAAGTTCGCACCCGATGGCCGCTTTTTTCGCAAGGCTCGGGAATCGCCCCGATCAGGCCCGATTCTGCTTCAGCTTCTTGCGGATGCGCGCCCGCTTGAGATTGGACAGATAGTCGACGAACAGCTTCCCCTCGAGGTGGTCGCATTCGTGCTGAATGCACACGGAAAGCAGCCCGTCGGCCTCCAGGGAAAAGGGCTCGCCGTCCCGGCCGAGCGCCTGCACCGTCACCCGCTCGCGCCGGGTTACCGGTTCGTAGATGCCGGGTACGGACAGGCAGCCTTCCCTGGTCTCGAGCGGCTCTCCGGACAGCTCAAGCTCCGGATTGACGAACACGTGGGGCGCATCTCCGTTTTCGGAGATGTCGATGACGATCACCCGCTTGTGGACATCGACCTGGCTTGCGGCGAGGCCGATGCCCGGCGCGGCGTACATCGTCTCGAGCATGTTGTCGATGAGCGCCCGGATGGAGCCGTCCACCCGTCGCACCGGTTCGGCCCTGGTGCGCAGCCGGGGATCGGGATACTCGAGGATGTGCAATCGAGCCATGTGCTGTCGACAGGGCGGCCGGAACGGATTGGCGGGCATTATAGATCACGGCGCCCCCGGCCACGCTTGGCGGATTCAAAATGCCATAGGGTTGCCCGACCGTTGCGGCGGTACCGTGTGCGATGGCTCGGACGAGCGAAATGGGTGTTTTCCTACATTGGCTCGGAACTAATGCTTACGCCGGAAGCCGGTAATCTCGGCTGGTTCTCATCCGTATGCGCGGGCATACCTACCGGTTACCTGGAAGTTGTCGGAGCGCGATGTGAACAGCCCGGCCGTGTCGGCGGCGGAGGCGTTGCTGTATCTCAGTCAGCAGGAGTCGCGGCGAACGGTGCGTGCCTGGCTGGTGGAGTGCGGGGATGCGCCCGCCGCTTTCGAGCGTCATGGAAAGCCGCCCCGGTGGCCGGTGGATCGGCTGCGTGCCGCCGGTATCCGGTTCACGGTGCTGGGGGACGGCGACTTTCCCGAACCGCTGCGCCACATCCCCGACCCACCCCTTGCCCTCTACTACCGGGGCGCCCTGCAGCCGGGCGAGCGCATCCGGGTGGCGATTGTGGGCGCGAGAACCGCCACGCGCAGGGGTTTGCAGCTTGCGGAGTCCATCGGGAGGGACCTCGCCCGCGGTGGCGCCACCATCGTATCCGGGCTGGCGCGGGGTATTGACGGCGCGGCGCACCGGGGCGCGCTGGCGGCGGAAACCGGCAGCGCCTGCGCAATTCTGGGCAGCGGTCTCCAGGATGTCTATCCCCGGCAGCACAGGGGCCTCGCCGAGCGTATTGTCGAGGCCGGCGGCGTGGTGCTGAGTGAGTATGCCCCCCATGCGGCGCCGTTCAAGGGGCACTTTCCGGAGCGCAACCGGCTGATCAGCGGGTTTTCCGATGGGGTCCTGGTGGTGGAGGCGAGCCGGCGCAGCGGGTCGCTGATCACCGCGAGAATGGCCGGGGAGCAGGGGCGCGACGTCATGGCGGCCCCCGGCCCGGTGGGCAACCCCTTGAGCGCCGGCTGCCACTGGCTGATCAAGCAGGGCGCGGCGCTTGTCGAGGACGCCGACGACGTCCTGGCGGAATTGGGACACGCCCCGGTAGGCGGTGAAAAGACGCGGGAGCCGCCGCCGGAACTGGCGCCGGTCTACGAGGCGGTGACAAAGTTCGAGGCATCGCCGGACGAAATCGCCGTTACCCTGGGAATGCCCGCCGACGCGGTTGTCGGCGCGCTGGTGCAGCTTGAGCTCCTGGGATTTGTCCGGCTGACTCCCGACGGGTATATTCGCGCCCCTCTTTGAACCCGGAGAATCACGTGAGTTTTGTAGCGGTGCTGATGGGGTCCGAGTCGGACTGGCCGGTCATGCGGAACTGTACCGATGTGCTCGACCGTCTCGGTATAGAAAACGAAGTCCGCATCTCTTCGGCGCATCGTACGCCGCAGGCAACCGCCGCCTACGTGGCGGATGCCGTCGAACGGGGTTGTGCCGCATTCGTCTGCGGCGCGGGCATGGCCGCCCATCTGGCGGGCGCCGTGGCGGCGCACACCGTCCGGCCGGTAATCGGCGTACCCATAGACAGCGGCCCCCTGAGCGGTCTGGACGCGCTGCTCGCAACGGTTCAGATGCCGGGCGGCATTCCGGTGGCCACCGTGGCCGTGGGCAAGGCCGGCGCCCGCAATGCGGGCTACCTGGCGGCACAGATGCTCGGGGTCGGCGACGCGGCGCTGGCCGGCCGGCTCGAGGAGGACCGGGAGGGGAACCGGGCCAAGATCCAGGCACAGAATGAGCGGCTGCAGGCGGAACTCCGGCGCTGACCAATTCCACGTTCTGAGAGCCGCCCGGCACCTGCGCGCCGGGGGCCTGGTCGCGCATGCGACGGAAGGCGTCTGGGGCCTGGCCTGCGACCCGTTCGACGGCCGGGCCGTGGCGCGGCTCCTGGAGGTGAAGGGCCGCGACCCGGGCAAGGGCCTGATCGTCATCGGCGCCGACCCTTCGCATTTCGAACCCGAGTTGACGGGCCTTTCCGAGGTGGACCGCCGCGCCGTGCAGGCGAGTTGGCCGGGCGCCGTGAGCTGGCTGGTGCCGAATGCGCGCTTTCCCTGGTGGATAAGCGGCGCCGGGTCGCCCGGCCCGGGCCGCGTGGCGATACGGGTCCCCGGCCACGCCCAGTCCCGGGCCATCTGCGCCGCCTTCGGCGGCCCCCTGGTTTCGACCTCGGCCAATCCGTCCGGCCGGCCGAGCACGGCAAACGAACTGCACGTGCGGCGCTGGTTCCACGCTACCGTCGACTACGTGGTGCCCGGACGCACGTCGGCGCGCAACCGCCCGAGCGAGCTGCGCACCCTCGACGGGACGGTGTTGCGCTGATGGACCGCTACGCGGTAATCGGCAACCCGGTGGCGCATTCCCTGTCGCCGGAAATTCATCGCGCGTTCGCCGAACAGACCGGGCAGCGGCTCAGCTACGAGAAGCTGACGGCCCCGGCGGGCGGTTTTCGGGAAGCGGCAGACTCGTTTTTCGCCACCGGCGGCCTGGGGCTGAACGTCACCCTGCCGTTCAAGGGCAAAGCGTTCGAGTGGGTGCACGAGGCCCGCGGCGCGGCGGCCCGTGCCAATGCGGTCAACACGATTGCGCTGGAGGACGACCGGATAGCGGGTTTCAACACGGACGGCGAAGGCCTCGTCGGGGATCTCCGCGCGCTGGGTGTGAAACTCGCCGGACGTTCCCTGCTGGTCATCGGCGCGGGCGGGGCGGTCCGGGGCGTCCTGCCTGCCCTGGTCGACGCCGGAGCCGGGCGTATCGTTGTCGCCAACCGCACCGTTTCCAGGGCTCAAGCGATCGCGGCGCGCTATCCGGCCAAGGTGGAGAGCGCGGCGCTCGATAATTTGACACCCGGCTTCGACGTGGTGATCAACGGAACCTCCGCAGGTCTCGATGGACAAGGCGCGCTGATCGACGAACGCATTGCCCGCGACGCGGTCTGCTACGACATGCTCTACGCACGGGACGGCGCGACGCCGTTCTGCGGATGGGCGGCCGAGGCTGGAGCATCGGCGGTTGCCGACGGGCTGGGCATGCTAGTTGAGCAGGCTGGAGCCGCCTTCGCCATCTGGCGCGGCGTGCGGCCGGATACGCGGAAGGTCCTCGAGGAATTGAGGCAGGGCTGCACGTGACCGGCGCATCATTCAGTAAGTTGGTATTGATCCCTGCGAGTCGGCAACCCGGCGCGCAGGGACGAGGACGCGCAAGGAACAACGCCGACTCTCGGGAAAGAGTTCGTACGCGGCGCTTCCCTTTCGGCGCGTTAAGCTCGTCCGAACGCCTTGCGTACCGCTGGACAATGTGGCCGTGCGCCGAAAGGGAAGCGCCGCATGCGAACTCGCTCCTGAGACGGACGATATTATGTCAAATAACTTTTTCTTTAAAATCAAAGAATTAAGTTTTGTTCAATGAAAGTTGACGAAAAGGTCGCAAAAAGAAACCGGCCACAGGTGATCATCATGGCGGTGGCCTTTCCGCTGCTTGCCGCCTTCGGGGTTTACAGCCTGGTCTTCCTGGCGGAGCGCGACAGCCTGCTGGATACGACCAATCGGGGTGAGTTCGTCGACCCGCCGTTGCTGGCCCGGGAACTTGGCCTCGACGACGGTTCGGGGATGCCGGTCGATGGCAGCGGCACCTGGTGGGTGTGGCTGGTCACCGAGGGCTGTGCGGCGTCCTGTGAACGGTCTTTGCAGGAAATGGGAAGTTTGCAAGAGCGGTTGTACGAACATGGGGGCAGGATACGCCAGGCCCTGGTCATGCCGCCGGAAGCGGAGCCGCTGCCACCGCCCGGCCGTTATCCACAGGTTCTTCGTTTCACCAGCGATGGTGAGAAGGCCCTCGACGGCGGAATCTACCTGGTCGACCCGGTGGGCAACGTGGTGTTGAGATACCCCGCCGATTCACCGGCGCAGCCTATCCTGGAGGATCTGGCACGCCTACTGGAGTTGCCCGAAGGTGCGTGACGCCCCGCGCCCGGAACCGGGAGGCCGCCGACGTGACGGCCCGTTGGACACCGCCGGGACAACTGGCGGATTGCCATGGTGAAAGCCCACTCCACGATGATGAAGACAGTGCTGGCCGGCATCGCCCTGGCGGTGGTCGTGGTCGTGCTCGGCGCGTTCACCCGCCTGGTGGATGCGGGTCTCGGCTGCCCGGACTGGCCGGGTTGCTATGGCCATCTGGCCATCCCCCAGACGGCGGAGGAAATACGTGCCGCCGAAGCGCTTTACCCGGACTCGCCTGTGGAAGCGGACAAGGCCTGGACGGAAATGATCCATCGGTACGCCGCCAGCGCACTCGGGCTGCTGATTCTGATCGTTGCGGCGCAGGCTTACCGGTTGCGGCCCCACGCACCGCTGAAGCTGGCCATTGGGCTGGCGCTGCTGGTGATGCTGCAGGGCGCATTCGGAGCCTGGACGGTAACGCTGAAACTTTGGCCGCAGGTGGTGACCGCGCACCTTCTGGGCGGGTTTGCGACCCTGGGCCTGCTCTGGCTTCTGGCCCTGCGCCTGGGCCTGTGCGGGGGGCTTGCCGTTCCCGCGCGTCACTTGCGGCTCGGGCTGGCCGCCCTTCTGGTGCTGGTATTGCAGGTTGCCCTCGGGGGCTGGGTAACATCGAATTACGCCGCGCTTGCCTGTCCCGACTTTCCGACCTGCCACGGCGCCTGGGCGCCGCCCATGGATCTGGCTGAGGGTTTCAATATCTTCCAGTCCGTGGGCCCGAACTACCTGGGCGGGATCATGGACAACGAGGCGCGCATCGCCATACAGATCGCCCACCGGCTGGGCGCTGTCGCCGTGCTGCTGGTGACGGGATGGCTGGGCTGGCGGCTGCTGGCTTCCGGGAGCCCGCTCGGCACCTGGCTGTTGGGGGCCCTGGCGCTGCAACTGTCGCTCGGCATCGCCAATGTGCTGCTGGTTCTGCCGCTGTGGGTCGCGGTTTCGCACAATGCCGGCGGCGCGCTCTTGTTGCTGGTTCTGGTTACAGTAAACTATCGCGCTTTTCGGGGGACCGGCTCTTGAACGAGATCGCCTATCCGGTCGCGTCCTGGCGCGATTACGTGGAGATGTGCAAGCCGCGCGTGGTGCTGCTCATGCTTGTCTGCGCGGTCGTCGGCATGTTCCTCGCAACGCCGGGCATGGTGCCGCTGGATGTGCTGGTGCTCGGTACGCTGGGCATCGGCCTGGTCGCGGCATCCGCGGCCGTGGTCAACCACATCGCCGATGCCGAGATCGATGCACGCATGGCGCGTACCCAGCGGCGCCCGGTGGCCACGGGAAGGGTCGGAATCCTCAACGGGCTGCTGTTCTCGGCGGTGCTGGGGGTAACCGGCATGGCGGTCCTGTTCCTGTGGATCAACCCGCTGACCGCATGGCTCAACCTGGCGTCCTGGGTGGGCTACGGGCTGGTCTACACCCTGTTTCTCAAGCGTGCCACGCCCCAGAACATCGTCATCGGCGGCCTTTTCGGGGCGGCGCCACCGCTGTTCGGGTGGACGGCCGTGACCGGCGCGGTGGAACCCGGCGGGCTGCTGCTGGTGCTGATCATCTTCGCCTGGACGCCGCCGCATTTCTGGGCCCTGGCGCTCGACCGCAAGGAAGACTACGAAACCGTGGGCATTCCGATGCTGCCGGTAACCCATGGGGAGTCCGCGACCCGGCGGCATATCCTGTTCTATACGCTGATCCTCATTGCCTCCAGCCTGGCGCCGGTGGCCATCGGCATGAGCGGCTGGCTGTACCTGGCCGCGGCTCTGGCGCTCGGCGGCGGCTTCCTCTACTGGTCGGTCGTGCTGCTCGTGAACCGGAGCCGCACCGCGCCCATCCGTACGTTCCGCTACTCCATCGCCTACCTGTTCGCCCTCTTCGTCTTCCTGCTGCTCGACCATTACTGGTTTGCCGCTGTCTGGAGCGGCTAACCCGACCTAGAGCCCTTTCGCAATGAGTTCTTCCGAAGGCGCCGCGACGGGGGTATCGGGCGTACCGCGGATGGCGGCCGGTCCGTCGGAGCCGCGAGGTAGCCGCGATGAAGACCTGGCGGGCCGCTATGCCCGCGTGCGGGGGCGATCCGAGGCGCTGTGCGAGCCGCTCGCCATCGAGGACTACGGGGTACAGCCCATGGACGACGCCAGCCCGCCCAAGTGGCACCTGGCGCACACCACCTGGTTCTTCGAGACCTTCCTCCTCAAGGAATTCGCAACGGGCTACCAGGCCTTCGACGGCCGCTACGAGATACTCTTCAACTCCTACTACAACGGCGTCGGCAATCCGTATCCGCGGCCGAGGCGCGGTTTTCTGTCGCGGCCTACGGTAGGCGAGGTCTACGACTACCGGGCCCATGTCGACAATGCGATGGCGGGCCTCGTGACCCGCGAAGACGGCGAGATCCGCCAGCGCATCGAACTGGGCCTGAACCATGAGCAGCAGCACCAGGAGCTGATACTCACCGATCTCAAGTACAACCTGGGGCTGAACCCGCTGAAGCCCGCCTATCGGGAGGATCTCGACCGCGAAGCGAGCGGGTCGCAGCCGTTGAAGTTCGACGACTACCCGGGCGGAATCCTGTCGGTGGGCGCGGGCGGGCCGTTCTGCTTCGACAACGAACTGCCGCGCCACCGGGTGCTGCTGGAGCCCTTCGCCCTGGCCGGCCGGCTGGTGACCAACGCCGAGTTCCTTGGGTTCATGGAAGACGGCGGTTACGAAACCCCCGCACTCTGGTTGTCTGACGGCTGGGCCGCGGTTTGCGCCAATGGCTGGAAATCTCCTCTTTATTGGCGCCGCCAAGAATCGCGCCGCCAAGAATCGCGCAACCAGGACGGGCGCAGCCAGGACGGCGGCTGGCTCGAGTACCGCCTGGGCGGCGAGTGCCCGCTGGTTCCTGACGATCCCGTGGTGCACGTCAGCGCCTACGAGGCCGATGCCTATGCCCGTTGGGCGGGTTGCCGGCTTCCCACGGAGTTCGAATGGGAATCGGCCGCCGTACCGCAGGATCCGCGGGCGGGCAATTTTGCGGACGACGGGAGGCTGCACCCGGCAAGCGTGGAGTGGCGCGGACGAGAGGGCGTTCAGCGCAGTGAAACCGGAGCGGGGAACCAGTTCTACGGCGACGCCTGGGAATGGACATCCAGCGCCTACGGCCCCTATCCGGGCTACCGGACGCCGCCCGGCGCCCTGGGCGAATACAACGGCAAGTTCATGAGCAACCAGCTCGTGCTGCGCGGCGGGTCCTGCGCCACGCCCCGGGGGCATGTGCGGGCCAGCTACCGGAACTTCTTCTACCCGCCGCACCGGTGGCAGTTCTCGGGCATCAGGCTCGCAAGAGATCTGGCATAGCCTCCGGTAATGGCTGTCGCGGCCTACCAGTTCTTCGATTTCAAGCCACCGCCGGCGGATATGCTGCGCGAGGTGCTCCATGGCCTCACCAGCGAGCCGAAAACCATCGCGCCGAAGTATTTCTACGACGAGCGCGGTTCGGCGCTCTTCGAGGCCATCACCCGCCTGCCGGAGTACTACCTGACCCGCACGGAACTGAGGCTGTTCGACCGCTGCCTGGGTGAGGTGCGCGATGCCATCGGCGCGGGCGGTTGTGTCGTGGAATACGGCGCGGGTTCGAGCCTGAAGATCCGCCGGCTGCTGGAGGCGGTGCGACCGGAGGCCTACCTGCCCGTCGATATCTCACAGCGCCATCTGGAGCGCACGGCTGCGGCGCTCCACGCCGACTTTCCCTGGCTGAAGGTCTACCCGACCTGTGCCGACCTCACGGAACCGCTCAAGCTGCCCGATGTGGTTGCCGGCTATCACAAGATAGGCTTCTACCCCGGGTCCAGCATCGGCAATTTCGAGCCCCATGAGGCCCGGCTCTTCCTGGGCAACGTGGCGGTGTCACTGGGCGCGGGCGCAAACTTGTTGATCGGCGTCGACCGCAAGAAAGAGCGGGCCGTGCTCGAGGCGGCCTACAACGATGCCGCGGGCGTCACCTCGGAATTCAACCTGAACGTGCTCAACCATTTGAACGACGAGTTGAACGCGGATTTCAATCCGGGCGCCTTCCGCCACAAGGCTTACTACAACGAACGCCACGGGTGTATCCAGATGTTCCTGGAAAGCGTGGAGGACCAGACGGTGCGGTTGAACGGCGCAGCGATCGAGCTCGCCCGGGGAGAGACCATTCACACCGAGAATTCGTACAAGTACGATCTTGAGGAATTCAAGGCGCTGGCCGCTGCAGGCGGTTTCACCTGCACTGCGGCGTGGACGGACCCGGACGAATATTTCGCGCTGTTTCTGCTGCAAGTAGAACAATTGGGGTCAGAGTAAAAATTGGTTTTTGCTCTGACCCCGAATATTGGAAGCGGAAGATATCCGACCCCGCAAGGGTTGTGTTTGAGTTACGCGGCGGCAAGCGCCATGGTTCAGATAGCCCGCGCCGCCAGGTGTGCGGTGGCGATCGCTCCGGGCAGGAAGCCCGGTGAGGCTGCATCGCCCACCACTTCCGTTCGACAGCTCAGGCGGGTGAACTCCTCGATCTGCACCTGATCCGGACCGCGGTCGGTAACCATCACCAGGGTTTCCGCATCCACCTCCAGGTCCGGCCATCCGGCCCTGGAGGCAACCACGGCCGTGTCGGTCCCGACCGAAGCGAGGCTTGCCTGGGTCAGCAATGTGAAGCTGCCGGTCGCCTGCAGGGGCTCCATGGCGGGAACCCCGACGCCGATCGCCGTCATCTGCGGCGCGAAGCTGTCGAGACTGGTGACGAAGGTGACGTCCGCGCCCTGCTGCAGAAGAAATTCCGCCGCGCCAATGGCCTCGTATCCTCCGACCTCGTCGAAAACCAGGGCGCTGCCCTGTGTCTGGTTGTAACCCCCGCTCAGCAACTCGGCCGCGCTTACCGCTCGCTTCGGCGCGGTTCCGGGCGGCAAATCCGCGATCGTCGGCCGGGCGCCCACGGCCACGATGACCGCATCCGGCCGCAAGGCTTCGATCTCGTTTCCGGACACCCGGGCAGAAAGGTGCACGTCCACGCCGAACCGTTCCATCTCATCGCTCAGCCAGTCCACGATCTCACCGATGGAGCTGTGTTTCGGCGCTAGCCGGGCAGCCCGCAGGGTACCGCCCAACGACGGGGCGGCTTCGAACAGGCTCACCCGGTGACCGCGCAGGGCGGCGACCCGGGCCGCTTCCATGCCGGCCGGCCCGCCGCCCACCACCACGATGTGCCCGGGTTCAACGGCCGGTTCGATCAACTGCTCGGCAAGCCGGAGTTCCTGTCCGGCGGCGACGTTGACCGCGCAGCCGACCCGGCCCTTGTTCAGGCCCCCCACGCAGCCCTGATTGCAGCCGATGCAGGGGCGCACTTCCCGAACCCGGCCGGATGCGGTCTTGCGCACCAGGTCCGGATCGGCGATGTGGGCGCGGGTCATGCCGACCAGGTGCGCCTTGCCGGCGTCGATGAGGGCATCGGCCTGGGCCAGCGTGGTAAAGCGGCCGGTGACGATGGTAGGCAGGGTCGTGAGCGCCGTGACCCGCTCGCTGAACGGGATCTCGTAGCCCGCCTCCTCGTGCATGGCGGCGATGATCTTGTGGCTGTTCAGGGAGCTGCCATGGGAGACGTTGAGGTAGTCGATGATGCCCTCTTCGAGGACGCGGTTGACGATCTCGACGTGCTCGGCCACGTTCAGCCCGCCCGGCAGGTTGTGCGGCCCGACCCGGGTGCCGACCACGAATTCGTCGCCGACCGCTTCCCGCACGGCCCGCAACACTTCCAGGTAGAAGCGCATCCGGTTCTCGAACTTGCCGCCGTACTCGTCTTCGCGCCGGTTGTGGCGTACCGAAATGAACTGCTGCAACAGGAAGCCGTGGGCGCAGTGCACCTCGACGCCGTGCAGCCCCCCGGCCTTGACCCTCGCCGCAGCCGCCGCGAAAGCAGCCGTGACCTCGGCGATGTCGTCCGCGGACATGGGATGGGCCAGCATCGGCGATCCCGGCGCCGGAACCGCGGAAGCGGACCAGGGACGCTGCCAGGGCGCGCCGCCGTACAGCCCCATGTGATTGATCTGGGCGAACACCCGCATGCCGTGCGGTGACGCCTGTTCCATGAGCTTCTCGTAGCGGGGGACGATGGCGTCGTCCCAGGCGTGCAGGGTCATGGGGCCGCTCCAGTGCACGCTGGCAGCTTCCAGGATCGTCAGGCCGACCCCGCCACGGGCCCGGGCGATGTGATAGGCGATCAGGTCGTCGGACAGGTCGCCAAAGCCCATGCTGGTGCCATGGGCGGTGCGGACGACCCGGTTTTTGACTTCGACGCCGCCGATGATTAAAGAGCTCAGTACTCGCTCAAGCGCCAACTGTCCTGATTCCAACTGAAACCATCATGGTGTGATTTTGGCGGCGGTCAGTCAATGCGAAGAATGTGGGCATACACGCAACCACTTGATTTATTGAGGCTGCATAGGCACGCAGCCAGCAGTATTCAAAGTCTTTTGAGGCTGGTTTTGCGTAGTCTGATTTGAGTGTTCTCGGTACGTGCGGCACTCAATCTGGCCAGTGGAGAGCAACCATGTCGAAGTCACTACTTGCCGACCGATCCGAAATGAGTTTGGAAAGCGGTAAACGTCCACACGGCAAGGCTATTGCCTTCAAGCGAAATGATGATCTTGGCACCCGCCAATGCACCCGGATGTGCGGCGAAGATTGTCAGGAGTTTCGGGACCGTTATGCGTGGTCTGTTGTTGTGAAATGAGATCGTAGTCGGGTAGATCAGATTTCGCGCCTCGTGGAGGTCGTCGGTACCAAGCTCGACTGTACCGGCAATCACCTCCCCCGGGTCGAGGCTCCACTCTTCCGAAGCTTCCAGATCCGTCAAATACCAAGCCTCCAATCTCTTCGACGATGGAAGTCTAAGCAAACGTTTCCAATGCAGTGGCACAAAAGCTGCTCTCCGCTCCGAATCCAGCCAGGGAATGCTTATCGAAACGGGAAGCTCGAAGCGGTGATTGTCGAGTGTAACCGCAGGATTTTTGGGAATTTTTAGAAGATTTTTTTCCACAGGGAAGTAAATTTCTATTTTTTATAATAAAAACAGATATTTAAAGTATATATGAAATCAAAATGGCATATCTTGTATATGGGAATTTTTGTGGCACAATATGTTGTGTTGGTTGTGGTCCGAGGACTACGGTGCGTAAGCAATTTGCGCTTTGGTTGTTGAGTAGACGCGTGTAGCATGGACAAGGGGGCAGCCACGAATGGTAGCACTGAGGCTGCGAGCAGGGAGAAATCGATGGCCGAAATCGAACATACCAGAGACGTCTTCCGTGCAAGTGATCAGGAAATTCCGCTCCTTGCGGCGCAAGCAGCGCTTGAGCTTGATCTCTTGGAGAAACGACTAGGGAAGTCGGTAGAACACGTCAACAAGCTTGCGGACTATTTTGCGGATGTTCACGAACCATTGTCGGAGTTTTACGATCCAGTCACTTCCGGCGTTATCAGCAGAGCGCTTTGCGCCTACTTCGCGCTCGACTTTGAGTCGCTAGCCGATTTTGACATGCACAATCGTGAAATTGGGGAAGAATTACGTAAAGCCGCGCAGGGAGATGTCGAGATTCCGGCTGCTCGTCTAAGGGACTTCTGCCTGGCGATATCGCAGTTCTCCTCGGCGTCTCAGAGCAATGTATATGGGAACCGAGAACGCCATCCGTTCCGTAAATGAGCGCCAACTCCGCAACACATCCAGAAAGATAGGTTCAGTTCGCGCTCTCATTCAGCAGTTGCTTGAGGAGGACTTTCCGTATCCCCAAGGAAAGACCCTGCTCGCGGCGATAGATGAACTGCTAGACCACCGCGAAGTTGCAATCGCAGACGCAGACCCTGCGGCAAGTTGCGAAGTCGTCAATCGCCTTTGCCAGGTGTCCCAGAAAACGATAAGTGACCATTTGCCATTGGTTGGTTTTGTTCTTCGATCAACGAACATACGCAACGCTTTCGAGCTGTATGCACCGCTATTGAAGATCGTCCAAAAGGCCTTGGGACCCGAGGCAAACCTTGTAATATCTTCCGAGTGGGAGTTTTCTCCGTATACACTGATTCCGCCCAGAATTGGTGGCAAGCATTTCGTTTTGATTGGCCTGCCGGCTTCTGAGTCGGAAAACGCGCTTGCTTCGCCCTTGGCTGGCCACGAGTTGGGGCACAACGTCTGGTACAACGAAGGCCTAGAACGCAAATACACCCCGCTGGTCAAGAGAGGATTAGAGCGGGTCATTCAAGACCTCCATTGGAATGAATTTCAAACCCACTTTTCAGCTGTGGGTTCGAAGGATCAGGTTGGCGATCTGATTGGACAGCAGGTGTGGGCGCCTTCCTGGAGATGGTGTATGTCGCAGCTTCAGGAACTATTTTGCGATAGCATTGGACTTCTCCTCTTCGCCGAGTCCTATTTGCACGCTTTCGCCTTCCTTCTGGCACCGGCGATTAGCACGGAGCGCTCCCAATTTTATCCAGCCATAATGGATAGAGTCTCTTTTCTAGTACGCAATGCCAAGCAGAGGCGTCTGGCCGATTTACCAAACTACAGCCGCTACTTTGAGTCAGAGAAAACGCCCGAGGACAATGCTCACACGTTCCTCCTACAGCTAGCTGACGAAGTGCGCGACGAACTGGAATGTCGACTGTTCGAAGACGCAGAACGGATCATGGAACAGTGGGGGCTGCAGACGCATGATCCGACAGAGATTGAGGCGATTTACAAGTCCTTTGTCGCATTGACTCCCGCAATCAAAGCAACCTCGCTATCAAATATCGTGAATGCGGGGTGGAGAATGTATCTCGCCGGCTTTGCGGACTGGGATCAGTATGTAGAAATTAAGAATGACAAGCAAAAAGCCGAGACGGTATTGAACGACCTGATCTTGAAGAGTGCTGAAGTGTTTGAAATCAATTGGATGCGTGAGGCGCCATGATTATTCGGGGAAGCAAGCTTGCGGATAGGATTGCGAGTGCACCCGTAGGCGATTCTGACTCCGTGGTAATTTGCCCATTGCCCGATCTTGAGAATCTGCGTAAAACGAGCGATGCGTCGCTAGCCCGACCTATTCGTGAATGAACGTAACGAGGCTGGCAAGAGTAGTGGAAGCACTGGGTGGCGCGGACCAGAGCGCGCGGAGGCGTGCTTACAGCACGTTGAGCACGCGGCGGGAGCACGCCCAGTGATTTCGCTGCTATTGACGGCCGCAGTAGTT
>CAZWZH010000084.1:0-6515 GCA_964638775.1 uncultured Pseudomonadales bacterium
GGACGGGTCGGGAAATCCGCTGCTGGGGGCATCGGATCTCACCGACGACGTTAGCCTTTACGGGAATTCGGCGCAGGCTGTCCGCCACTCCATTGCCCTGGGCCGCCACGGAGAGATGCCGGCGTTCGGCGAGCGCCTCGATGATACGCAAATCCGGTTGCTGATCGCCTGGTTGACGCCGCCGGCAGTCGGGAAAACCGAAGTCAGCAGGGAAATCGAGTGAATTCAAGCGCGGAGGTCAATGGCGTGATGGCATTGGACGGTCGTGTAGCTGCGATCCGTCTGGATCGACCCCGTCCCGACGTGCGTGAAGCGCAGCACTTCCTTGGCGCAAGACGCCCGGATTCCAAGCGCGCCAGGCGCGGTCCGTCGGGCGAGTCCGGTCTTGGTCACGCTCCCTCGCGGAATTCGGGGCGCCGCTTCGCCTTCGGCAAACGTGTGTTCAACTCAGCAAGGAGACTGGAACGATGATGGAAAAGAAGCCATACGCGCGCATACTCGCAGCTTTGGACGTGGCCTCTGACGCGGTCGATAGGGTACTACGGAAGGCGATGCAGGTGTCTCCGGACGCCGAAGTCACCGCGATGCATGTCGTCGACGTGTACCCCTACGCGGGCGAAGTCGCCTTCCGGCCGGCGAAGATGCTGCATGATCGGCTCATGGAGGAGTCCGACGAACGCCTGAAGTCGGTGTGCTCGCGGGCAGGTGTTGTGCGGCGGAAGCTGGTCGAGGGCCACGCCGCACGGGAAATCTGTCGCTACGTCGAAGAGCATGGTGTCGATCTCGTGGTGCTCGGCGGCCATGGCCGCCACGGCTGGCGGCCGCTCCTCGGCTCCACCGCGAGCGCGGTCATGCACAGCAGAGTATGCGACGCGTTTTGCGTGCACACCCCGGTACCGCTCCGGCCTTTGCGGGAAATCCTGGTCGCCGTCGATGCCGGCGAGGAGGCTCGCGAGGTACTCTCGCGTGCCGTGCAGATCGCCGGGGCCAGCGGGGCGCGAACGTCGCTCATCTCGGTGTTGCGGCCCATCGTGCAATCTTACGGAGGGCTCGACGTCGCCGCGTACGGTGAACCCGCGATGCACTTCCATCGGGATGCCAAGGCGCAGCTTACCGCCAACCTGGAAACGCTGGGGAACGACTTTGGAGTAACCGGGGACCGCCTGCTGCGAGAAGGGCACCCGGCAACGCAAATCCATGCAGCCGCCAAGGAACAGGGTACGGACCTGATCGTGATCGGAACCCATGGCAAGCACGGGTTATCGGGGCTGCTCGGATCGACGGCAAACGCCGTACTCCACGGTGCGCAGTCGGACGTGCTGGCCGTTCGAATCTCTGAATAAACCCCAAGCGACGCGCCACCCCGATCCCTTGGCAAGCCACTCCGGTGAGGCTATAGTGCGCGCCATGAAAACGGTAGCCCGCCAACAGCGCCTGTCTCTCGCTATCCTGCTCCTGCCGGCGTAGCCGGCAATCATTTCTCCGCACAAGGGCAACCGCCCGACCTGAAACAAAACCCAAACCTGAAACAACCAGGACTCCAGGGTCATGAGCGAGCAAGTCATATCGAACCGGAGCGCTGCACCCGCCCGCGCAGGGCGGGCCGGCGGCAGCATGCCTTTTCACAAGTATCGCCCCTTTCGTCCCATAACCCTGCCGGAACGGCAATGGCCCGGCAAGGTTATCGAGCGGGCGCCGCGCTGGTGCAGCGTAGACCTGCGCGACGGCAACCAGGCACTCATCGACCCGATGAACGTCGACGAAAAGCTAAGCATGTACGAGCTGCTCCTCGAGGTGGGCTTCGCGGAGATCGAGGTGGGCTTTCCCGCCGCCTCGCAGCCGGACTTCGACTTCATCCGCCGCATTATCGACGAGGAGCGCATTCCACAAGACGTGACCGTTCAGGTGCTCTGCCAGGCCCGGGAGGAGCTGATCGAGCGCACCGTGGAGGCCCTCGACGGGGCGCCCAATGTCATCTTCCACCTGTACAACTCCACGTCGGAACTGCAGCGGCGGGTGGTCTTCGAGCTGGGCCGGCCGGGAATCGTCGACCTGGCAGTGCAGGGCACCCGGATCGTCAAGCAGGGTTTGAGCGGCCTGGACTCCAACATCAGTTTCGAATACTCCCCTGAGAGCTTCACGGGAACCGAGCTGGATTTCGCGATGGAGATCTGCACGGCGGTGGCCGAGGAGTGGGGCGCCACGGTGGAGCGGCCCATCATCATCAACCTTCCTTCGACCGTGGAAATGGCGACGCCGAACGTCTATGCCGACCAGATTGAATGGTTCGCCACGAACTTTCCCCACCGCGACAAGGCGGTGATCAGCCTGCACACCCACAACGACCGGGGCACCGGCATCGCGGCCACCGAACTCGCCCTGATGGCCGGTGCGGAACGGGTCGAAGGCACCCTGTTCGGCAACGGCGAACGCACCGGCAACTGCGACATCGTCACCATGGCCATGAACCTGTTCAGCCAGGGCGTCGATCCGGAACTGGACTTCGGCGACATGCCGCGCATCCGCCGGACCGTGGAGGCGATCAACAAGCTGCCGGTGCACGAGCGTCATCCCTATGCCGGCGACCTGGTGTTCACGGCCTTTTCGGGTTCGCACCAGGACGCCATCAAGAAAGGCATGGCCAAGGTGGACCGGGACCGCTGGGAAGTGCCCTATCTGCCCATCGACCCTGGCGACGTGGGTTCGTCCTACAAGGAAACGGTTCGGGTCAACAGCCAGTCGGGCAAGGGCGGCGTCGGCTTTCTGCTCGAGGAGTTCTACGGCATCGTCCTGCCCCGCGAAATGCTCAAGGAGTTCAGCGGGGTCGTACAGAAACTCACGGAGGCGCTCGACCGGGAAATCAAGGCGGAGGAGATCTTCCGGGCACTGCTCGACGAATACGCGGTGGAGTCGGGCCCGTACAGGCTGGTCGATTTCGACGTTCTGACCGGCAGGCAGGCCGACCAGCGCTGTATCGCCCGCATCGAGGCTTCCGAGCAGCAGGTCACCATCGACGGCGAGGGCACCGGCCCCATCGAGGCGTTTGTCAACGGGCTGGAGGAAACCCTCAACGAACCCGTCAACGTGGTCGAATACCACGAGCACGCGCTGGCCACGGGCAGCGACGCCAAGGCGATCTGCCTGCTGGCGATCGAGGATGCCGGAGGCGGGCGCTGCTACGGCGTCGGTGTGAGCCGTAATACGATCACGGCATCGCTGCAGGGCGTCATCGCGGCCATGAACCGGCGCTGGAGAAACTGAGCGCGTTCAAGGCGCCGTCCCGCGTGGCGGCGCGAACGTTCCTGGTATGGTGGCAAACGGCATCCGGGACGGGAACCCGGCGAGGGCATCAGCCCCGTTGGAGCAGTACTTCGAGCACGAACTTGCTGCCGAAGTAACCCAGCAGCAGCAGGGCGAACGCCGACAGCGTCCAGCGTACCGCGGCGGTACCGCGCCAGCCGAAGGCCATGCGTCCCGCCAGCAGCACAACATAGACGACCCACGATGCCGACGACAGCACGGTGTGGTGCACCACGTGCTGGGCGAACATGTCATCGAGGTAAATGAAGCCGCTGGCGATGGCGACCGTCAGCCCCGCGAACCCGACCCATAGCATCACGAACAGGAGATGCTCCATGGTCTCCAGCGGCGGCAGGATGCGCAGCATCAGGATACGGCTCTTGGCCCGGATGTTCCGTTCCGCGATACCCACCAGAATTGACTGCAGCGCGGCCATCAGGAGGATGCTGTACGCCAGGACCGAAACCAGCACATGCACCGCGAGCACGTCGGTCAGGCCGGCGGCCGGCGCCTGATCCCGCTGGAGAAAGAGCGAAGCCAGCAGTGCTACTGCGGCCAGCGGAAACAGCAGCACGAACAGGCTGTGCACCGGGCGGGCCACTCCGGCGGCAACGACCATGGCAAGCACGATGAGGGCGGTGAGGCTCGTCACGCTGGCCAGGCTGAGATTGATGCCCTGCGGCAGCGCCATGATCCCGTAGGCGGCAATGCCGTGCAGCACCAGCGCCGGCACCACCAGCGCGCGCAATCCCCAGGAGGGCAAAGCCGTGTTGCGGGTCAGCGCCTGCCCCTGCAGAAAAGTGCCCGCAAGGTAAAGCACAACCGCTGCCGCGCCCGGAACGATGGGACTGAATGACACGCGATTGTCCGGATCAGGTTAATACCCTGACCGATTTGCGCCTGTACACTGCCAGCACGGTCAACATATTTCGAATCGCAAACCTGGAGCAGGGCCGACCAATAGTACCACCATTGGAAAATCCGGCGCATGGGGGCGCTGACGTTGGAGGTTGTTCCACGCAAGTCCACTTTGGACGGTTGATTCTCTCGACCGCCCGGCAAACGTTCCTTAGAATGCGCGTCCTTGTTCGGGCGACCGGTTCAGTCATGCAGCGGCCTGCCCGGCAGGTTTTTCGGAGTGTAGCTCAGCTTGGTAGAGCACTACGTTCGGGACGTAGGGGCCGGAGGTTCAAATCCTCTCACTCCGACCAATTCCCCTCGCCCGCAAGGCGCCATGGCCACTGGCCGCGGCGCCGTTTGGGGATTCAGCACAGACGGGAAACGGCGAACCGGGTAACGGCCGCCATGGCGTCCCGATAACGGTTCGCCGGCAACTCCGCGAGGCACTCCAGCGCCAGGCGGCTTTCCTCGATTGCCGCGGCGTGCGTGTACTCCATGGCCCCGCAGGCGTGCACCGCCTTCACCACCTGCTGGAACCGGGCCCGGGAGCGTGAACGCAGGGCTTCGCGTACCAGAGAGGCCTGGCCGGCCGTGCCGTTGGCGAGCGTGTGAATCAGGGGCAGGGTCAGCTTGCCCTCGGTGAGGTCGTTGCCGGCGTTCTTGCCCATGGTGGCGGCATCCCCGGCGTAGTCGAGCCAGTCGTCCACGAGCTGGTAGGCCATGCCGAAGTGCAGCCCGAATCGTCGATGCGCCTCGATCTCGGCGCTGTCGCCGCCGGCCAGTACGGCGCCGGTGTGGGTCGCTGCCTGGAAGAGCAGGGCGGTCTTGAGGCGTATGGCTTCCAGATAGCTGGCTTCGTCCGTGTCGAGGTTGCCGATATTGGCGAACTGCATCACTTCGCCCTCGGCGATGCGGTTGGTGGCGTCCGCCAGAATCGCCAGGATGTCCATGTCGTCCAGAGACACCATGAGCTGGAAAGCCCGGGAATACAGGAAATCGCCGACGAGAACGGATGGCGCGTTGCCCCAGCGGGCATTGGCCGTAGGCCGCCCCCTGCGCAGGTCGGACCGGTCGACCACATCGTCGTGCAACAGGCTCGCGGTGTGCAGGAATTCGATCACCGCCGCCAGCACGACATGACGGTTGCCGTCGATGCCGCAGCCGCGGGCGCTGAGCAGGACGAGCAGCGGCCGCAGGCGCTTGCCGCCGCTATCGACGATATGGCGGCCGATTTCCTCGACCAGCGCGACATCGGAGGTAAGCTGTTGCGGAATGAGGCGATTGATGGCGGCGAAGTCTTCGCGGACCAGGCCGAACACGTCATCGAGCCCCCCGGCGGGAGCCGCCGTGGCAGCGAAGTTTCGCGGTTGTTCGTAGATTGCGGTAGCCGGCTGCACGCGTTGTAATCCCACAACTTCGATTCTAGAATACGCCGCCCTTCACGGGTCGCCCGGGTTCGGACGTAGCGTTGCGCGGAGCCGACAAGTGACATGGCCGCGCGCTGGGCGGGCATTGTAATTCAGCGCAATGGATATTGCAGGCCGAGTGTTTCAGGAGTCGAGTCATGTTTGCGGTTTTTTTGAGCGGCGGCAAGCAGCACCGGGTGAACGAAGGTGACGTGCTCAAACTCGAGCGGCTGAAAGCGGAACCGGGCGACGACATCGAATTCGACAAGGTGCTGCTGGTGGCCGACGGCGACGACGTCAGTGTCGGGCAGCCCTACGTGGAAGGCGGCCGCATCAAGGCCCGCGTGCTGGGCCACGACCGGGGAAAAAAGATCCGGGTGATCAAGTTCAAGCGCCGCAAGAACTACCTGCGGCGCCAGGGCCACCGCCAGTGGTATACCGAGGTGCGCATCACCGGCATCATGGCCGCGTGACCGGCTGGAGTCCAAGGAGGCTGATGCATGGCACACAAGAAGGCAGGCGGCAGTACCCGTAACGGCCGGGATTCGCAGTCGAAACGGCTCGGCGTGAAAAAATACGGCGGCCAGTACGTGCGTGCCGGCAACATCCTGGTTCGCCAGCGCGGCACCCGCTTTCATCCGGGAGAGAACGTGGGCTGCGGGCGCGATCACACGCTGTTCGCCACCCAGGACGGCCACGTCAGGTTCCTGGAAAAGGGCAAGCCGAAGCGCAAGTACATTTCCGTCGTCCCGGCGACATAGCCCATGGCCTTCCCGTAACGGGAAGGTTTTCCAATGCAGTTCATCGACGAAGCGACCGTCACCGTGCACGCCGGCAAGGGCGGTGACGGTTGCCTGAGCTTCCGCCGCGAGAAATTCGTCGCCAGGGGAGGTCCGGACGGGGGCGACG
>CAZWZH010000085.1:0-27352 GCA_964638775.1 uncultured Pseudomonadales bacterium
CCTCTCCGCCAAACTCTCCGACCCGCAGTTCTCCGGCCAGACGAAGGAGCGCCTCTCATCGCGCAATTCCGCCGTCTTCATCGGCGGCGTCGCCAAGGATGCCTTCAGCCTGTGGCTGAACGAAAACCCCAAGGACGGCGAACGAATCGCCGAACTGGCCATCGGCAACGCCCAGCGCCGCGCCAATGCCGCAAAAAAGGTAGCCCGCAAGAAAACCGTCGCCGGCCCCGCGCTGCCCGGCAAGCTGGCCGACTGCTCCGGCCAGGACACCTCGGCAGCGGAACTCTTCCTGGTGGAGGGAGATTCCGCCGGCGGCTCCGCCAAACAGGCCCGCGACCGCGAATTCCAGGCCGTGATGCCCCTGCGCGGCAAGATCCTCAACACCTGGGAGGTAGACGCAAGCCAGGTCCTCGGCTCCCAGGAAGTGCACGACATCGCCATCGCCGTGGGCGTCGACCCGGGTTCCCCCGACCTCACCAGGCTCCGCTACGACAAGATCTGCGTCCTCGCCGACGCCGACTCCGACGGCGCCCACATAGCAACGCTCCTCTGCGCCCTTTTCCTCAAGCACTTCCGCCCCCTGGTGGAACAGGGCCACGTCTACGTCGCCATGCCCCCCCTCTTCCGCATCGATGTCGGCAAGGAAGTCTTCTACGCCCTCGACGAAGCCGAAAAGGAAGGCGTCCTCGACCGCATCGCCGCGGACAAGAAACGCGGCGCCGTCGTCGTCCAGCGCTTCAAGGGCCTCGGCGAAATGAACCCCAAACAGCTACGCGAAACAACCATGGACCCGGAAACCCGCCGCCTCGTCCGCCTCACCCTGGACTCCTCCATCCGCACCCAGGAAACCATGGACATGCTGCTCGCCAGAAAGCGATCCCAGGACCGCCGCACCTGGCTCGAAAAGAAGGGCCATGAAGCCAGCCTTGTCTGATTCGGATTAAGCGAAATGGAAATCCAAGACATCGAAACCATACCGCTCAGAACCTACACGGAACGCGCGTACCTCGACTACTCCATGTACGTCATCAACGACCGTGCCTTGCCCCACATCGCCGACGGCCTGAAACCCGTCCAGCGCCGCATCGTCTACGCCATGGGCGAACTCGGCCTCAACAACACCGCCAAGTTCGCCAAGTCCGCCCGCACCGTCGGCGACGTCCTGGGCAAGTTCCACCCCCACGGGGACAGCGCCTGCTACGAGGCCATGGTGCTCATGGCCCAGCCTTTCTCCTTCCGCTACCCCCTGGTGGACGGCCAGGGCAACTGGGGCGCCCCCGACGACCCCAAGTCGTTCGCCGCCATGCGTTACACCGAGTCGCGCCTCTCCAAATACGCGGCCCTCCTGCTCGCCGAGACGCGCCAGGGCACCGTCGACTTTGCCGCCAACTTCGACGGCACCATCGACGAACCGGTGCTGCTGCCGGCCCGCGTCCCCATGCTGCTGCTGAACGGCGGCGCCGGCATCGCCGTGGGCATGGCCACCGACATCCCGCCGCACAACATAAACGAGGTGATCAGCGCCTGCATCCACCTGCTCGACCGGCCGTCTGCGTCACTCGAAGACATCATGACCCACATCAGGGGGCCGGACTTCCCCTCGGACGCCCTGATCGTCACGCCCCCCGAAGACATCAGGGAGGTGTATGAAACCGGCAAGGGCAGCATCAAGGCGCGGGCGGTCTATACGCGGGAGAACGGCTCCATCGTGGTCACCGCCCTGCCGTACCAGGTTTCCCCGGCCAAGGTGCTGGAGCAGATCGCCCAGCAGATGCAGGCCAGGAAACTGCCGATGCTCACCGACATCCGCGACGAGTCCGATCACCGGAACCCCACCCGCCTGGTGCTGGTTCCCCGCTCGAACCGGGTCGACGGCGACCGCCTGATGAGCCACCTGTTCGCCTCCACCGACCTCGAGCGCAGCTACCGGGTGAACCTCAACGTCATCGGCCTCGACCAGAAGCCGCGGGTGAAGACCCTGGTGGGCATTCTCAAGGAGTGGCTGAAGTACCGCGAAGAGGTGGTCACCCGGCGCATCGCCTGGCGCCTGGAGAAGATCAACGAGCGGCTGCACGTGCTGGAAGGCCTGCTGGTCGCCTATGTCAATCTCGACGAGGTGATCCGCATCGTCCGTGAGGAGGACGACCCCAAGGGCGAGCTGATGCGGCGTTTCAGCCTCTCGGACGTTCAGGCGAGCGCCATTCTCGACATCCGCCTGCGCCAGTTGGCGCGGCTCGAAGAGGTGAAACTCGTCGAAGAGAAGAACGGCCTCGGGGCGGAGAAGGAGGAATGCGAAAAGATCCTGAATTCCCGGGCGAGGCTCAGAACGCTGATCAAGAAAGAACTGCTCGAGGACGCAGAATCCTACGGCGACGCCCGCCGCTCACCGCTTGCGAGCGTGGAGGAAGCGACGGCGTACAGCGAGGAAGACCTGGTTTCCAACGACCCCATAACGGTCGTGCTCTCGGAGAAGGGCTGGGTGCGGGCCGCCAAGGGTCACGAACTCGACCCGGCCGAAATCGCCTACAAGACGGGCGACAGCTACGGGCACGCGGTGCGCGGCCGCACCAATGAACTGCTAGCCTTCCTCGACTCCACCGGGCGCTCATACAACGTTCAGGCGGCCAGCCTGCCGTCGGCGCGCGGCCAGGGCGAGCCGTTGACCGGCCGGCTCAATCCACCCGAAGGAGCACGGTTCGTCGGGGCCTGCATGGGGCCCGCGGGTACCCGGGTACTGCTCTGCTCCACTGCTGGCTACGGCTTTGTCGGGGGCCTGAGCGACATGGTCACCAAGAACAAGGCCGGCAAGGCGTGCCTGAGCGTGCCCGCGGGCGGCTCGGCGCTGCCCCCGGGAGAATTGGGGGTGGGCGACGGCCAGCGGGTCGCAGCGGTGACAAACCAGGGTCGCCTCCTGGTGTTTCCCCTGGGTAGCCTTCCCGAACTGGCGCGGGGCAAGGGCGTCAAGCTCATCAACATTCCGACCGCCGCATTCAAGGCCGGAGAAGAGCATCTCGTGGGCGCCGCCGTGCTGGGTCAGCGGGATGCACTGATGGTCTACGCCGGGCAACGCTACCTGCGGCTGAAGCCGAAGGACCTGGAGCACTACACGGGGGAACGCGCCCGCCGCGGCCTCAAGCTGCCGAGAGGCTTCCAGCGGGTAGACGCGGTCGCCGCGGAACGGCGCGGCTGACCTGCCGTGCCGTTCCCGGCAATTTGCTGGGGCAAACGCGGCGTTGCTGCCGCAGGTATGGCGGGCCGCCGTGCTACCGGCCCGCCTGAAGTAAATGCGCGGCTCTCCCGCCTCGATCAGCTTTCCTGCAGCAGTTCGGCCGCGATATCCGGGTCCGGCATGAGCACGAACTCGGGATAGGCTTCCAGACCCAGTTCCGCAGAATCCTGGCCGACTTCCTCGACGGCGCGGGAAACCCGTACGCCGATGGTCTTTTCGATTGCGAACCAGACCGCGTACGACACGCCGAACACGAAAGCGCCGATCGCGAGCACGCCGATGAATTGCACCATGAAGTCGCCGCCGCCGGCGATGCACACGGCGAGGGTTCCCCAGACGCCGGCGAACAGGTGAGCCGGAACCGCGCCGACCACGTCGTCGATCTTCAGGTCTTCGAGGAACTTGATGCCGGCGGTGCAGATCACCCCGCCGACCGCACCGATCACCACCGCCCAGCGATGGTCGAGGATGTCCGGAGCCGCGGTGATGGAGACCAGGCCGGCGATGGCGCCGTTCAGCCCCGCCAGCAGGTCCACCCGGCCCAGGATGGGTCTCGAGACGCTGATGGCGGCCATGACGCCCGCCGCCGCGGCCAGATTGGTGTTGACCAGCACGTTGCTCATCGCCACCGCATCGATGGCGCCGCCGAGGGCGAGTTGCGAACCGCCGTTGAAACCGAACCAGCCGAGCCAGAGGATGAACACCCCCAGGGTGACGATGGGAATGTTGGACGGCACCGTGGGCCTGACGCTGCCGTCGGCGCGGAACTTGCCGAGCCTCGGCCCCACGATCAGGGCCCCGGCCAGGGCCGCCCAGCCGCCGGTGGAGTGCACGATGGTGGACCCGGCGAAGTCCTTGAACCCCATCTCGCTGAGCCAGCCGCCGCCCCAGGTCCAGGCGCCGACCACCGGATAGATGAAGCCGGTGAGCAGCACGGTGAACAGGAAGAACGACCAGAGCCGCACCCGCTCCGCCAGGGTGCCGGAGATGATGGACGCGGTGGTCGCCACGAACACCATCTGGAAGAACCAGTCCGACATGGTGGAGTAGCCGTTCTCCACCACCGCGGCGGCGGCGCCCTCGTCACCGCCCAGTAGCGCCACTTCATCCGCCGACGGACCGTAGAAGAAGTTGAACGAACCGATCCACCCGCTGACATCCACGTACATCAGGTTGTAGCCGACAAAGAAATACATCAGCCCGGCAATGGAGTAGAGGCCGATGTTCTTCAGGCAGATCACCGAGGCGTTCTTGGTGCGCACCGACCCGGACTCGAGCATCGTGAACCCGGCGCACATCCACATCACCAGCGCACCCCAGATCAGGAACGAGAAGGTATTGAAGACGAACTGCGTCTCGTCGGACACGGCGGCCGACGCCACCGGGGAAGCGGCGAGCAGAACGGCCGCTGCGAGCACGCGCTTGAATACCGCGCTGCCGATTGCTCTGGAACGGTGTTGTTTCATGGTCCCTTCCATCCTGTTTTTGAAACAATTGAAAATCATACAACCGAACCGGACTCGACAGGAAGCGCTTCCGTTCGGTGGGGCGAACCCGTTCGGTCGTGCCTCAGCCGTCCGATTCGAGGTCCCGCAGTTCCGCCGGGTTCAGCGGCAGCCGTATGGAGAACCTGGTGAACGCGCCCACTTCCGACTCGACGTCGATCGAACCGCCGTGCCGGGTGACGATGTCCGCGGTCAGCGACAGCCCCAGCCCGGTGCCCTTGCCCGTGTCCTTGGTGGTGACAAAGGGTTCGAACATGCGCTGTTTCAGTTCGTCGGGAATGCCGGGCCCGTTGTCCCGCACCCAGAACTCGAAACCGTCGTCGAGCCGGCGGCTGCCGATCTCCAGCTCCGGCTTGTAATCGCCGTCGAGCGATTCGCGTTTCTCGTCGATCGCCTGGCAGGCGTTGGTGAGGATGTTCAGGAAAGCGCGGCTCAAGTCCTGGGGCACCACCTCGAGCATGCCGATGTTCTCGTCGAGGCTCTCCTGCATCTTCAGGTTGAAGTCGGTGTTCTCGGCGCGCATGGCGTGATAGGCGAGGTCCCGGTACTGCTTGAGCAGCGCGTTGAGGTCGGTTTCCCGCCAGTCGCCGCCCTCGGCCCGGGAATGCTCCAGCATGCTGTGCACGATGCCGTCGGCGCGGCTGCTGTGCTCGCGCACCTTGCCCAGGTTCGTGCGCAGGTCGCCGAGGATCTCGTTGATCTCTTCGACCATCTCGGCATCCTGGTCTTCGGTTTCCTCCAGGATCTCGCCGATCTCGTCGATGAGTTCCACAGAGACTTCGGTGAAGTTGTTGACGAAATTGAGAGGATTCTTGATCTCGTGGGCCACCCCGGCGGTCAACTGGCCGAGGGACGCCAGTTTCTCCTCTGCGACGATCTGTTCCTGGGCGCGGTGCAGGCGCTCCAGGGCGTTCTCGAGGTCCTTGTTCTTGCCGTCGAGTTCCTGGGCGAGCTTCTCGACGAGGTTCAGCCGCTGCACCTCCAGGGCGTAGCGCCGGAAAACCTCCAGGGCGTTCGCCATGTCGGTGACCTCGTCATTGCCGGACACAGTGACCGGGGCTTCGAGGTCGCCGCTGGCCATGTCCCGCATGGAGACGGCCAGGCCCACCAGGCGCCGAATCAGGTAACGGCCGACGAACAGCCAGCCGATGAGCACGGCGCCGGCAACGCTCAGCATGGTCAGCAGCACCAGCACCAGGATGCCGGTGGCCGCGGCGGATTGGGACATGGCGTTGACGGTGACGGCGTCGGTGTTCACCTCTTCGACCAGCCGTTCCATGTCGCGCAGCAGTTCGGCGGATGCCTCGCGGCCGGCGGACAGCGCTTCCCGTTCCTGGCGCAGCCGCTCGAGTGTTTCCCGGCGTAGCGCAAACACCCCCTGGGGGGACTCGCCGATTTCCACGAGGCGCACGACGTCCCGGGTGAGCGACTCCATGGGCATGTGCATCTCCAGCCGCCTGACCACCCGGCGCAGGTTGTAGGCGGCGCTCTGGAAACGCTCTTCCAGGGGCCCGAGCAGGTCGCGGTCGGTGAGCACCAGGGTCTCGCCCATGTGCAGCCCGGCCAGGTTCGCCTGCTGGCTGATCTCGATCAGGTCGCGGTAATAGGCGAGTTCTTCGCTCCAGTCGCGCTGGGCGAGGGGTTGCGCCGCATCGCCGAGATTGCGGATGCCCTCCACCAGGAAGAACCCCTGATCGTCGATGGCGGCCACCACCTCGCGTTCGATGCCTCGGTTGACCTCGCCGAGTTCCTCGGACAGCCCCTCCAGGGAGCGTTCGATCTCCAGCCGCCGTCCGGAGGACTGGTACACCTCTTCGAGCAGGGCCCCGAAACTTCGCAGCCGCGATTGCAGCGCCTGTACCTGGCCGTCCAGGGAGGCTCCCGCACTCAACTCCTCCACGACGCCGAGCAGTTCTTCCCGCTCCCACAGCACCTCTCCGGAAACCGCCTCGTGTTCGTCCAGGGAGGTCGCCGACACCATGCGCACCGCGCCGTTCACCAGTGTGGCGCTCTGGCGGGCGACTTCCACGGTCCGGCTCAGGTTGGGGATGCTCTGCACGGCCAGGCGCGACTGGTAGTCGACGATCTCGTCCAGGAAGTAGTAGGCAACGAAACTGGCGATGCTCACGAGCGCCACGCTGCCGAATAGCCCCATGTAGATCTGCGGGCCGATGCCGATCCGCTTCCTGATGGCCCGCACCTCCCTGGCATCGGGAGCCGGCGCTTTTCCGGTCACGGCACTGCTCTCCGGCGTGTCGCTCATCGCCTGGCCATCCTGGCGACCGGCCTGACCTCGCCGTTGCGGTCGATAACGGTCAGATACACGCGGTCGGAACCCTGATTGTCGTTGGGGCCGTATCCCAATTCGAAACCGCCGAGGTCAATGCTGGGCGTCTGCCGCAACGTATCCAGAAACGATGCGGGCGATGCCTGTGGCCCCGCCCGGCGCAATCCCTCCGCGACCAGGTGGCCGGCCAGATACCCCTCCAGGGAGACGAAGCCGGGCTCGTTGTCGGTGGCGACCGAGGAGAGGGCCCGCTGATAGCTGGCGACGACGGGAATGCTGCCGTCGCCGGGAAAGGGCACCACCTGCGTGATGTAGACGCCTGCCCCGGCCGGACCGAGTTCCTCGGCCAGGGCGGAGGTGCCGACGAACGAGATGTTGACGAATACGGGGTCGAAGTTGAGCCGCCTGGCCCACCGGATCAGGGTTGCCGCCGGCTGGTAGGCGCCGATGATGATGACGGCCTCGGGGTCGAACCGGCGCAGGTCGAGCAGCGGCACCTTGACGCTTACCGTATTGCGCGGATAGTCCACCTCGGCGGCCAGCGTCAGGCCGTGGGACTCGAGGCCCCGGCGCACGCCCTCGAGGCCGGCTCGGCCGTAGGAGTCGTCCTGGTAGAAGATGCCGATGCGCCGGATGCCGAGATCGCTGGTCAGGCGCGCGACGATCTCGGCGGTTTCCTGGAAGTAGGAGGCCCGCACGTTGACCACGTTTGCCGGCTCGCCGGCGTCGCGCAGGAACTGCGCACCGGTGAAGGGGGCGATGTAGGGCACACCCGCGTCACTGGTCACGGGCTGTGCCGCCCTGGAAGTGGGCGTGCCGATGGCGCCGACCAGTGCGAACACATCGTGCTTCTCGATCAGCTCGCGGGTGTTGGCGATGGCCGCTTCGGGCTCGTAGGCATCGTCCAGCGTCGTCAGCGCCAGGCGGCGCCCGTGTACGCCGCCGACCCGGTTGACTTCCTCGAATGCCGCGAGCAGCCCCAGGCGCATTCCCGTTCCCAGGGCGCTCGCGGGGCCGCTCAGTGCCGCGGATTGCCCAAACAGGTATTCCGCGGGCTGGCCGGGATTTGCGGGGTCTTCGCCCGCCGCGGGCAGGGCGGCGAGCGCGAGCAGTGCCGCTGCGGGCAGCAGCGAGCGCCGCATCAGTGCGTTCCGGGCGCGACGTCCGCCGGTTTGACGGCGTTCCAGCGCAGCGCCAGGCAGGTCATGTCGTCGAACTGCTCCATGCCGATGGCGAAGTCCTCGACGGCCTTGACCACGACATCCACGAGGTCGCCCATGGCCGAATGGCGTTTTTCGCCCAGTTGATCGTCCAGACGGTCTTCGCCGAATTCATCGTCGGTGGTGTTGCACGCCTCGGTAATGCCGTCCGTATAGAAAAACAGCGCATCGCCGATGTCGAGCTGGATTTCGTCCTGATTGAACTCGTGGCCGGGCACAATGCCAAGGGCCAGGTTGCCGGTTTGCGGAACGGCCTCGATGGCGCCGTTGCCTCCGCGCACGATGCGCGGCGGGTTGTGCCCGCCGTTCGAGAACTGCAGCCTGCCGTCGCGCAGGTCCAGCACGCCGTAGAACAGGGTCACGAACATGCACGCATCGTTCTCCTGGCTGAGCAGCTCGTTGACCTCGCTCAGGCAGTAGGCGGGCGATTCGTGGTTGCGCGCCGCGGATTTCAGGAGGGCCCTTGTCACCATGGTAAAAAGCGCCGCCGGCACGCCCTTGCCGGAGACATCGGCGATCACCAGCCCCAGCCGGTGATCGTCCAGCCTGAAGTAGTCGTAGAAGTCGCCGCCGATCTCCCGTGCTGGGGTCATCTGGGCATAGAGGTCGTAATACTCGCTGGGGGGCGGCACTGCGGGCAGCACCGACTCCTGCACGTTCTTGGCGACCGCAAGCTCCTGCTTGAGTGAGACTAGGCGGTCGCGGGAAGCGAGCGCCTGCTGGATCATCTCGATATGCGCCAGCGTCTTCTCGATGGTGATCTGCAGGTCGTTGAAGTCGATGGGCTTGGTGACGAAGTCGAACGCCCCCCGGTTCATGGCCGTGCGGATGTTTGCCATGTCGCCGTAGGCGGAAATGATGACGGCGCAAATCTCCGGATTGGCGCTTTCGAGCTGGCTCAACAGGGTGAGCCCGTCCATTTCCGGCATGTTGATATCGGAGAGCACCAGGCGGATGTCGGGGTTATTCTCGAGGGTCTCCAGCGCTTCCACGCCGTTGTGGGCGAAGAGGAATTCGAATTCTCCCTTGCGGATGCGCCTGCGGAACCGCTGGCGTACCAGTAACTCGAGGTCAACCTCGTCGTCGACCATCAGGATTCGTGAATTAGCCATGGCGGCGGCCGGGCTGCCAGACCTTGCTCAGATGGCCCCGAGCGCCTCGTCGCGGCTGGAGTGAACGGCAAGGATCTTGTCGAACCCGCTGACCGCGAATACCTCGGCGATCTGTTTGGACAGGCCGCAGAACACCGACTTGCCGCCTCGTGACTGGGTATCCCTTGCCGCCACCAGCAGTACCCTCAAGCCGGCACTGCTTATGTAGTTCAGACCGCTGAAGTCGAATACCAGTACGGACTGGCCCCCTTCCAGTTGATCCCGGATGACACCTTCCAACGTTCCCGCGTTGGTGCCGTCCACGCGCCCGCTGGGACACAGGATCACCCCCTTGTCGTGCTGTTCGGTTTCTACCGAAAGTTGAGTCTGATCGCTCATTCAAGTCTCCGTTTTCATCCGCAAGGTAATCCGATTGACCCCGCCCTCCCGCTCGTAGCTCGCGCTGTCGGCGAACTGCGTCACGAAAAATACGCCCAACCCGCCTATCGGCCGCTCGTCCAGCGCCTTGGACGTATCCGGTTTCGGTGCATCCTGGAACGGGTCGAACGCGGCGCCATTATCCTCCAATTGCGCGGTCACGCCATGCGGCGTGCGGGTGAGGCGCACGCGCAGCAGCGGTTCCGCTACCTCCGGCAGTGCGTAATTGACGCTGTTCGTGACGAGTTCGTCAAGAACCAGGTTCAATCGGAAAGGGATTTCCCCCTCGATTGAGTGACTGGCGGCAAACTGCTCGATGGTTTCCGCCAGTGCGCCCAGGGCCTGGGTGAGTTCCGGTGCCAGGCACACGTCGACGCTAGTCTCGATAGAGGCTGGTTTGCCGGTGTCAAGCATTCACCGGATAGTACACGTAACTCCGTTCAAGGGCATCATGAAATTCCCGGAACTGAAGGCGTATCGGCCCGAGGCTTCGGGAATCCGGGGGTTCGATGTCGGCAGAGGATTCTGCGTACCTGTCGAAAAGATCGTCGAGCCGGTGCAGGATTGCGAACGGAGGAGGCCGGGATTCGCCGGGCGGGGCGGGGTCGATGACGCTGAGGCCGGAGTGCAGCCGCTCCAGACAGAAACGGAGCGAAAAAGGCAGCTCCGGTTCGTGCACCAGCAGTTGCAGGACATTGCCTTCCTCGAAGGCGCCCCCGTACTCGTGGCCGTATGCCTCGAACGCGTTGCAGGACCGAAGCAGAACCGGCCACTCGGCGTCGCCGTGCGCGTAAACCGGACCTTCGCCGCAGTGCGCCGCGAGCAGCGAGCCCACCAACTGCGCCCGTTCGACGTACTTGCCGAGCTGCATGAAACACCACTCTTCGCCGTGGCGCATCGAGGTATCGCAGACGCCGTGAAAGCGCTCGATGCCCTCGGCGATGTCCCGGTAGAGCAGCTCCGGCTCACGCTTCCACACGTCGACCAGCCGTGTCCGGCGCAGCGCCAGGTATTCCCGGTTGAGGCTCGACCAGATGCGGGGACCGATGCTGCTGCGCACCTCGCGGGCGTTCTCCCGGGCGGCGGTCATGCAGTTCAGCATGGAAGCGGGGTTGCCGGTCTCGAAGGTCAAAAGGTCGGTGAGCGTGTATCCGTCCGCGAACAGATAGTCGTCGTCCTCCAGGCTGCCGGGCGGAACGAATTCCGACGGGTCGGCGCCGAGGCCGGCGAACAGCAGTTGCCAGCCTTTGGCGATTTCCGCGGCGGAACCCACCGGCAGCCGCTGCACCTGCAGGCTGACCAGGCGCGCGCTGAATTCAGCCCTTTCCAGGTAGCGGTTCATCCAGTAGAGGCTGTCGGCGACCCGCGCTAGCATCGACCTACCGTCCGGCCCACTCCCGGTCCTCGACGATCCAGGCGTCCTTGGCGCCGCCGCCCTGGCTGGAGTTCACGACCAGGCTCCCCTTGCGCAGCGCCACGCGGCAGAGCCCGCCTGGAACCACGCGGGTCTCTGCGCCGTGCAGCACGAACGGCCTGAGGTCGACATGGCGTGACTCGACACGGCCGTCGACCAGGCAGGGGGCCCGGGACAGGTCCAGCGTCGGCTGTGCAATGTAGTTTGCGGGATTGGCGCGGATCCTCTCGGCGAACGCCTTGCGCTCGGCGCGGCTGGCGTGCACGCCCACCAGCATGTCATAGCCCCCGGATTCCCCCACCGCCTTCACAACGACCTCGTCGAGGTTCTCGAGGGTGTAGGCGAGCCCTTCCGGTTCCCGGCAGAGATGGGTTTCCACGTTGAGCAGAACGGGTTCTTCGTCGAGGTAATAGCGAATGATGCGCGGCACGTAGGCGTAGACGGCCTTGTCGTCCGCCACGCCGGTTCCCGGGGCGTTGGCCATTGCCAGGTTGCCCTTCCTGTAGATCTCGAAGAGCCCGGGCACGCCGAGCACGGAGTCTCGGCGGAACGCCTGGGGATCGATGAAGTCGTCGTCGAGCCGCCGGTAGAGAACGTCCACGGGGCGCAGGCCCCGGGTGGTGCGCATGTACAGCCGGTCTCCCTGTACGGTCAGGTCGTCGCCCCGCACCAGTTCGATCCCCATCTCGGAGGCGAGGAAGGCGTGTTCGTAGTAGGCGGAGTTGTAGATGCCGGGGGTGAGCAGGGCGATGCTCGGAGACTCGCCGTTCGGTGACAGCGACTCCAGCACCCGCAGCAACTCGGTGCCGTATTGCTCGACCGGGCGTACCCGGTAGCCCCTGAACACCCGTGGCCAGGCCCGGCGGATCGCCTGGCGGCAGGCAAGCATGTAGGAGACGCCCGATGGAACGCGCAGATTGTCCTCCAGCACCATGAAGCCGTCGTGGGTACGGACGATGTCGCTGCCGCAGACCGACACATAGGCATCGAGGGGCACTTTCACGCCTTCCATTTCCGGCCGGTAGTTGGGGCAGCCCCGCACCAGGTCCTCGGGCACCACGCCGTCCCGGAGGATGCTGGCCCGGCCGTAGACGTCGGCCAGAAACAGGTTCAGTGCCCGAACCCGCTGAACGAGCCCCCGTTCGATGTGTTCCCATTCGCTCGCGAGCAACAGCCGGGGTACGCAGTCGACGGGGAAGACCCGTTCGATGGACTCCTCGTCACCATAGACCGTGAAGGTGATTCCCTCGTGCAGCAGCGCGCGGTTCACCCGCTGCTGCAGGCTGCCGAGTTCGTCGGCGGGCAGTTCCGTGAGCGCCCCGATCAGCGCATGACACTGTGGCCGCGGCTGCCCGAGAGCGGTGAACATCTCGTCGTGGTAGCGTTCTTCGAATTCGTATCCGTCGAACAGGGCGGAAGAAGCGGGTCCCGGCTGATCGGGCCCGGCACCGGTGGCGCCGCCAGTGGGGTCGGCGTGCAAAGCGGATCAAACCTCCCGAGTGGCAATCACGTCAGGGCGCCCGCCGGCGGGCCCGTGACTTCCCGTTGGTGCATCGAATGCTGAGCGAACCACCGGAACTGCATTCGATTCTACGCCGGTGCGGAGTGGTTTCAAGTGTGCCCCGGGGAGAGGGGGCGGTGCGCGCATGGTGCCCGTTTCGGTCTTGTTTTTGAAACAATGCTAATTGTTCTGGCTCTTTATGTGCTGTTGCATTCATTTTTTTAAATTTATAAAAAGGATTAAAAATCAAATAGCTGTGGAGTATTAACGGTTACACTTGGAACAGATTTCCAGGTTTGTTCCCTCTAGGACTGTTGCGGAATCAACCCCAAACGATGAGAATGCGCCGGTTGTGGCAGGTCGAATGGGATGTGCCCCGAAAACAAGGGTTTCGTCCCGGAAATTCAAACGGCAACCGGCAGCCTGACGCGATAGCGGAAACAGGCCCGGTTGCAGTCGGCAGCCACGTTGGCAGCCATGCAAGAAGGGGATCAGCAATGAAATTCATCGCAACATCGAAGTTTTTCCGAACCGGCGTGATCCATACCGGCGTTGCAGTACTGGCGCTGTGCTGGGCAAACTTCGCCCAGGCCGAAGCCGCGGACGAAGCGCAGGTCGCCCAGGCGACCGGGGAAATCGAAGAAGTCGTCGTGGTCGGCTCGCGGCGCCGGGACCGTTCCGCCGCGGACTCGCCCGTTCCGGTCGACGTGATCGGGGGCGACGAGTTCTCCGCACAGGGCGATTCGAACATGGATTCGCTGATCGCGAGCCTGGTCCCGTCCTACAACGTCAGCCAGGAGCCGATCAGCGACGCGGCGACCTTCATCCGCCCGGCAACGCTCCGGGGCCTGGCGCCGGACGCCACGCTCGTGCTGGTCAACGGCAAGCGCCGCCACCGGGCCGCCGTCATCGCCTTGCTCGGAGCGGGCATTTCGGGCGGTTCGCAAGGTCCGGACGTCTCCGTCATTCCCGCCATTGCGCTGGACCGGCTCGAAGTGCTGCGCGACGGCGCCTCCGCCCAGTACGGCTCCGACGCCATCGCCGGCATCATGAATTTCGTCCTCAGGGAAGACAATTCCGGCATGGCCGTGGACGCCAAGTGGGGCAGCCACTACGAAGGCGACGGCGATGCGCTCACCCTGTCGACAAACGTCGGCCTGCCGCTTACCGAATACGGCTTCGCCAACTTCAGTTTCGAATGGAAGGAATCCGACCCCACCAGCCGCAGCCGGCAGCGGGGCGATGCCCAGGACCTGATCGATGCGGGGAACACCAACGTGCGCCAGCCCGCGGCACAGATCTGGGGCGCGCCGGAATACTCCGACGACTTCAAGCTGTTCGGCAACTTCGGCATCGACCTCGGCAACGGCATGGAAGCCTATGCCTTCGGCAACTGGGCCGAGCGCCAGGTGGAAGGCGGCTTCTATTTCCGTAATCCGCATACCCGCGGCGGCGTTTTCCGCGGGCCGATGGTGGACGGCGAGCCCACCGTCAAGGTCGCCAATCTCTCCGGCGACCTCTCCTACCAATGCCCGGTCATACCCATCCGCAACAATGTGCCGGATGCCGCCGGGATGGCCGCGGTAGGGGCCGACCCGAACTGCTACACCCTCTACGAGAAGTTTCCGGGCGGTTTCACACCCCAGTTCGGCGCCTTCATCGACGACTACTCGATGGCTGGCGGCGTCCGCGGGCAGCTCGGCGCCTGGTACTTCGACCTCAGCGCCGTGGCCGGCCGCAGCAACGCCGAGTTCTATATCTACAATACGATCAATCCCCAGTTGCTCGGCCAGCGCAACGACATCGATGTCCACTACGAGGCGGGCGCCTACACCGAGACCGACCGGGTGGTGAACCTTGACGTATCGAGGCCGGTCGACTTCGCCAACTTCTACGGGCCCGTAAACGTCGCGGCCGGCTTCGAGTACCGGGACGAAACCTTCAAGATCACCAACGGAGAGCCGAACTCCTTCTACATCGACACCGAATACGGCCTGGCTGCGCAGGGCTTCGGCATCGGCTCCAACGGCTTCCCGGGTTTCCAGCCGGGCGATGCGGGCAGCCACAAGTCGAGCGCCATCGCCGCCTATCTCGACCTGGAGTCGAACGTGACGGAACGGCTGCTGGTCGGCGCGGCACTGCGCTACGAAGACTACAAGGAATTCGGCGACACGCTGGACGGCAAGATCGCGCTGCGCGTTCAGGTTACCGACGCCATGGCCCTGCGCGGCGCGGTCAGCACGGGATTCCGCGTGCCCACGGCCGGGCAGGCCAACCTGCGTAACGTCACCACCGAGTTCAACATGGGGTTCCTGGCCGACATCGCCACACTGCCGCCGACCAACCCCGTAGCCCAGCAGAAGGGCACCCAGGCCCTGACACCGGAAGAGTCGACGAACATCACGCTCGGCGCCGTGTTCGAGGCCGGCCCCGCCGATGTCACCATCGACTACTACAACATCAAGATCGAGGACCGCATCGCCTTCACCAGCCGCTTCAATCTGGACGAAAGCGATATTCAGTCGCTGCTCGCGGCCGGTGTCAGCGACGCGACCAGCTTCACCTCGGTGCGTTATTTCTCGAACCAGCAGGATGTCAAGGTGCAGGGTGTCGACCTGGTGGTCACCCTGCCGTTCGACCTCGGCGGCGGCACCTCGACCCTGACGGCGGTCGCCAACTGGTCGGATATCGAACTCAGCAGGTTCAACCCGGACTTCACCAGCGACAACCGTCGCCTGCAGATCGAAAGGGGCCGCCCGGACACGCGTTTCGTGATCACCTGGACGCACCTGCAGGGGCCCTGGCGTTTCATGGCCCGGGGGCGCTACTACGGTGACTATTACGATGCACCGACCAACGACGCCTCGGTGTCCTACTACCCGGATCCGGATTTCCTGATGGACTTCGAGGTCTCCTACGACATCGGTGAGCAGGTCACGTTGCTGGCGGGTGCGCAGAACGCATTCGATGCCTATCCGCAGATGAATCCGGCGGGCGAGGTGGCCGGGCTGATCTACCCGGAAAGCTCTCCCTTCAGCTTCAATGGCGGGTTCTACTACCTGCGGGCGCGCTGGGAGAGGCAATAGCCGAAAAGTCCTGAGCGGGGATTGCCTCGAAGTTGAGCAGGAATCCCCGCTACGACATTCTCTTCGAACCGGTACGAATCGGCCCGGTAACGGCGCCGAACCGTTTCTACTGCACGCCGCACGCACTCGGCACCGGCAACGCGATGCCGCACACCCGGGCGGCCATGCGCGCGATTCGGGCAGAAGGCGGTTGGGGAGTGGTGAATACGGGCTATTGCTCGATTCATCCGAGTTCCGACGATGCACCGCTTCCCTTTGCCCGCCTCTGGGATGACGAGGACATCCCCGTGCATGCCCTGATGGTCGACGCAGTCCATCGCCACGGCGCCCTGGCGGGTGTCGAACTCTGGCACGGCGGCGGTGGCGCAGGTAACCGCATGACACGCATGCCGATGATGTCGGCTTCCGGCATCGTGAGCGAATCGACCTATCCCGGGTGGATGAACCTGGCCGGGTCGCGGGCCATGGACAAGCGGGACATTCGCGAGTTCCGCCGCTGGCACGTCGATGCGGCGAAACGCGCAAGGTCGGCGGGCTTCGACATCGTCTACGTTTATACGGGCATGAGTTTCGGGCCGTACCAGTTCCTGCTGCCATGGATGAACAGGCGCACGGACGAGTATGGCGGCAGCCTGGAGAATCGCGCCAGGCTGACCCGGGAGATCCTGGAAGACCTCAAGGAGACCGTCGGCGACCGATGTGCCGTCGCCCTGCGCTTCAGTACCGACGAACTGCTCGGGGTGCCCGGCGAACACATGGAATCGGAGGCGCACGAGGTCGTCTCGATGCTCTCCGACCTGCCCGACCTCTGGGACCTGAAGTCGTCGAGCTGGGTGGTGGAAACCGCATCGGCGCGATTCGCCGAACAGGGCGCCCAGGAGCCTTTTGTCGGCTTCGCGAAAGCGCTGACCTCGAAACCGGTGGTCGGCGTCGGCCGGTTCACCTCCCCGGACGCCATGGTGAGCCAGATCAGGCGCGGCATACTCGATCTCATCGGCGCCGCGCGGCCGTCCATCGCCGACCCGTTTCTGCCGGCGAAGATCAACGAGGGGCGCGAGGACGAGATACGCGAGTGCATCGGCTGCAATATCTGCGTGTCGTCGTATCACGATGGGGTGCCGGTTCGCTGCACCCAGAATCCCACCATGGGCGAGGAATGGCGGCGGGGCTGGCATCCGGAACGGGTTCCGCCCGGTGACGCGGAAACCAGCGTTCTCGTGGTGGGCGCCGGGCCGGCCGGGCTGGAATGCGCGAGCATCCTCGGCAAGCGCGGATTCGAGGTCACGCTTGCGGAGGCGGGCAAGGACCTCGGCGGTCGTGTGACGATCGAGTCGAAGCTGCCGGGTCTGGCCACCTGGGCTCGCGTGCGCGACTACAGAACTCACCTGATCGAGTCGATGGCCAATGTCGCGGTCTATCGCGACAGCCGGCTGACGGCCCGGGACGTCTTCGAATTCGGCAGCGACCACGTGGTTGTCGCAACGGGCGCCCAGTGGACTACCGACACTCTCGGCAGCAACGGATACCCCTGCGCGGGATTCGCAAGCGACGCGGTCTTCACGCCGGACGATGTGCTCGCCGGGGCGAACCTGAAAGGCCCGGTCGTCATCTACGACTTCGACCACTATTACATGGGCGGCTGCCTGGCCGAGCTGCTGCGCGGGCGCGGTCACGAGGTGACGCTGGTAACCAACGCGAACGCCGTGTCCGCCTGGACGTTCATGAACAACGAATTGGCGGAGGTCCGCTCGCGAATGATCGAACTGGGAATACGCACCGAATTCGAGAATACCGTTACCGGGTTTGCGGACGGCGCAGTCGAACTGACGGGCGTTTTCCGCGATCGGACGGTCAGGTCGATCGATTGTGGCGCCCTGGTCATCGTTGGGGTTCGGCAGCCGAACGATCGCCTGTACCGGGAACTGGTTGCCGACGGTGACGGCTCGGCTCGAGCGGGCATCTCCAGCGTGCGAAGCATCGGCGATTGCCGGGCGCCGGGCGCGATCGTCCATGCGGTGTATTCGGGGCATGAGTGTGCCCGGACGATCGAAGGCGGGGAAGAGGTCGAACCGATTGCCTGGGAGCGCCCGAAGCTGTTCGACCGTTGAAGCGGCGAGCGCCGGCCATTCCGCCACCAGGTTCGATTCTGCGAAAGCGGAGCGGGAATTCGCCGGCTCCCCGTCGAGCCGGCGACGCCGCCGGGCTGCCGGCTGTCGCGAATGGAGGGTGTCTGCGCCTGCGGCGGCGTCCCAGTCACCCGTCGCTCGCCCATGGACCCTTCAGTCGGGTTTTCCGTAGTCTTCCGTGTTGTAGCACTCGAAGATCAGGTGAATCCTGTCTGTCGCGCCGTCGTTCCTGACGGCGTGGACGCGTTTGTTGTTCACCTCGTAGATCTCCCCGGCCGGCATGTGCATTGCCTGCCGGCCGACGTGAAAGACGGCCTTTTCGTTCGTGATCAGCGGCACGTGAATCTTGTGGACGTAGTGGCTGGCCTCGCCGTCGTAGTGGCCGGAAATGTCGCCGCCCGCGGGCACCCTCGCGAGCATGACGCGTGGAAAGCGGTAATCGCTGTAACCGAGCTTTTCCGCCGCCTGGTTCATGACCGGCAGCAGCGCGTTCTTCCACTCGTTCCATAGCACGGGATGGTCGCTGTAGTCGAACACCCTTTCCGTGTCGGTGATGAAACGGAACATGATGTGGCGCGTTTCGTTGAGCTGCGCGATCTTGTTGGGCTTGGCTTCGTTTTGCGATTCCCACAGCGACTCGGGGATCTCCCTCACCCGCCGAACCAGGGCGGTGATGTCGGCCGGCCCCAGGTGTCTGAAATAGTCGGTTTTCGGGTACTTGTGCGCTTCGGAGAACTCGTAGCCGAAGCGGTCGATGATCGCGCGTTCTTTCTCGGCAACCAACTGTTCCAGTTCCGGGCCGTAGGCGCCCACGAAATGCTTCGGACGCGGGCTCGGATTGAGTGGGGGAGCATCGTCGAGGTACGCGGCAATGCGGCCCGTGATCGGCGTGCCGGTCTCTTCGAACAGGCGGTGAGCCTCCTCCCGCAGGTTTTCGAAACGCCCGATGTGGATGGCATGGCCGCGGTCGGACCGGAACATGAGCTCGAACAGCCAGCCGAAGTAGCCGATTCCCCCGGGATAGTTCGCGAAATGATCCGAGCGGAGCCCCGGCAGGTGATTGGGGGCGCGTCGGCGTGGGTCGATGGCTCGCGGTGCGATTCGGGTCAGATGCGACAGGAGTCTTTGGCTTGCCGGGCTGCCGTCGCCGAGATTGAGAAACCGGGTGACCGTGGGCTCGAAATCGAGGGTTCCGCGGTCTGAGAGAACACCGAATACGAACTGGCCCTTGCGGCGGTAGTCGCTGAACATGGAGACGTACCAGTCCCACGGATTGCGCACGAAACCGATGACCGGGAGGTGCGCGAATGCCGCCGGCAGGTCTTCGAGGTGCCCGTGATACTGAAGCATCCGAGCGCCCGGCACCTCGTTCATTATCAGCTTGTTGAGGAAGGTGCCGCCCGTGCGTGAAACGTGGATATAGACGAAACGGTCGGTAACGATCATTTCGGGTTGCCGGACCCGTTCGTGATTGGACGTCGTTCGTTCATCGACAGGGCAGGCTAGGAACGCATTCTCGAAGCGCTCGGGTCATATGGGGGCCTGGCCAACAGCCGGGCCGGCCTCTTGCCATCGACGAGGTGTACCGAGAACTCGCTTGCCGGCGACCCGAGATAGGGCGACTTGACGTAGCCCAGCGCCAGGCTTTTCCCGACCCGGTGCCCGTAGGCCCCGGAAGTGACGTAGCCGGCGTAGTTTTCATCGAGCCAGATGGGCTCGTAACCCCAGGCATCGGCTTCGCCGGCATCGATTTCGAGCGCGACCAGCCGGTGCTCGGGTTCCCCGTCGCGGTCGGCAAGCGCCGCCTCGCGGCCGACGAAGTCCGCCTTGGTGTAGTCGATCCACCGGTCCATGCCGCACATCGCCGGCGTGTAGTCCGGCGTGAACTCCCGGGACCAGACCCCGAAGCTCTTTTCCATGCCCATCGACACAAGGGCGCGGTTGCCGAACGGCCGGATGTCGAATTTCTGTCCGGCTTCGACGAGCCGGTCGTAAACCGCGCCCGCATACGTTGCCGGAACATAGACCTCGTAACCGAGTTCGCCCGTGAACGACACCCTCGCCACCTGGGCCTCGGCGAGCCCCACATTCATCGTGCGCACCGACATGAACGGCATTGCGGCGGTGTCGAAGTCCCCGTTGGCGGCCGATTGCATCAACTCGCGGGATGCAGGACCGGCAATCGAGATTGCCGTCAGTTCATCGGAGCAATTCACGAGTTCTACATCGCAATTGCCCAGATGCTGTTCGAACCAAAGCATGTGGTATTCCTGCAGGTAGCCGGAACCGATGATGCGGAAGCGGTCGGGGGCGAGGCGCATCAGGGTCAGGTCGCCCTTCATGTGCCCGGTTGGCGAAAGCATGGGGCCCATGCGCATCCTGCCCACCGCGGGCAGGCGGCCGGCCAGCAGCCGGTTCAGAAAGGTTGCGCTGTCCGGGCCCGAAACGTTGTATTTCGCAAACGAGGTTCCGTCGATAATGCCAACGCCGGCGGCGACCGCCCGGCATTCCTCGCCGACCGGGTCATGGGAGTTCGAGCGACGGAAACTCGGCCGCTCGGCCGGCTCGGTTCCCTCCGGCGCGAACCAGAGCGGCACTTCGAGGCCGAAGGATGAGCCGAACACGACGTTTGCCGCCTCGAGCCGGCTGTGCAGGGCCGATGTCTTGAGCGGCCGCGCGGCTGGCCACTCGTCGTTGGGGCACAGGAGATAGAACCGGTTCTCGTAGAATTCCTTCGCCTTCTCCACCGCGTAGGCGCTCGTCGCATAGGCGCCGAAGCGGTTCACGTCCATCGCGAAAACGTCGCCTTCGGGCTCGCCGTCGATCATCCACTGGGAAAGAGCCAGAGCCACGCCGCTGCCCTGGCTGAACCCCGCCATGACGCCGCAACACGACCAGTAATTGCGCACGCCCCGTACCGGACCCACCAGGGGATTGCCGTCGGGCGCAAACGTGAAAGGCCCGTTGACGATGCGCCGGAATCCGGCTTCGGAAACGGACGGGAATCGCTCGAATCCCCTGGTGAGCGCGTCGGCAATGTCGTCGAGCCGCACTTCGAGCAGGTCGGTTTCGCCGAAGTCCCAGGACGTTCCCTTGACGGACCAGGGCGTTGAATTCTGTTCGTAGACGCCCAGGAGCACGCCGTTCTGTTCCTGGCGCAGGTACATCTCGCCGTCCAGATCGAGAACCAGGGGCAGCTCGCTGTCCCATCCCACGAGTTCGTCCAGCTCTTCGGTCAGCAGGTAGTGATGTTCCATGGGGACGATGGGGACATGCACGCCGGCCATCGCGCCCACTTCCCGGGCCCAGAGCCCAGCCGCATTGACGATGTGTTCGCAATGGATGTTTCCCCGGTCCGTGACCACCGTCCAGGTGCCGTCCGGCCGGTGCACCAGATCTTCGACCATCGTGTTCAGGTAGACCTCGGCGCCGCCCTTGCGCGCGGCCCCGGCCAGGGCCTGGGTCGAGCCGTAAGGGTCGATGTGGCCTTCATTGCCGTCGAACAGCCCGCCGATTACGCCGGTGGTGTCCATGATCGGGCAGAGCCTCTTGATGTCGTCCGGTGTCAGCAGGTGGCTGTCGATGCCGAGCACCCGGTGTTTCGCGTGCTCGTAGTTGATGTTCTCCCAGCGCTCTTCGGTTGCGGCGACCTGGATGCCGCCGGTGACGTGCATGCCGACGTCCTGGCCGCTGATCTCCTCCACCTCCCGGTACACCGATATGCCGTAGGCCTGCAACCGCGCCACGTTGGGGTCGCTGTTCATGGCGTGAAAGCCGCCGGCGGCGTGCCAGGTGGACCCGGCGGTCAACTGTTTGCGCTCAACCAGCACCACATCGGACCATCCGAGCTTGGTCAGGTGATAGAGCACGGCGACCCCGACGATGCCGCCGCCGATGACGACGACCCGGGATTGCTCCTTCACGACAGTAGACCCTCGTTCATTGGGTGGCAGCTTATATCAGGCTTGGTTCAGGCTTCGAACGGCCAGTGTGCAAGGCCACCAATGGCGTTGCGGACATCCATCGACAGATTGACGGAGGCCACCCGCTGTTCAGACTGGAAATCGTACAGGCTGATGGTCGACGGCGACGAACCTGCGGCCACGAACCGCTCGCCGATCACGCAGAGGCCGCGGGCGAATCCCTGCCGCAGGTCGCCGGTGTCTTCCTTGGCGCTGAACTCGATTTCCGACTCGTCAAAGGACGCCGTCCTGAATGCGAGGCTGGTTCCGTCGCGGCCGGCGTAACGCACGCAGCCGCTTTCCGTGTCGTTCAGCAGCACGCCGTCCCTGTACGGCTGGGCGTTGTGCGCCTCACCGGGCAGCGAGCAGACCGCGGAAACCTCCATTTCATTCCCCAGATGCAACAGCGCCTCGGTGCGCAGGCCGCTGAAGTAGATGCCGGTGCCGTCAACGTGCACCATGTTGATGTGGTAGTCGTTGACGGGCACCGGTCCCATGTTCGAGCGCGGGTCGAAGGTGTGGCCGGCCCATTGGCCGCGCTGCCGGATGAGGTGGTAGCCCCAGATGTACTCCCGGGTGCCAAGGTCGAAGGCGAGCAGGCTGTCGAAACCCGGCGACGTCAGGAAAACCTTGTCCCCGTAGCGGCAGATCTCGTGGCAGTCGTCCAGGTAGCGGTTGCGGCTGAATGTCTTGATGCTGAAATCCGGGCCGCAGCGGAACAGCACGTCGCTCCCGGCGATCAGCACGTCCTCGTCGCCAATGGCGATGCCGCGCAGCCCACGGTCGCCACTGGCGCCCTCGAAGTCCATGTCCCCGGTGTTCCAGTCGAAGAGCTGCTCGGTGGTGCGCGCCTCAAAGTCGACGACGAAAACACCGCCCTCGCTCTTGTCCCTGTGGGTGCCGCGCACGACCGATGTCGCGACGAGCCTGGGCAGCCGTAGCGTCATGGCGCGGTCAACTCCCGCCGCAACCGGCCCTGCCGTCAGCCGGCGCGTGACGTGGTTCGCCCGGAGCGGGCGCCTGGTGCCCGTTTGCATTCATGGGTGGCCGAACTTAGGCTGGCAGCGAAAGAATTTCAGCCTATCTTACATCGCCCGCCACCATGGACATCGAGGTACCGCTGCGCGATCTCGGCGCCGTCGACGCCACTGCGTTGCGCGACGCCATCCTGGCCCAGGAAGAGGTTGCCTGGTACGAAGACCGGTCCCGCCAGGAGTCGTTCTACGTCCACGACCAGACCCTGTCGATCGTGATGATCGCGGTGGACGACGATTCCTGGCCGGCGGGCGCGGTGAGCCGCGGCCCCGGTTGGAACCGCATCGCAGACGCCGCCTTGCCGGTCATGCAGAAAATCGTCACCGCTCACTACGCCGAAGGCGGCGAAGTCATCCGCGCCATCGCCGCAAACCTCGAGGCCGGCAGCAGAATACGGGCGCACAGCGACATTCACCAGTCGTTCCATTGCGCACACCGCATCCACGTGCCCATCACCACCAACCCCAAGGTCTGGTACACCATTCACGGCCGCCCCTTCCAGCTCAAGCCCGGCCACGCCTTCGAGATCAACAACCAGGCCCAGCACAGCGTCACCAACCGGGGAACCAAAGACCGCATCACCTTCATCTTCGACTACATCCCCCCCGGCCCCCTGGCCTACGACCCCGGCCGCGGCAGGCAGAGGCCCGAAAACCTGAGCATCCAACCCCCAGGCCTGTCATTCCGCGTCCCACCCGATGTGCCGGGCGCCGACAACTGAATGCCATGCGGGTTTTTGCCACAAGCGCGCCCAGCATCCAATCGGCAACGTCGCGGTAACAGGCCGGTTGCATGAGGGCAAAACGCGTACTGGTGGTCGGGGGCGGTTCGGCAGGCTGGACGGCGGCGGCTTATCTCAACGCCGCGCTGAACGTTGGCGATCGAAAAGCCGCGCAGGTGGCCCTGGTGGAATCGCCGGACGTGCCCCGCATCGGCGTCGGCGAAGCGACTGTGCCGAATATCAACCGGACGCTGGCCATGATCGGCATCGACGAGCTGGAGTTCATGAAAAGCGTGGACGCCACCTTCAAGGCATCCATCCGGTTCGTGAACTGGCTCGACGGAAAGCGGCGTTTCTATCACCACCCGTTCAGCCGCTTCGGTGCGGGGTTGCGGGACGACGCAGGCCGCCGCTGGCTCATGAGCGACCGGTCGGTTCCCTACATGAACACGGTCTCCGCACAGCCGGTGTTGTGCGAGATGGGCCTGGCGCCCAAGGCGTTCGACCAGCCCGATCTCGGCATACCGGTGGGCTATGCCTTTCACATGAATGCGCTGAAGTACGCGGACTACCTGCGGGACTTTTCCACGGCCCGGGGCGTTACCCATCATCTGGAGCATGTGACCGATATCGAAATGGCCGAAGATGGCGGGATCGCGGCGCTGGAGACCCGAAGCGGACGGCGCCTGAAGGCCGACCTGTTCATCGATTGCACCGGCTTTGCCGCCATCCTGATCGAGAAGACCCTTGGCGTTCGCTGGGTGGACTTCTCCGATTGGCTGCTCTGCGACCGCGCCCTGGTGATGCCGGTGCCCTACGAGACCCACTACCCGGGGTTCGTTCGCCCGCACACCTTGGCAACCGCGCTGTCCGCCGGCTGGGTCTGGGATATTCCGCTACAGAACCGGCGCGGCGTCGGTTACGTCCATTCGAGCGCGCACATCACCGAAGAAGAAGCCGAACGTGAGATTCGCGACTACGAGGGCAGTCATGCCGCACGCCTCGATACCCGTCTGGTCCGTTTCAAGGTTGGCGTGCGGGAAAAGCTCTGGCACCGGAACTGCGTGGCCATGGGCCTGGCCGGCGGATTCCTCGAGCCGCTGGAGTCGACGGGCCTGTACCTGAACGAGATCGCCTCGGAACTGCTCACCGAGCATTTCCCGTACGGCGAAGACATGGAACCGCTGGCGTTCCGGTTCAACCGCCTCATGCGCAACCGCTACTACGAGATCCTCGACTTCATCAACATGCACTATTGCCTCACGCGCAGGACGGATACGGAATTTTGGCGGGAGGTGGGCCGTTCGGAGCGCATCAACGACCGGTTGCGCGCCAAGCTCGACTTCTGGCGCATCAAGCCGCCCACGGCTTCGGATTTCGTCGACCAGTTCCTGCCGGGCCAGGCGGCCGGGCCGCCGGGCGCGCCGGCCGCCGGCGTTGACGGCCGGTGTCCGGTCGATACGGGCAGGCTATGGAACCACCACAGCTACGAAGCCATCCTGTACGGCATGGACTTCCTGCGCGACGAATGCAACGAGTGGTTCGGCCGGTCCCGCCCGCGGCCGGCGATTCACAAGAAGGTGATCGACGGAATCCAGACCGCGCAGCAGAAGCTGCCCCCGCACGATGCCTGGCTGAAGCGCATGGTGGGCATGCCGAACTATCGGGCCTGACGGATGCCGACGACGTTCAATAATGCACTGAAAACCAGGGACTTCGTGGTCACGGGCCAATTGAACCTCGCCAACGCGCAGGATGCCGCATCGCTGCTGAATCAGGCCGAGGCGCTCCGCCCGGCGGTGGATGCGGTGCAACTGCTCGATGCCAAGCAACCGCACATCTCGGGCCTCGCCGCCGCGGCGCTACTGCTCGGCAACGGCATCGACCCGGTCGTGCACATGAACTGCCGCGACCGCAATCGCCTGGCGCTGCAGAAGGACCTCCTCGGCGCTGCGGCGCTCGGCGTCACCAGCGTGCTGATCGCCCGCGGCGCGAAGATTCCAAAAAGCGCCAGGGCCGGGGTGCGCAACGTGTTCGATACGCCCGCGCTTGAGTTCATGGCGTACATCCAGGGCCTGAAGCAGGACGAGGACGAGAATCGGCTCTCGCCCGACTTCCTGATCGGCGCCAACGCCGAGATGTTCGAACCCGAAGACGGCTGGGTGCCGAAGAACCTCATACGCAAATGCGATGCCGGCGCCAGTTTCGTGCAGTTGCAGATCTGCTTGGACATGGACGTCGCCCGCCGGTACATGGCCCGCATCGTCGCCGCGAAGCTGACGCACCGGGCAAGCTTCATCATGGCGCTCTCACCTCTGCCGTCGGCGGAGGCCGCCCGCTGGATACGGGCCAACGTGAAAGGCGCCCTGGTTCCGGATGCAATCATCCACCGCCTGGAGCAGGCATCGGACCCGGAAAGCGAGGGCATCGACATCTGCGCGGAGTTGCTCAGGGAGGCGGCGACCATCCCCGGCGTGTCCGGCGCCAACCTGTTGACGTTGGGAAAGCTGGGGACGATTCCGGCGGCAATAGAGGCGTCAGGCCTGCGCTCGCACCCGTGACGCGCCAATCGTGCCGGCGCGCGCGCTACGTCGGTCAGACCCGGCTGCTATCAGGATGCCGGCGGGCGGGCAGTCTCAAGCCCCTTCCCAAGGGTTGACCAGTTCAATCTCCATGTCGTCGAAGTGCCGGACGTTTCGAGTCGCGACGGCCATGCCCCGAGAGCGGGCGATCGCTGCAATCTGACAGTCAATGGGTTCGACGCGACGTCCCGCTGAGCGGCGCTTGGCTGCGATGTCCGCATAGTGATGTGCGGCTTTGCTGTCGAAGGACAACAACCGGTTGCCGAAGGCGTCCGTGAGCATGGCCTCGATTTCCGAGAACAGGGTGTCGCGGCGCCGGCCGGCGGGCAGGATGGCGGCCCCGAAGCGAAGTTCCGCCTCGCCGATGGCGGTGAAGAACAGTTCCTCCGCCGGTCGTGCGGCTGTCCACGCATCGACCCCAGGGTCCGGTGACCTGCGCATCAGTTCGGAAACCACATTTGTGTCGAGAAGAAACATCACAGTTTCCCAACGGCTGACACAGACGCGCCGCAGTGCGTCGAACCCGTATAAGCTATTGTAAATGCTCTATAAATATTCACTTCCCGACTTGTCTCGCCCCTTGCGCCAACGCCAAAAATGCGATGTAATACGCCCCTATTTCGAGCCAGACGCTTTCGATTCGCTTACGGAAAAATCGACATTGTCGAATCCGGCCCGGCACGAACCCGACCAACAAACGCGATGCCCCAGCCAAGTTACCGCACCCTTTCAAAGCGCACCGTGGACCGCCTGTCGGTCGACGACAAGGATACCGTGTTCTGGGACCGGGAGCTGCCGGGCTACGGTGTCCGGGTCTATCCGAGCGGTCGCAAGGTCTACGTGGTGCAGACGCGGGTCGCCGGAAAGTCCCGGCGCCTCACCGTGGGCCGTCACGGCGACATCGCCCGGGACCGGGCCCGCAAGGACGCCGCGAGGATCATCGCGCGCATCAAGGCCGGATTGCCGCCGGTCGAGGCCGAACCCGAGGCCCCGCCGACGGTGGCCGACCTTGCCGGGCGGTATCAGCGCGAGCATGTCGCCATGCACTGCAAGCCCAATACGATCAAGCACTACGGCCTGATGCTCAAGAAGCACATCGTGCCGCGCCTCGCGGAACTGGAGGTCGCCGAGGTGGAGCGCAAGGACATTCTCAAG